>MTPG01000119.1 GCA_002010915.1 Desulfarculaceae bacterium JdFR-97 | reverse complement strand
CGAAAAAGAATCATCTCTCCATCCCCAATGACATCTTCACGTCTGTCCTTTTCCATAGGCCCCCTCGTGCCACTTTTTCAGGGAAATATTACCAAGTTGGTTTATTATTTTTCAAATATGAATCAAAAGAATCTTAGACCCTTGACCTTTGCTTCGAAATCCGATCAGGGAGTCACAGCTGCCCCGATTTCCGCCGAACGAGTGTAATCTTTTTCAGGTCTAAACCCTGGAATGGCTCTGTGACAAAAGAGGCTTTGGTCCTCCTCGTGGAGGACCAGTCCGGGGTCTCGGGAAGCCTTCCGATCTCTCCTTCCTAACGAGATGAAAGATGCGTTGAGGATTGAGAACCTACATGGAATGGGCTAGAGGAGATGCTTATGGAGATGATCTCTAGGATGGGATGGGGGAAAATTGGCCGTGTAGGTTGGGTGTAATTTTGCGGATAAAATGAGGAAAAAGGGGGATTAGCCTGAGTTGGCTAATCCCCTCCATTCATTTGGTGAGCGGCGAAGGAGTCGAACCTTCAACCTACGGATTAAGAGTCCGTTGCTCTGCCAGTTGAGCTAGCCGCCCCCTTCTTGAAAAATCACCCTGGACACCGCCGTAGCGGCTCCATGAACGCCTTTTTCTGGCACGCCCGGCAGGATTCGAACCTGCGACCTGCGGATTCGAAGTCCGACGCTCTATCCAGCTGAGCTACGGGCGCCCGCTCGATCCGCCGTCTTTCCGGCGGCTCTACCATCGATTTGGGGTGAGTGAAGGGATTCGAACCCTCGACCCCCAGGGCCACAACCTGGTGCTCTGACCTTCTGAGCTACACCCACCACAGCGAATCCAATCTCTCTCCGAGCACCCGCACCTACCACAGACGCCGTAAAAGCTGGCACGCCTGGCAGGATTCGAACCTGCGACCCGTGGATTAGAAGTCCACTGCTCTGTCCACTGAGCTACAGGCGCTCGGAACACCCAAAGAGCACCGGCCATCCGACCGGAAAACAGCCCAAGTTTAAACCATCCCGTCGCACTTTTCAAGACCTCCGAGGGCAGGCCTACCGGATCCCCCTCACCCCTCGGATATGCTCCAGGATCTTGTGGGCTATCTCCCCCGGATCCACCGCCATGACCTTGAGGATCTGGATGAGGAACCCCTTAAGGTAGGTGTCCGGAGGGAGAAACTCATAGGAGTCCTCNTCGAGGGCACGTAGGTGACCTCGACTTATCTTTGTGCGATGGGCGATCTCCTGGAGAGTCAGTCCTTGAGTCTCCCGGATCTTCCTCAAGATAGAAGCAGACCAATCCCCCTTCTCCTGGGCTTCCCGAAGGATCTCCTGAATCCGTACTTCCTTCCTCCGGATACTCTCGGGGNCCTCAATCAGGGGAGCCTCGGTCTCGTCCAGCACCTCCTGAGCGACCTCTCTTCCCTCCTTGCCCTCCACAGAGGAACGCCGTGCCTGGACAGAGGAGGCATTGTAGATCCCTCTGCGCCTGAGTTCTTCGTCGTAGCGGCGGCGGCGTTCAGGATCGATCAAGATGGTGTAGGCTTCATGGATCTTCTCCAGGATCCGCTCCTTTTGTTGGTCCGTAAAAAGGCCATAGGTGGCCATGTGGTCTGTCCCATAGGTCTTCAACGCGATCTTATAGGCCCTTTTGATATCGGCCACAGTGGCCCTTGGTTCTATGTCCAGGACCTCATAGAGGGTCAGTGTGGTAAGGTCAATCATGGTCCTACCAACGGCCTTTTAAAAGAAGTCAAAGGCGAGCTGCCCGTGGGTGAGGAGTTTGTTCGTGAGATTCTCAATGCATTTGGCCGCATTGGAATCAGGGAAGTTCTGGATCAAAGGTTTACGCATGCGGACGCACTGCATCACCCGTTCGTCATGGTTGATATAGCCCACGAAGTCCACCCGGACCCCGAAGTACTTTCGAATGGCGCTTCGGGCCGAAAAGCCTATCTCCACCTCATCGTAGCGCCGCACTTGGTTCAGCACCAAATGCACACAGAAGTCCTCCATCACGGACCTGAGTCCTTTTACGGCAGCGGGGTCCAGCCTCTCGATCCGGTCTAACAGGCTCGGGACAGCCAAAGAGTCGTTGGGGTCCTCAGCAAAAAGGGCCTGCTGAACCGCCTGTCGGACAGACCTCTTGCGAGAGGCCCTTCCCAAAAGGAAGAAAAGGACTTCCCGAAGAAACAGATAGACATTCTCTAGGGAGGTTGGCTCGGGCACGATGACATAGATCCCCACCCGTCCCATGAGGAAAAGGGTCATGACCCAAGGCGAGGTCCCCGATCCCACATCCAGGATTACGTAATCAGCCTGCGACTCTCGAAGAGCCCTCCGGAGCCTATCCATGGCCTTCATGGTGGGAAGACGTCCCCCGGAGTCCAGCCCGCCAGTCAACAACGAGAGATTGGGAATCCCGGTCTCCTGGACATAGGAGAGGAGGTCAGCACGCCCCCCTTCCAGAAAGGCCCAGATGCCGTTTCGGGGGCGATCGATGCCGAGACACGTGTGCAGGTTCCCCCCGCCCAGATCGGCATCCACCAAGAGGACCTTCTGGCCGAGCTGGGCCAGATAGATAGCCATATTGCTGGCGATGAGGGTCTTGCCAGTGCCCCCCTTTCCCCCACCGATGGCCCATATCCCTTTCGGCGTTCTTTGGCCCTCCGGCATGATCCNCTTTGTCTCTCATACCCGCCTTAAGTCGATTTTCAAAGCCAAAATAGCATGTTAGCCTCGGGGATGCAACCCCCATCCCAGGAGAAAGCCCATAGAGGGATCTTCCTCCCCTTTTACAGGACACGGGCCGCTGTCCGGAGATGTACCTCCACGGCCCCGGCCCGTTTCAGGATACGGGCTGCCTCTCTTGCAGTGGCGCCCGTGGTCATGACGTCATCGACGATCACCCAACATCCCCCACTCACCTCCTTTCCTCGGCCGACCCCGAAGGTCCCGCGTATATTTCTTATCCGTAGGGTTCTGGGAAGCCTCACCTGGGGCTCGGCCCATCGGGTCCGGACCAGAAGCCGTTCCCGAACCGGGACCCCCGCGTGCTTGGAGATCCTCCGCGCCATCCAGGAGGCCTGATTGAAACCCCGCCGACGCAGTCTTCGAGGGTGCATGGGGATCGGGATGATCCCATCCGGATCCAGGGCCCGAATTTCTTCCCCAAACGCCCGGCCCATCATCTCTCCCAGGAATCGCGCTAGTGAGGGTCGCGGTCCATATTTCATCAAGTGGAATAAGGACACCACATCATCCCTATAGGCCATCAAGGCACGGGCCGAATCGAACGGCGGCGGATGGAGGAGACAGTCGCCGCAGAGGTGCCCTCCTGCCGAGGCCAAGGCGAAGGGCCGGCCGCATCGGGGACAGATCGGAGGACGGATCCAGGGCACCGCACCTTGGCATCCACTGCACAAGCCATAGCCAGCCCAGCGAATTCCGACTCTCACCCGCCCGGGTTCCAGGCTTCGGCCGCAGACCACGCACAACGGTGGAAAGAGGAGGTCCAGAAGGGAGAGCAGCCAATTCCTCATGCCGCTCTTTACCTGCGAGGCAACGGCCATGCCACGTGCGACATGGCACTCTAGAGTCATGAAAATGAGCAAACAGCTATCTACAGTTGCACTTTTCGCGCAGGCTAAAGCCTGCGGCTACAGCGCAACCGTTGTGGTCCATGGTGTCGGCAGACATCCCATTTCCCATATACGTAACCCAGCTTTCTGATTGCACAAAAGAAATCCCCGGGCTCGCACTGAATTCCGCCAGCCTCCCGAGAGCAGGAGGGANGTCGGCCTCAATGAAGGAGGAGGGATTCGCCGGACATCTCCCAGGGGACAGCCAGCCCCATAATCTCGAGGAGGGTTGGAGCCACATCCGCCAGGATCCCCTCCCGCAATGTAGCTCCCTTCCATCTCTCCCCCACCAGGATGCAAGGGACCGGATTAGTCGTGTGGGCCGTATGAGGACCGCGCGTCTCCTCATCCCACATCTGTTCCGCATTCCCGTGATCAGCGGTGATGAGGACGACTCCATGACGGTCCTGCACGGCCCTCACCACCTGTCCGACGCAGGAGTCCACGGCCTCGCATGCCCGAACGGCCGCCTCAAGGACTCCGGTGTGGCCCACCATATCGCCGTTGGCGAAATTGAGCACGATCAGATCGTAATGGTCCTCTTGAATCCTCCGCACCGCCTCCTGTGCGACCCCCGGAGCACTCATCTCCGGCTTCTGATCGTAGGTGGGGACGTGTTTGGGAGAAGGTATGAGACAGCGGTCCTCTCCGGGAAAGGGCTCCTCTTCTCCCCCGTTGAAGAAAAAGGTGACATGGGCGTATTTCTCGGTCTCAGCGATACGAAGCTGTCTCATCCCCAGAGACGAAATCACCTCCCCCAGGATCCGGTTCAGATGAAGCGGGGGAAAGGCCACGGGTAAGGAGAAGGTCTCGTCATATTGGGTCATGCAGACGTAACTCCCCAAGCGGGGAAAGACCGGTCTGGAGAACTCTTTAAAGTCTCCCTCGGTGAGGGCCCGGGTGATCTCCCTTGCACGGTCCGCCCGGAAGTTGAAAAAGATCAACGAATCACCCTCCCGTAGAGTGCCCTTCGCCTTCCCTTGGGGGTCCACCAAGACCGTGGGCTGGACAAACTCATCTGTCTCCCCATGCTCATATGCCCATCGGACAGCCTCCAGGGGATCGGTAAACTTCCGGCCCTCTCCCAGGGTCAAAGCTCGATAGGCCCGCTCGATGCGGTCCCAACGTCGATCCCGATCCATCCCCCAGTAGCGCCCCATGAGAGTGGCGATGAGGCCCACGCGCGAGGTCTTGAGAAAGGACTCCAACCTCTCCACATAGTGGATCCCGCTGGTGGGGGGGGTGTCCCGTCCGTCCAGAAAGGCATGGATCCGCACCTCGGGACACCCCAGGTCCCGGGCCATCTCGATGAGGGCTATGAGGTGATCAATGTGACTGTGGACGCCTCCATCGGACACCAAGCCCATGAAGTGAAGGACACGTCCGCGCCTCCGGGCCTCCTCCATGGCTTGCCGAAGCGCACGATTTTTCCGAAGGTCTCCGTTACGGATGGCTTTGCTGATGCGGGTAAACTCCTGATACACGATCCGGCCGGCCCCTAGGTTCAGGTGACCGACCTCCGAGTTTCCCATCTGTCCGTTAGGGAGTCCCACTGCTTCCCCCGAGGCCTGGAGTTGGCAGTGAGGGTACTCAGCGGCGAGTCGATCCAGAACGGGGGTACGGGCCAGATGGATGGCATTGGTCCGGCAGGGAGGGGCGATCCCCCACCCATCGAGGATCATCAGCATCACTGGACTCTCTGTATGGCGCTTCACCACTCCTCGTCCTCCTCCCATTCGTCCAGGCTCTCTGCAGACTCCACCGTCTCCTCGGGATCCGGAGGGAGGCTCACTCGGGGGGCATCGGCCCAAAGGCCCTCCAAATCGTAGAATTCCCTCACCTCCCTCTGAAAGATGTGGACCACAACATCGTCGAAGTCCATGAGGACCCAACGTCCAGTGGTCATGCCCTCCACGCTGCGTGGCCGAATCTTCTTTCCTCGAAGTTCGGCCTCCAAGTGCTCGGCGATTGCCCTGACCTGACGATCCGACCGTCCCGTACAGATGACGAAGTAGTCCGTATAAGTGACCAGATTCCGAAGATCCAATACCACCAGATCCGTGGCCCGACGACTCCTCGCCAGGCGGACCAGGATCAGGGACTTCTCCTTGGAGTCCACCGAGGTCTCCATGGTCGACTGTTCCTCGTGCATATCCTTCTCCCTAACTCGCTCCTTCAGCGGTAGAGTCTGTGGAGACGAATGTAGTCCTCCACTTCGTCGGGTACAAGATATCGGATGGATCTTCCAAGCCGCACGCGTCGGCGGATCTCCCGTCCGGAGATCTCTAGGCTCCGAAATCTTCTGAAATAAACGAGACCCCCAGAAGGATGCTCAAAGGCCCTACGGATGCGGTCGTATCGGAATTCGGCTCTGATTCGAGCCGGAAGGGCACCCCTCCCCTTAATGGGAATCCCGGAGCGCTCCAGGACCACGAGATGGCTCAAGGCGAAGAGTTGCTCGTAATCCCTCCAGGTCTCCAGCTCCAGGAAGGCATCGATCCCGAGGATGAAGTAGAAAACCCCATTCAGTGCCTCCTCGCTGCGCAGGATTCGCAATGTCTCCACCGAATAGGAAAGATCGCTGCGGCGGCACTCCACGTCAGAGACATGGAAGACGGGATTTCCCCGCACGGCCCTTCGGGTCATCTCCAGACGATGATGGGCCGGACTGACCTCTTTGGGGTCTTTGTGTGGCGGACGAGCGGAGGGAATGAACAGGACGCGTTCCAGACCAAAGGCCTCCCGGGCCTCCTCCGCCGCGCGGAGGTGCCCGAAGTGGATAGGGTCGAATGTCCCGCCGAAGAGTCCGATGCGCACCCTATTGCCGGATCTGTCCGTCTCCATAGACGATGAATTTGGTGGTGGTGAGTTCCTCCACCCCCATGGGGCCGAATGCGTGGAGTTTGGTGGTGCTGATGCCGATCTCCGCTCCAAGCCCCAGTTGGAATCCGTCGCTGAATCGGGTCGAGGCGTTGACTAAGACCACCGAGGATTGGACCTCCTTGAGGAATCGCTGGGCGTTGGCGTAATCTCGAGTGATGATAGACTCTGTATGATCCGACCCGTATATAGCAATGTGCTCCACCGCCTCCTCCAGCGATTCCACGACTCGCACCGCCAGAATTAAGTCCAGGTATTCCCTCCCCCAGTCCGATTCCTCGGCCTCCTTCACCCAGGGCGCCCGCTCCCGCGTTCGGGGACAGCCCCGGATCTCTACCCCCCGGTCCCGAAGCGCCGAGAGGAGCTGGGGTAGGAAGCGATCCGCGGCCTCCCGATGAACCAGCAACGTCTCCACGGCATTGCACACTCCGGGACGCTGGACCTTGGCGTTGATGCAGATCTCGCGGGCCATGTCAGGGTCCGCGGATGCGTCCACATAGATGTGGCATACCCCTTTGTAGTGCTTGATGACGGGGATCCTCGAGGCGGCCACCACCGTCCGGATCAGATCCTCTCCACCCCGCGGGATGATGACGTCGATGAGGTCCTCCATCTGGAGCATCTCCAAGACGGCTGACCGATCGGCAGTGGGCACCATGGAGATAGCCCCCTGGGGGATCCCCTCCTCCTTGAGCGACTCCTGCAAAATCCTACAGATGGCCATGTTGGAATGAAAGGCCTCGGAGCCCCCCCTGAGAAGGACTGCGTTGCCGGATTTGAGGCAAAGGGCCGCAGCGTCGGCCGTGACGTTGGGGCGAGCCTCATAAATGATCCCCACCACGCCCAACGGAATCCGCATGCGGCCGACCCATAGGCCGTTGGGTCGGCGCCACATACGCACGACTTGGCCCACGGGATCGGGCAAAGCGGCCACCTCTCGGATCCCCAAGGCCATCTCCTTAACGGTCCGCTCCGTCAGGGTCAAACGATCCAGAAAGGCCCCGGAGATCCCCTTTTCACGGGCCTTCTCAAGGTCACAACCGTTGGCCTTCAAAAGCCCTTCGAGCCCCTCCTCCAGCTTCTGGGCCATACGTTCAAGAGCACGAGCCTTGTGGTCCGATGGAAGCTGGGCAAGGACCCGGGACGCCTCCTTAGCCCCCTCGGCGATTTTCCTCAATTCCGTAGTCATCCACTCCACCTATTTCCCGAGCTTCAGCGGCCCCCAAGTAAGGTCCTTCTTAGTTCTCGCCCATCGCCGAGCGTTCGTCAAGGGTTTGTTGATAACGGATCCTTCGGGGGAAGGCTCATGGAAGGATCACCAAGTGATCCCGATGGATCACTTCGTCGTAGTATTTGTATCCCAGAACCGATTCGATCTCCGATGTGCGTCTCCCTTGAATCTTTCGTACCTCCTCCGCGCTGTAGTTGACCAAGCCGCGAGCGAACTCCTCCCGATTTTCCCCCAGACAACTGACTGAATCCCCTATCCCGAAGTGGCCCAAAACCGCCCGGATCCCCGAGGGCAGGAGGCTTTTGCCCCTCTCCACGATCATCCTCTTGGCTCCTTGATCCACCATGATTGCACCTGCCGGGGTCTTGGAAAAGGCGATCCAGTGCTTCCAACTGTTGATCCGATCCTCCTTGGGGAGGACCAAGGTGCCCACATCCATTCCGGCCAGGATCCTCTCCACCATATCTGGCATCTTCCCGTTGGCGATCACAGTGGGGACACCGAAGATGGAGGCGGTACGCGCCGCCTGGAGCTTGGAAGCCATCCCTCCGCTTCCCACCTCGCTCTTGGTGGGCTCGGCCGCGGAGAGGACCCGCTCGTCCACTTCCTCGATGAGGGAGATCAGCCGGGCATGAGGATGGCGTTTGGGATCCGCGTCGAAGAGGCCGTCAATGTCCGTCAGGATCACCAGGAGATCCGCCTGGATCAGATTGGTCACAAGGGCGGAGAGATTATCGTTGTCCCCGAACTTGATCTCCTCGATGACCACGCTGTCGTTCTCGTTGATGACGGGGAGAATCCCCCACCGAAGGAGTGTCTGGAGGGTGTTCCTGGCATTGAGGAAGCGACGACGATTGGCCATGTCGTCCCGCGTCAGGAGGATCTGGGCCACCTGAATTTCGTTACGGCTGAAAGACCGCTCGTAGACCCACATCAGGCGGGCCTGGCCCACTGCCGCGGCAGCCTGTTTCTCCGGGATACTCTGGGGTCGCCCCCGAAGACCCATCTTTCGGATACCGGCGGCGATGGCTCCGGAGCTGACGAGAACCAGTTCGTAACCCGCTCGCATGGTCCGAGATAAAGAGTCGGCCATGGCCTGGATGTGATCGGTGTCCAGCCCCCCCTTGGGAGAGGTGAGGACGGCGGATCCCACCTTGACTACTACCCTCCGAACTCCCTGAAAGAGTCCATGACGCATGCCNTTGGGTCTCCTTAATCTCCTTGAGTTCCTCTGTGTCCTCTCCATGCCGTCAGCCTTGGTCCCTTCTCCTGACGATGTCTCGTGCCATCCGGAAAAGGGCGGCCCGGAGGCCCTCCAGGCCTTCCCCTGTCTTGGCACTGATGGGTATGGGTCTGACCCCTTGCCGGGAGAAGACCTCCAAGACCTCGGGGAGCCTCGAACGAGCCTCGGAGAGGTCCATCTTGTTCAGGCATACGATCCCAGGCCGATGGAGCAACCCTGGATCGAAACCCTTCATCTCCTCGCGGAGGACGGAATAGGCCCGAAGGGGATCGACCCGGGCCTCGGGGTCCATATCCAAGAGATAGATGAGGATCCTCGTCCGCTCCACGTGTCTCAGGAATCGGAACCCCAGGCCTATCCCTCGATGGGCCCCCTCCACCAAACCAGGGATGTCGGCTAGGACTAAGCGTTCTACTTCTACTTCTTCTTCCTCCTCCTCCGACTCCATCACCCCGAGATGGGGATTGAGGGTGGTGAAGGGATACGGGGCCACCTTGGGGCGGGCCGCTGAGAGGCGGCCGAGAAGTGTGGATTTGCCCGCATTGGGAAAGCCAATGATCCCCACGTCGGCAAGGACCTTCAACTCGAGACGCAGCCGTCGCTCCTCCCCCTCCCCTGGGGGCAAGGAAAAACGAGGAGCCTGTCGGGTGGGCGTGGCGAAGCGGGCATTCCCCTTTCCACCGATTCCTCCACGCGCCACAACGAGCCGTTGCCCTTCTTCCACCAGATCTCCCAGGACCTCGCCGGTCTCTTCGTCCCGCACCAGCGTCCCCAGAGGGACCTTGATCACCAGCGGTGGGGCGTCTCTTCCGTGCTGACGCTTTCCTTTCCCGTGCCCTCCATGGGCTGCCATAAAGTGCTGACGGTATACAAAATCCAGCAGGCTGTGGAGATCCGAGGATGCCTCCAGGATCACGTCCCCTCCCCTTCCTCCATCCCCTCCGTCAGGCCCCCCTTTAGGCAGNAACTTCTCCCGGCGGAAACTGACGCAGCCCTTTCCCCCGCGACCCGAACGTACGTAGATAACTGCCTCATCCACAAACCGCATCGGGCTCTCCCTACCTCCCGGAATGCCTCATGCGGAGAAAGGAGACCAATGGAGAAGAGCCGTCGATCTATATCCTGCAGAGGCCTCGAAAGGAAGGCAGGGGGGACATGCAGGGCGGGACACTGCTGGAAAAGACGAAGGGGTAAAGGAATGTCATCTCGGAGACGGTGTGAAATCCAATGAGTCTATACTTCGTGAGGCGTCCCTTGGATGTGCATGCATAGTCCTCAAGCGGCGTAGACGCTCACCACCTTGCGTGTCCTCCCCTTGCGCTCGAATCGGACGATCCCATTGACCTTAGCGTAGAGAGTGAAGTCTTTTCCCATGCCCACGTTGAGCCCAGGATGAAACTTGCACCCAACCTGGCGCACCAAGATATTGCCAGCCTTGACCCACTGACCACCAAAGCGCTTCACCCCACGCCTCTGTCCCTGGCTGTCCCGGCCGTTCCGACTGCTTCCTACCGCTTTCTTATGGGCCATGACCCTCCTCCCATGCCTCCATCAGAGCTGAATCTCCTCGATGGCAAGAGCCGTATACCACTGACGATGACCGATGGTCTTCCGATATCCCTTCCTCCGCTTCATCTTGAAGACGCGAATCTTCCTGCCCCGTCCCTGTTCCACAACACGGGCGATTACTCGAGCGCCCCGAAGGTAGGGTCTGCCTACCTGCAACCCTTCGTCGCCTTGGACGGCAAGAACTCGACCCAGCTCCACACGTTCACCCACCGGGACCTCCATCTTCTCCACCTGGATTCGGTCCCCAGGGGCTACCCGATATTGCTTTCCACCTGACTCCACTATGGCGTACATGAAAGCCTCCCAACTCATATCGCCGAAAATTCCACTCTCGAAGTTTTTTATTCTAAGAAAAAATTGGACAAAATGTCAAGGAGGCGGATGACTCACCCAAACCAAGTCGAAGTCAGCCCTAAGAGAGATTTCTGAAAGATCGAGCCTCATTGAAATTTATGGGGGGCCCGTTGGCGACCCCGCCCAAAGGGGGGACCGAAGGGGCAAATTTCCAATGTTTAGGGACCGCAAGACCGGGTTGGGAAATTCCAATGACCGAAGGCCTTAAACGGGCCAGAAACTTCATGCAGAGAGCCAAAGGGGTATTTTTCGGGAAAAGAGGGCATTTTTTGTACAAATGGCTTCCACTCGGCCCAGTATGGCCCCAAAAAGCCATGGAGGAGATGGAGGACGGTGCACGGCCGCTTGAAGGCCTTCGGAAGTACTTGTATGGTGGGTGAAGCTTCCTCGGTCCCTCTCCCAGGAGGTCCCCTATGAAGGTCCTTCGCACGGAAAAGAGGATCTGGTGGGGGGATCTGGATCCCCTCGGCATCGTCTTCTATCCCCGCTACTACGAATGGATGGATGCCCACTCCCACCTCTTCTTCCATGAATTGGGCCTTCCTCTGGGGGACCTTCTACGGAGAAGAGGGATCATCTTCGGGCTGGTAGAGACCTCCTGCCGATACCTGGCCCCCGGGCACTATCTTGACCGGGTGCGCCTCGAGACCACTTTGACCCAGCTTCGATCCAAGACCCTCGTCCTCCATCATCGGATGGTTCGGATCCCCGAGGAAGTCACCCTTGTGGAGGGAAACGAGCACCGCATCTGCCTGAAGGTGAGGGATGACGCCTCCCTTCAGGCCGTGGAGATCCCTGGCGACCTCCATCGCATCCTGTCCGACGCCGCCGTCTAAAATGATCCCCCGGCGGGCCCTTAGACGATTTCAGCCGATCCAGACATCCATCTGCTCGCGATGGAAGGAGGCATTGGGCCGAATGTGGATGGTCCTTCCGATCTCTTTCTCCAGTCGTTCCAATCCCGTCCGTTCCTCCTCCAAGAGGGTGTGGGCTACGTCCGGGTGCACCTCCACTAGCACATCACCCGTGAGGTCTGCGGTATGCGCCGCTTGGCGCTGGATCTCCCGGAGGACCTGATATGAGAGCATCCGAAGGGAACGGATACGCCCCCTTCCGTCGCAGTAAGGACAGGGATCACTGAGCTGCCGTCCGATCCCCTCCTTCACCCGCTTCCGGGTCATCTCCACCAACCCCAGGTCCGAGATCTTCAAGATGTTACTGCGGCTTCGGTCCTTTTTGAGGGCGTCCTTCAATGCATGAAAGACCTGCTCTCGGCTGGTCTCCCGTTCCATGTCGATAAAGTCGATGATGATGATCCCCCCGATGTTCCGGAGCCGAAGCTGGTAGGCGATCTCCTTGGCCGCCTCCAGGTTGATCTTCAAGATCGTTTCCTCCTGGTTGTAGCGTCCCACGTAGCGTCCCGAGTTCACGTCTATGCTGGTGAGGGCATCGGTCTCCTCGATGAGGATATACCCCCCGGACTTGAGCCAGATCTTTCTCTCCATGGCGCGAGCGATCTCGGTCTCGATGTGGTACGCGTCGAAGATGGGCTCCTTCCCTTTATAGAGGTGGACGCGATCTTTGTAATCGGCCATGTAGGCGTCCAAGAATCCAAGGATCTTCTGATATTCGACGGGGGAGTCGATGACTACACGGTCGACCCCCTCCACCATCAGATCGCGGACGGCCCTCAATGTCATATCCAGGTCAGAGTAGATGAGGCGTGGAGCGGATGATCGCTCTGCGTTGGACTGAATCACCTCCCAGAGCTGAACGAGAAAGCCCACCTCGGCCCGAAGTTCCTCCTCCTTGGCGCCCTCGCTGGCCGTACGGGCAATGACGCCAAAGCCCTCGGGACGCATGGATCCCAACATATCCCGGAGCCGCTGCCGCTCGGCCTCGTCCTCGATCCTTCGGGAGACCCCTACATGGGACATGTGGGGCAGGACCACCACATAACGCCCGGGCAGCGAGATATTCGTGGTCAAACGGGCCCCTTTGGACCCAATGGGGTCCTTGGCCACCTGGACCAACAGCTCCTGACCATCCACAATCTTGTCCTCGATGGACCGTGGAATGTCCCAGGATGGAACATGGGCAGAGGGAGCCTCGCAGTCGACCTCCTCCTCCAGTCCGAACAACAGACTATACTCCCGGGTGTTGTCCTGGATGTCGTCCACGTAAAGGAAGCCGCTGCGCGGAAGCCCGATGTCCACAAACGACGCCTGCATCCCGGGAAGCACCTTGGAGACCCGGCCTTTGTAGATGTTTCCTACAATGCTCCGGTCCGAGGCCCACTCCACGTAGAGCTCCGCCAAAGTCTCGTTCTCCAGAAGGGCCACCCGGGTCTCCTGGGATGTCACATTGATGACCAGCTCGGAGGACATGGCTTCGCTCCCCCTCATTGCTCAGCAGGGTCTCAGGGTTCCTGCAACAATTCCCGTTCCTCCAGGGGCTGCACGTCTTCTTTCAGGATCTCCAGGGCCCTTACGGCCCCTTCTTCCAGCCCCAGCAAGGCCCCCAGCAGCTCCAGCAGTCGGACCCCACGGTCCCCTCTGAATAGGACGTCCACCTGAAGGGTATCCTCAGAGACCCATCGGGCGCTTCGGACCAGGGGCCTCACATCCCAGTCCTGCCTCTTGCCGTCCTTCCATCGAGCCACCTTCCATTGAGAGGAGGCCAGGAACCGCTGAATCCGTTCCCCCGCATCCCCTCTGAGACCGCCGAACGAGGCGGGGATCCGGATCCGATAACGGACGAGCATGGTCTGCGTGAACAGAGAAGGGACGTCAATGGGAACCTCCACGCACTGCAGGAGCTCGATGCCGGTGGGCAAAACTTCCTTCAGACGGGCTTCCACCTCCTCGGGACGCAGATGACCGAAGCACTCAAAATCGAAGAATTCCATCAGGCTCTCCACACCCACTGGGAGTGCGGGCCCGAAGTCGATCCGGGGCAAGGGATGAAAGCCCTGGGAAAAACGCAGGGGTAGCCGGGCCCTCCGCAGTGCCCGCATAAGGACGGTGTTGAGCTCCAGATGACTCAGAAACCGGGCCTGCCCCCTCTTGGCGTAGCGGACCCGGAACCTGCGGTGGATCTCCCTTCCACGGCTGCGGTGCAGAAGTCCCCGAAATGTGCGCATGCCCGGAAAGGGGGATTCTTGGGGCCGCCCCTCCGCCAGGGTCACCGCCACCCGCTCGAAGTCGCAGACCCCGCAGCCTTGGCACTCCTCCCTGCGGCAATCCGGGGTCCTTTCTCCCGCAAGGGCCCGACGATACTCCTCCTGGAGGAACCCCTTGCTGACCCCTATCTCGATGTGATCCCAGGGAAGCACATCTTCCAAAGAGAACTCCCTTGCAGCGTATTCCTCCAGGGAGAGGCCGCATTCCAGGAAGGCCCGCTCCCAAAGGTCGAATCGAAAATGCTCGCTCCACCCGTCGAAACGGCATCCGGCGGCATGGGCCCTCTCGAGCACGGGAGCCAGACGACGATCGCCGCGGGAGAATACCCCCTCAAGGAGGCTGAGCCGAGGGTCCTGCCACTTCACATGAATCCCCAACCTCCGGAGTCCTCCCCGAAGCATCTTGAGCCTTCGTTGGGTCTCCTCCAGCCCCAGTTGCCTCACCCATTGAAAAGGCGTATGGGGCTTGGGAACGAAGGTGGAGAGACTGACGCTGATGCGTCTTCGCATCCTGCGCCCTCCCTCTTCCTTCCGGATCCGTCTGCACAGGGCCACGATTCCCTCTAGGTCCTCCTCGGTCTCGGTGGGCAGACCCACCATGAAGTAGAGTTTGATGGAGAGCCAGCCCTGGGAGAAGACCCTCCTGGCCGTCTCCAGGACTTCTTCCTCCAGGATGTCCTTGTTGATCACGGCCCGCAGACGGTCCGTACCCGCCTCTGGAGCCACCGTGATGCCCGTCTTTCGGACCTCCTTGATCATCTCCATGATCTCATGGGAGAGCCCACCGATGCGCAGCGAGGGAAAAGACAGGGCCACTCTCTCCGGGGAAAATCGAGCCGTGAGAGCACGGACTAGATCCTCCAACCGAGAGTAGTCCCCGGCACTGAGGGACAACAAAGAGAGCTCCTCGAATCCGGTGGCGGAGAGAGTTCCTTCGGCCAGATCCAGGATCCGGGGCACCGTCCGTTCTCGAACGGGACGGTAGATATAACCCGCCTGGCAAAACCGGCATCCACGAGTGCAGCCTCGGGCTATCTCCAGGCTCACCCGATCGTGGATGGCCCTCGCATAGGGAACGATGGTCTCCTCGGGAAAGATCAAGGGGTTGAGGTCGGGGGCGATCCTTCGCCGGACCCGCTCGTAGCCGTGAAGGAGAGAGGTCCTTCGTGTCACCTCTCCGCGGGGTCCATACTCCACATTGAAGAAGGAGGGCACGTAAACACCATCCAGCCCGGCCAAGGCCTCAAGGAGACGCCGTTTGTCCCACCCCTCTTCCCGGGCCTGTCCGGCCAGATCCACGAGCTCTTCCACGACCTCTTCGCCGTCCCCCACCACAAAGGCATCGAAGAACGGGGCCAGGGGCTCGGGGTTGACGGCACAGGGGCCCCCTCCGATCACCAATGGAAAGGGATCAGGACGCCTCGCACTCTCCAGGGGGATCCCACCATGGTCCAACATCCCCAGGACGTTGGTATAGACCATCTCATAGGGGAGGGAGAAACCGATGACGTGAAACCGGAACAAAGGGGTCCGAGACTCCTGAGAACAGAGGGGGATTCCCCTCTGCCGCATCCGGTCCTCCATATCCGGCCAGGGCCGGAAGAAGCGCTCGGCCGCTACATCCTCCCGGCGGTTCAGGATATGATAGAGGATCCTATAGCCCAGATGGGACATGCCCATCTCATAGGTGTCCGGGAAGGCCAATGCGAAACGCAATCGGACCCGTTGGAGGTCTTTGCGAACGGTATTGACCTCGTTGCCCAAGTACCGGCTCGGTCGAGAGACCCAGGGCAGAAGGGCATCCATCTCTTCGAAATAGGTAGTCTTCATGGAACCCTGCCAAAGGGGCCTTTCAGTGGACGTTTCAAAGAGCGGTCCCCGTGGCCCTTCAGACAAAAAGGCCCGAGGGGGACCCTCGGGCCGCCGCACCTCCGTGGGGAGGCCTTATTCCTCCCCCGTCCCGGCGGTCTGGAGATCCGGATCTTGTTCCCCCTCGGAGGAGCCCTCTTCGGACACTTCGCCCTCTTGGTCCATCTGATCCACACTGACCTCCTCGATCTTGGCGTCGAGGAGAAGCTCCTCGTCCTCCCCTGTCTCCTCGCTGGAGNCAGGAAGGTCTTCGTCCTTGGCGGGGAATTTGACCTTCACCTTCTGAGCCGCGATCTCTCGAAGGGCAATGACCGCCTCCCGATTCTTGGCCTTCACCAACGGCCTGGACCCTTCCATCAATTGGCGGGTCCTACGAATGGCCGCCTGGACCAAGAGGAAACGGTTGGGAATGTGTTCCACGCAATCCTCAATGGTGACCCTCGCCATATCCATCCACCCCCGAAGACCAGAGAAATATTCTCATATTTAACCCTTTATTCTAGAAGTCCGATGGATTCTTGTCAATGAGGCTCTTCCTGCCCGCCACTGCGGGCTCCCCTCCTGCCTCGCCTCGAAGGAAGAGAGGATCCGGGCAGCGGGGGGCTCCCGTCAGGCCTTCTTCCGTATCCCTAGTATCTCTCGGGCCTCGTCGGGGGTAGCCGGCTCCATGGAGAACTCCTTGAGGATCCGGACCATCTTCTCCACTAGCTCGGCATTGGATTTAGCCAGTTGACCTTTCCCCAGGTATAGATTGTCCTCCAACCCGACCCGGCAGTTCCCCCCCATGAGAACCGCCGTGGTGCAGATGGGGAACTCCATTCGGCCTGCGCCGAAGGCGGACCATTGATATTGTCCCGCGCCGAAGAGGCGATCGGCCGTGGCCTTTAGGTGCACCAGATCGAAGATAGTGGATTGAATCCCTCCAAGGATCCCCATGACGAACTGAAGATAGAGGGGGGGTTCGAGAAGTCCCTGCGAGAGCAAGTAGGCAGCATTGTAGAGGTGGCCCACATCATAGATTTCCAGCTCGGGCTTGGTCCCGTTTTCCCTCATGATCTGGCAGACCTTCTCCAGGTCGGCGAAGGTGTTCTGAAAGATAAATCCTTTGGAGGCCTCCAGGAGGGGCTTCTCCCAATCATACTTCCATTCCTTGTACTTGGCCGCCACAGGAAATAGGGCGAAGTTGATGGACCCCATGTTGAAGGAGGCCAGTTCGGGCTTGAACTCCGGCACCACGGCCACCCTCTGCTCCACGGTCATTCCCATCCCTCCCCCCGTGGTCGTACAGATGATGACGTCCACCTGGGACCGAATCTTCTCGATGATTTGTCGGAAGAGATTCAGGTCCGCACTGGGCATTCCGTTGTCCGGGTTTCTGGCGTGGATATGGACCGCCGCTGCCCCGGCTCGAGCGGCGTCGATGGCCTGCTGAGCGATCTCCTCCGGGGTGATGGGGAGATAGGGGGACATGGTGGGGGTGTGAATCGAACCCGTGATCGCCGCCGAGATAATCACTTTGGAAGCCATGGGTAACACCTCCTGTCCGGATTTGTCCTCGTCCCTGTTCTGGGCCGGAAAGGATTCAGATCCAGGCCATTATGGGCCAGAACACGGGGGGACACAAGGGGGAAACGAGGGCCACGCAAGAAGGAAGGGAAAAATTTCTTGACAGGGCCCGATCCCCCATGGTAAAGGAGATCCATGCACCGACTTGGGACCCAGCGATGGTGGTGGTACATCTCACATAGCGGGTGAGGTGTGCCGATGTCTTCGGGGCCAGGAGGAGCCGATTCAAAGACGCGAGCCATCTCACCCGGCTCGCGATTGTTTTTTTGGGGACCGCGAGGAGATCGCGGTCTTTTTTTTTGGGGAATCCCCCAAAAAACCACATGGAGGTAGGCATCATGACCACGGCAAAGAAGATCTTGTTGTCCGAAGAGGAGATCCCGCGGCAATGGTACAACATCCTCCCGGACCTTCCCACCCCCCTTCAGCCCCCACTCCATCCGGGAACCGGGCAGCCTGTGGGACCCGACGACCTGGCCCCTATCTTTCCCATGCCCCTCATCGAACAGGAAGTTAGCGACCAGAGGTGGATCGACATCCCGGAAGGGGTGATGGAGAAGTACTTCCTCTGGCGGCCCACTCCCTTGGTCCGAGCTCGAAGACTCGAGGAACACCTGGGGACGCCCGCACGCATATACTTCAAAAACGAAGGGGTGAGTCCCCCCGGAAGCCACAAGCCCAATACGGCCGTACCCCAGGCCTACTACAACAAGATCTCAGGGGTCAAGAAGCTCACCACGGAGACCGGAGCTGGGCAGTGGGGAAGCGCCCTGAGCTTTGCCTGCAACCTCTTTGGTCTGGAATGTCAAGTCTTCATGGTCAGGATCTCTTACGAACAGAAGCCCTACCGCCGCGTAATGATGCAAAGCTGGGGAGCCAACTGCATTCCCAGCCCAAGCGACCAGACCGAGGCGGGCCGAAAGATCCTTCAGGAAAACCCTGATTCCCCCGGCAGTCTTGGCATCGCCATCAGCGAGGCGGTTGAGGCCGCGGTGACGGATCCCGAGACCAAATATTCCCTGGGAAGCGTGCTCAACCACGTCCTGCTCCACCAGACCATCATCGGTCTGGAGGCCCAGAAACAGCTGGCCAAGATCGGGGAGAGCCCCGATGTGGTGATCGGCTGCGCCGGAGGAGGGAGCAATTTCGCGGGATTGGCCCTTCCCTTCGTCCGGGAGAAGATCGAGGGGAAGCCTTTGGAGATCTATGCAGTGGAACCTTCCTCTTGTCCCACTATGACGAGGGGGCCCTTCGCCTACGACTTCGGCGACACGGTGATGATGACACCCCTTCTGCCCATGCACACCTTGGGCCACTCCTTCGTCCCCGCCCCCATCCATGCAGGGGGACTCCGATACCACGGAATGGCACCCATCGTAAGCCAACTCATCTTGGACAACCTCGTCACTCCTGTGGCCATACCCCAGTTGGAGACCTTTCAGGCGGGGATTACTTTCGCCCGAACCGAGGGGTTCATCAGCGCCCCGGAAACCAATCACGCCGTGGCCATGGTCATCCGGGAAGCACTTAAGGCCAAGGAGGAGGGCAAAGAAAGGGTGATCCTTTTCAATTGGAGTGGACACGGGCTGGTGGACATGTCCGCCTATGAGGCCTATATGGAGGGCCGACTGTCCGATCATGACCTACCGGAGGAAGAGATCAAACGGGCCCTCCAGGACATCGAGACCCTCCCCAAGCCTAAGGCCTAGCTCATGTCCCCCAGTGGACCCCACATCCGATGCCCTAAACTGGGACATCAGGTGGCCCTCTCTTACTGCTACCGAACGGGAGAGGATCGACCCTGCGGCCGTCTCCTCCTATGCTGGGAGGAGACGATGCCGCGTATCCGCTCGGTCCTCCGAAAGCTCCTTTCCGAGGAGGAATTTCGGCGCCTCTTCGAGACCCCTCCTCCCCCGAAGATCGTCACCCTTGTGGAGCTGGCACAGAAGACAGAGAAAACCCTCCAAAAGGCAGAAGAGGAGAGCTTCAGGACTTCATGATCCAAGGGCCCGGGCCACCTCGTCCTGCGTGAACACGGGGAGGGGCGAACTTCGCCCCTCCTCCACCAAGTGGATTCCTTCCTCCCAGGGGACCACCTCTCCGATCTCCACGGCATGGAGGCCCTCTCGTTCAAGGGCTTCGCAGACGGTCTGTACGTCTGTGGGATCCACGGCCATCAAGAGGGAGCCCGAGGCAAGGAGGCCGAGAGGATCCAGCCCCAGGGCCGAACAGAGGCGCAAGGTCTCCGGGTAAACGGGGACGGCCTCCCGTCGGATGCGCATTCCCACCCCGGACGCCTCGGCCATCTCGTGGAGGGCGGTGGCCAAGCCTCCCTCGGTGGGGTCATGGAGCGCGTGGATGCGGGCCACCTTACAGGCAACCGTGGCATCCCGCACCACACTGATGCCGGGATCTCGAAGGAACCGGCGGCATCGCTCCATCTCCTGGGGTGGAAGGATCTCCTCCCTCTGTGGATGCTCCCTTGCCAATACACACGTCCCCTCGATGGCGATACCCTTGCTAAGAACCAGCCGATCTCCGGGTCGGGCACCGTCCGGCCTCACAAGATCCTCCCGGGAGACCTCCCCCAGCATCATCCCCGCCAAGATGGGCCGGTCCAGCCCCAAGGTCACCTCTGTATGCCCTCCGCACAGGACCACGCCCAATTGGCTGCATGCGGATTGGATCTGGGAGAAGATACTGTCCACAAGGGCCTCTTCGGTCCTCCCCTCGGGAAGGAGGAGGGTGGCCAGGAACCATCGGGGCCTCGCCCCGGTCATGGCCACATCATTGGCGTTGATATGAACCGCATACCATCCGATCTCCTCGGCGGCGAAAGTGATGGGGTCCGCCTTGGCCACCAGGAGTCGATCCCCGAAGTCGATCACTGCGGCATCCCGACCGATCCCTGCCCCGATGAGGACCCTGGGATCGGCCCCCGCATACCGCTCGAGGAGGACCTTGAGAAACTCGCCCGGAAGTTTTCCAGGCTTCAATATCCCCCGCATCTCCTCCCTCCTCGCCTCTCCACCCACCCTCTTCTTCATCACCCACTGAGATGGAAGGCCCCGTCGGCGGCCATAGTCCACGCATTACCCAAAAAGGGACCTCCTCAGCCTTCTCTTCCTTTAGCCCTGGATGCCCACAGGCTCCGGAAGGAGCGTCGGTGGAATCTGCGTCCCCAGAAGGCATGGATCCATAAGGCCACCGGCCTGTACACAGCATGGGATAATTTGGTGAAGGGAAGCAAGAGGAGGAGTTCCAGGGCAAGGATCACGTGGAGGAGAAAGATCATGTACCCGAGGAAAAAGCCCCTCGGCAAGTAGACGGCGATCTCCACGAGGAATCCAGTGAGTGTCGTCCCTCCAAGCAGCCCGAGGAGGAGCCAATCGGAAAGGTAGGATCGACGGAAGGAAGGACCGCCTTGATGTTTATACCTAAGGTAGAGGGCCCACATAGTCCCATAAAGGAGAAGCGCTCCGGAGACGGTGCCCAACAGGCGGGCGGGGTAGTAGAGGGGCACGTGAGAGCCCGGCTCTTTGAAGAGGAGGTCCAAGGCCGTGGCCCCAAACAGACCGAAAAAACCCCACATGATGGTCAAATGGATCGTCCTGCGACTCCTGTAGGTCGGCTCCACCTCCTCCGAGGAAAGGGGTTCGCACTCACTGA
This sequence comes from Desulfarculaceae bacterium JdFR-97, assembly GCA_002010915.1. GTDB lineage: Bacteria > Desulfobacterota > Desulfocorpusculales > Desulfocorpusculum > Desulfocorpusculum > JdFR-97. The sequence goes on along the minus strand of MTPG01000119.1, from coordinate 87,064 downwards.
ACCGCCTCTGCAGACCAAGCTCCGTCAGGGTATCCCGGATCGCCAACCAGGCATCGAGGACAAGAAGACGGAGGGATGTCTCCGGTGGCCTTTGAAGGCCTTCGGCCAGACGCATCGCCATATGCACCACATTCGTCGCCAAGACCAGGCCCACCAAGGACATGACCACAATGCCGGTGTAGTGGAGCCACTCCACATCGATGAACCGAAAGAGATCGAAGCTCCGAGGATCCATCCTCCCGCCAGAGACCATAAAGAGGACCGCAAAGAGGAGACCCAACCCCCCCAGGAATGCCGCCGTGAAGACCGGCGAGGTATATAGGCGTCGGCTCAAGCCGGTAAGGTCCCAATGGACTATGAAATACCTGCGGGCACAGTCCATGAATTCTCCTGGTGTCGCCTGGCGGGGGCAGGTCTCCGAGCATTTCCCGCAATAATAGCAGGACCAGACCTCCTTGGCGGAGGCGAGTCTCTCGCGAATCCCAAGCTGTGCGTAACGAATCACACGCCGTGGGAAGCTTTCCCCGCTCTGTACCAAGGGACAGATCGCGGTGCAGTGACCGCAACTGTAGCATCCCTGGACGTCAAATTCCCCGTAGGGCCGAAGCTCCTCCATGAACCGCGGATTCACCGTGACGCTCATGCCTCCACCTCACCATCCGACTGCCGTAAGAACATGATATCCTCCTTGCTCCCCGCGTCAAAGCCCTAAAACCGCAACTCCCGGCCTCGGATGCCTCTCTCCATTTGAATCAAGGAGGGGGCCACGCCCCCATCGACCCCGCTCCACACGGCGATGGGATCATACGTTGGTGGTGTAGGAGGGGATCCGCTCCGAGAGAAGCGATTCGGCGGCCGTGGCCAGGGCTTCGTCGTGGGAATGATCCGGGGCCAGGATCCGCATCTTGATGATGCGGTAAGGGACGTTCTCCAGGAGATTCGCCAGGGTCCTTAGCTCCACCTTCCTGGTATGGTGGTTGTAAATCCAGAGGGACTGGTGGGGATCCAAAGGGTTGTCCGGCCTAGGATCCAGGGAGGCCAGATCAAGGACGAAGGGGATCTCCCGCAGCTCGCGGGGTAGCCTTTGACGGATCAACCCCTCGATCCGCTTCTGGTTCTCCGGATCCCGTCTCAGAAAGAGGTCCGCAAGAGGGCTGCTCCGGTCCCTGGCATCCAGGTGGAAGGTCCTCTCGAATGAGGTCACCCACTCCCGCCTCCTCTGAAGGATCCGAACCCAAGTCTCCCCCAGAATCTTTCTACGGCGGTGTCGACCCCGGGCCCACTGGCGCACCGTGTGGAAGAGGGAATATTCGTTCAGCTCCAGGTAGTCCTCGGGAACATCCAGGGGATTCCTGGGAAGCAGCTCCCGAAGGGTCTCGTGAAAGACGTTCTTGATGGAAAGATCCAGGGCTCGGGTGGTCCTATGATAGTAGATGGCCTGAAAGAGATTGATGCGGGCCTGCATGAACTGCTCCAGGGAGGCCAGACCGTAAGAAGAGTAGGTGACCCCTTTCTCGCTGATGAAAGTGTAATAGAGGATGCGCTCCAGATCTATGGGATCCTTGGAGAATCCCGTCATATAGGCATCCCTTAGGACGAAGTCCAGGTTGTCCACGGTGAAGATGCCGCTGGAAAAGAGGAGCCGGAGGACCCGGAGCCATGGAGGCACGCCCTCCTCTCTTTCTTCAGGAAGGGGCCGGCGGATCACGTAGGCCACCCAAGAGGGATCCAGAGATTCTCCATCCCAGAAGGGGCCCGAAGGGGCCCTCCGAATTCGGCCGATCTCACGGGACAGGACCTCTTGGATGATGTGCCCTCCCACCACCTCATGATTGATCCCCCAGCGCGGCTCCAGGTATTCCGAGTCACACAAGTGGCTGAAAGGGCCGTGACCCACGTCGTGAAGAAGACCCGCCACTCGAAGCAGGGCCTCCACCAAGGCCTCGGAAGGACAGTCGGGGTGGTGCATCCGTAGCGTGGGATAGAGGTGGCGCGCGAACCGGCCCGCCACGTGCATAGCGCCCAATGAGTGTTGAAACCGGCTGTGCTCTGCCGAGGGGTAGACCCAGAAGGCGCTCTGCAACTGATGGATGTACCGCAGACGCTGCACCCAGGGATGATCGACCAGGGCCTCCTCGGTCACCTCCTCGGGTGCAGCAGGGGTGGGGCGGGTATAATGGATGTACCCATGGATGGGATCCGAGATAATCCCCACACCCTCGAAAGGGTCATCGGCCGTCCCCTGAGAGGGTTGTCTCATGGCTTTCCCTCCCTTGGCAAGTCCCTCCCGAAGGACACCATGGGAAGAATTCGTGAGACCTTCCTCGCATGGAGGCCCCGTATCCGGAGGAGATCCTCGGGCCCTCGCAGCGGGCCGTGCCTCCTCCGAAAGTCAACGATCCGGCGAGCCGTTACCGGCCCCACACCAGGAAGCAGGGTAAGGTCCCGGGCCGAGGCACGATTCACGTCCAAGGGCTCCCCCAACAGAAAGGCCTTCCTCGGGGAGAGGAGGTCCACGAAACAACCCCCCTCTGCCGTCAGCCTGAGGACCTGGAGGTCCTTCAGAAGGCCCAAACATGCCGTCTCCCCGCCTCTATCCCGTACAACACCGAGCCTTGGAAGGAAGGCCTCCACCGTGGTCCCCGGAGTCAAGAAATAGATCCCCTCTACCCGCGGGTCCCCCTGAACCTCCACCCGAATGCAGGGATTAGCGCTGCACGAGATCCCCCCTCCAGGGTCCTCTCCCCTCAGGTGGACCTTCCATGGGGGAAGGAGGGCCACGAGGAACACGGACCACCCCAGGAGGATCGCTCCTCCCATCCACCCTCGAGGAGGTCCGCTCAGGTCGAACCTCATCCCGGTGATCCCCCTCTCCTGTCCCTCCTCTCGGCCTCGGTCTGTAGCTTGTAATCGATGCTGTCGACGAGGGCCTGCCAGCTGGCCTCGATGATGTTCTCCGACACCCCCACGGTCCCCCAACGATCCTTGCCGTCCGAGGACTCGATGAGGACTCGGACCCGGGCCGCGGTGCCCACACCCATGGTCAGAACGCGGACCTTGTAATCCACCAGTTCCATCTCGGCCAGTTGGGGATAGAACCGCTCCAGGGCCTTGCGGATGGCGTTATCCAAGGCGTTGACCGGGCCGTTCCCCAGGGCAGCCGTGTGCTCCTCGGCACCGCCCACCCGGACTCGGACAGTGGCCTCGCACAGCGGCTCTTCATCCTCCCGGCGACGTTCCACTACAACACGGAACCCCAGCAACTCGAAATGCCGACGTCGCATCCCAAGGGCCTCCTTCATCCGCAGCTCAAAGGAGGCCTCGGCCCCCTCGAATTGATACCCCTCGTTCTCCAGTTCTTTTAAGGTCTGGAGGATGGAGCGCGTCACAGGATCCTTGGCATCCAGTTGGATTCCGTACTCGGCGGCCTTGAGCAGCAGGCTGCTCTTACCCGCCAGGTCGGAGATGAGGATCCGGCGTCGGTTTCCCACTTGGTCCGGGTCGATATGCTCGTAGGCCCGGGGGTTGCGCTCGATGGCCGAGATATGGATCCCCGCCTTGTGGGCAAAGGCGCTTCGCCCCACATAAGGTTGGTGTTTGTCAGGAATCTTGTTGGTCAGCTCCGCCACATAACGGGAGGTCTCCTGGAGCCGCCGCAGCCNCTCCTCCCCGATGCATTCCAATCCCAACTTCAACTGGACAGCCGGAATNACCGAACAGAGGTTCGCGTTGCCGCACCGCTCCCCGTAACCATTGATGGTCCCTTGCACATGCCGGACTCCGGCTTGCACCGCGGCCACGGAACAGGCCACGGCCATCTCTGCATCGTTGTGGGCGTGGATGCCCAAGGGGGCTCCCAACTGCTCTCGGACCGACCGGACGATCTCGCCCACATCCCCGGGCAGAGACCCCCCGTTGGTATCGCATAAGACCAGGACATCAGCCCCACCCTCCAGCGCGGCCCTGAGGACCTGCATGGCGTAGTGGGGATCGGCGCGAAACCCGTCGAAAAAATGCTCAGCGTCGAAGAAGACCTCCTGGAAATGGGGGCGCACCAAAGCCAGGCTCTCCCGGACGATCTCGAGGTTGCGCTCCAGGGGAATCCGCAACATCTGCTTAACATGAACGTCCCAAGCCTTTCCGAAAAGGGTGATCACCGGGACCCGGCTTCGAATCATGGCCTGCAGATGCGGGTCCTCATGGGGGGGACGCGAAGGATGAGCCGTGCTGCCGAAGGCCGCTATCCGGGTCGTCTTGAACTCATAGTGGATGATCTCCCGGAAGAACTCATCGTCCCGGGGATTCGTGCCCGGCCACCCGCCCTCCACATAGTGGATTCCCAGTTCGTCCAGCTTCCGTGCCACCCGGATCTTATCCTGGACCGAAAGGGCCACATCCTCGGCCTGCGTGCCGTCCCGGCACGTGGTGTCGTAGATCCTAACCATGGGCTGGAGTTGGCGATTCATGGTCGTCGACGACATGGTTGACACGAAGCCCTCACTCGTCTCCCTCCCCCCTGGATGCTTCACCGCCCTCCTGAGAGGGAGGCTCACCCAAACGGAAGGCCTTATGCAACACCCGAACGGCTAGTTCCAGGTACTTGGACTCGATCACGCACGAGATCTTGATCTCCGAGGTGCTGATCATCTGGATATTGATCCCCTCCGAGGCCAAAGCCGAGAACATGCGCGAGGCCACCCCGGCATGGGTACGCATCCCCACCCCGATGATGGAGACCTTGGCGATCTGATCGTCCCAGGTAACCTCCCGAGCCCCCAACTCCTTGGCCACTTGTTCCACCCGTTCCATGGCCCGCTTCATCTCCCCCTTGGGGACAGTGAAGGTCATGTCAGCCAGGCCGTCCTCGCTCACGTTCTGGACGATGATGTCCACGTTGATGCCTTCGTCAGCCAGGGGACCGAAGATGCGGGCCGCCACCCCCGGCCGGTCCGGGACCTTCTTGATTGTGATCTTCCCCTCATCGGTGCGGAAGGCGATGCCAGAGACCACCACCCGCTCCATCTCCTGATCTTCTGGAACCACCATGGTCCCCTCCTCATCCGAAAAGCTGGAACGAACATGGATGGGCACGTTGTACTTCATGGCAAACTCCACCGATCGGGTCTGGAGGACTTTGGCCCCCTGGGAGGCCATCTCCAGCATCTCCTCGTAGGAGATCCGATCGATCTTACGGGCATCGGGGCAGATGCCGGGGTCTGTGGTGTAGACCCCCTCCACGTCCGTGTAGATTTCGCACAGATCCGCCTCCAGATACGCTGCAAGGGCTACCGCCGTTAGGTCCGATCCGCCTCGACCCAGGGTGGTGATGTTCCCCTCACGGTCCATCCCCTGAAAACCGGCTACCACCACGATCTTCCCTTGATCAAGCTCCTTCCTGAGGCGGTCTCCTGCTACAGCCTGAATATGCGCCGAGCTGTAGCGGTTGTCCGTGTAGATCTGCACCTGATGACCCAGAAGAGATACGGCCGGATAGCCCATACCCTGAAGACAGAGGGCCAGAAGGGCGGAAGTGACCTGCTCGCCGGTGGAGACGAGGACGTCCGTCTCCCTCCTCGACGGCTCCGGGCATGCCTCCCGAGCTAGGGCTAGAAGTCGGTCGGTCTCTCCGGCCATGGCAGAGACTACGACCACCACCCGGTGGCCCTGGTCCCGAGTGAGGGCCACACGTTTGGCCACCCGCCGTATCCTCTCCAAATCGGCTACTGACGTGCCCCCGAACTTCTGAACGATAATGCCCAATTTTCTACTCCTCGATGATCTCCAAATTCCCTTTGTCCCCTTTCCCCTCCCCCAAGGTAGGCCTCCATGTCTCCTCGTCCGTTTCAATCCCCTCCAGGATCTCATACGACCTGGGGCCGTAGGACCGCAGGGTCATCTCCCTCTTCCTGGGTCCTCGGATGACTAAGTGGACGTCGAGGTGGTCCGGGGGGAGGAGGGAGACGATCCTATCCGGCCACTCGATGACACAGACTCCCTCCCCCCAGAGGTAGTCCTCCAGCCCCAAGTCGGGCTCCCAACGATCCGGCTCCAGCCGGTAGAAATCCATATGATAGAGCCGGACCCTCCCCTGGTGTTCGTGGATCAATGCGAAAGAGGGACTCCGGATCGGGTCGTCCGGAGGCACTCCCAGGCCTTCGGCGATCCCTTGTGTTAAACGGGTCTTCCCCGAGCCCAGTTCCCCCCACAGGGCCACCACATCCCCTCCCTTCAGGAGCCGGCCCAATCGCCTCCCCAGCTCCAGGGTGCAACGCTCCCCCATGCTCCACAGGACCCGTCTTCCCCCATCAGACATGGAAGGGACATCCTTCCAGGGTTTGGGGCCACCTCCTCGGGNTCTCACCCCTCCCGAGGCGATTCAGGGTCTCGGGGATCCGATCCAGGAGATCCGTGGCCATCAGCCCCCGATCCCCCTTGGCCTCGGCCCAGAGATCCCCAACGAGGCCATGGAGGTAGACCGCCAACTCCAGGGTCTCCAAAACCGGCAGGCCCTGGGCCAGCAATCCTCCTATCATCCCGCTGAGCACATCCCCCGTCCCGCCCGAGGCCAGGGCGGGGTTTCCCGACGGAACCAGGGACACAGAGCCCTCCGGACCGGCGATCACCGTCCCCGCCCCTTTGAGCACTACATAGGCTCCGATCCTCTGAGAGAGCTGCAGTGTCCACCCTATCCGATCCTCTTGGATCTCCCGGACGGTCCGGCCCATCAGCCGGGCCATTTCTCCGGGATGAGGGGTCAAGACCACAGGGGCTTGGGCAGCGGAGATCAGCTCTAGATGACCTACAAGGGCATTGAGCCCATCGGCGTCCACCACCACAGGGATCCGGATCCTCTTGAGGACATCGCGGACCAGAGAGGGGGTCTCGCCCATGGTGGACAGACCTGGGCCCATCACCACCGCCGCCTTGCCCTCCATGGCCTCCAGGATCGCCCCCAAAGCGGCCCGGCTCAAGGACTGCTCCTGCCCCTCGGGCAACGGCAAGGTCATGGCCTCGATGAGGCGGGCTTGCACGGTGGGATCGAGGCTCTTGGGAAGACCCAACGTCACCAGGCCCGCACCAACCCGCAGTGCGGCCTCGCTGGCCATGATCCCCGCCCCCGTCTTCCCCGGGGAGCCCGCCAGAACCAGCAGGTGTCCGAAGGAGCCCTTATGAGAGGCCGGATCCCGGGGATAAATAATTCCTTTCAGAGACTCTGGATCCACGATGCGTGCCCGAGGGTCAATCTCCTCCACCAAGCATTGGGGAATCCCGATGTCCACCACCCAGAGATCCCCGCAATAGGCCCTGCCTGGAAAGAGGAACTGCCCCACCTTGGGTAGACCGAAGGTGGCTGTCAGATGGGCCCTCACCGTCTCTCCAAGAGGACGGCCGTCGTCCGAAGAAAGGCCCGAGGGGATGTCCACCGCGAAGACCGGGGCCGGGCACCGGTTCATGAGATGCACCAGCTCCGCCAAGGTCCCTCGCACCTCGGACCGGAGGCCCGTCCCCAACAGGGCGTCCACCACTACATCGAAGCGATCCCAATCCAGCTGGGAGGGCGAGACCCCTTCCGGAGTGCCAACAATCCCCACATCCACCCCCAGCCTTTTAAGAATTTCCCATTGCACCCGGGCGTTGGGACTCAGGCGCTCGGGAGGACCTGTGAGGTGGATCTCCACCACCACCCCTTTCTGCAGGAGGTGTCGGGCCATGGCGAGCCCATCTCCCCCGTTGTTCCCCCGGCCGCAAAGAAGAGCCACACGTCGCCGCTCCAGATCTGGGAAGGCCCTCCACAGCACACAGAGAGCCCCCCGGGCCGCGTTCTCCATGAGCACGACCCCGGGGATCCCCACCTCCTCAATGGTCCTGCGGTCCAGCTCCCGCATCTGTTCCGCGTTGACGGCCCACATCTTCACCCCTCGATGACGGCAAAGGCAAAGGCATAGTCCCCCTCGTGACTGATACTCACCCAGATCCTTTTCATCCCCATCTCCTGAAGCCTCTCTCGGACCCTTCCGCTCACCCTCATGGACGGTTCGCCGGCCGGACCCCGCACCACCTCCATCTGCCTCCATGCCATCCCATTGGAAAGCCCTGTCCCCATGGCCTTGAGGAGGGCCTCTTTGGCCGCGAAGGTCCCGGCCAGGCACTCCGCCGGCCTAGACCTCCCATCGCAAGCGGTCCATTCAGCAACCGTGAACAGTCTCCGTTGCAGGCGCATCCCCCATCTGGTCAGGGCCCGCTCCATCCTCGGGCTTCTGATCAGGTCAACGCCTATCCCTAGTATCATCCCTGCACCTTCTCCAGCATCTCGCGCACGGCCCGCTCCATGCCCACCAGGACGGCCCGGGCCACGATGCTGTGACCGATGCTGAACTCCTGGATCTCTCCAATGGTGGTCAGCCGCTCTATGTTTCGGTAGTCCAGTCCGTGGCCGGCGTGAACCTCCAGACCGAGCTGGGAGGCCAAGACCGCCGCATCCCGGATCCTTTGGAACTCCCGGTCCCGCTCTTCCGGTGTCGAGGCGTCAGCATAGCGACCCGTATGGATCTCCACCACATCCGCACCCACCCGTCTGGCGCTCTGGAGTTGGTCCGGATCCGGATCCACAAAGAGGCTGACCTTGATGCCAGCCTGTTGGAAGCGCTCCACCACTCCGCGAAGACGAGCTTCCTGCCCCTTGACGTCCAACCCCCCTTCTGTGGTGAGTTCCTGGCGTCTCTCGGGCACGAAGGTGACCATCTGGGGCCGGACATCCAGTGCGATCCGGATAATCTCCTCTTCGGCGGCCATCTCCAGGTTCAAGTGGGTCTTGACGGTTTGGGCTAAGATGCGAAGGTCCCGATCCTGGATATGCCGCCGGTCTTCCCTAAGATGGACGATGATGCCATGGGCCCCCGCCAATTCGGCCAGGGCCGCAGCTGTCACCGGATCGGGCTCCTTGGCCAGACGGGCCTGGCGGACCGTGGCCACATGATCCACATTGACCGACAATCGGGCCATGATCTTCCTCCTCAGCCGAGTTGATTCCGGATGGCCTCCTCCATCTCCAGGGCGATCTGTTGGATCATCTCCTCCTCCTCCCCTTCCACCATCACCCGAAGGAGCGGCTCGGTTCCGGAATATCTGACCAGAATCCTCCCCGTGTCTCCCAACCTCTCTCGAGCTCTGCGGATCCCTTCCCGGATCCGTGGGCATTCCTCCAGGGGGGGCTTGGAACGGACGGGGACGTTTCTCAGCACCTGCGGATAGGGCTCCATGATGGAGGCCAGCTCCGAAAGGGGCTTCTGCGTCCGAATCATCATGCTCAAGACCTGCAGTCCGGTGATGATGCCATCCCCGGTGGTGTTGTGATCCAAGAAGACCACATGGCCGGACTGTTCGCCACCCAGGTTGTACCCCCCCTTGCGCATCTCCTCCACCACGTAGCGGTCTCCCACCGCCGTCCGGATCATCTCGATACCTCGACGACGCAGGGCCACTTCAAGGCCCATGTTGCTCATGACCGTGGCCACCACGGTATCTCGGGCCAGCCTTCCGCGCTCCTGAAGGTCCGCCGCAGCCATGGCCAGGACCCGGTCGCCATCCACTACTCTCCCCTTCTCGTCGCAGAAGATGGCGCGATCCCCGTCCCCGTCCAGGGCCAGCCCCACATCGGCTCCCTCTTGTCTCACAATACGGCACATAAACTGGGGATGGGTGGAACCGCAGTCCCGGTTGATGTTCTCTCCGTCGGGCTCCACCCCTATGGGAATCACCTCCGCCCCTAGCTCCTCCAACACCAGAGGAGCCACCTTGTAGGCCGCACCATTGGCGCAGTCCACCACCACCTTCAAGCCGTCTAGGCTCCTGTCGCGGGGGAAGGAGGCCTTGAGGAATACGATATATCGACCCCGCGCGTCGTCCACCCGGTAGGCCTTGCCAACCTCCTCAGCGGTAGGTCCGGAACGATCCACTTCATCCCCGAAGACGAATTCCTCGATTTGGGCCTCCAGATGGTCCGGGAGCTTGAATCCGTCGGAGGCGAAGATCTTGATCCCGTTATCCTGAAAGGGGTTGTGGGAGGCGGAGATGACCACCCCTGCATCCGCCCGCATACTCTGGGTGAGGAAGGCGATGCCGGGAGTGGGCAGGGGCCCCACAAGAAGCACGTCGACCCCCATGGAGCAGACTCCGGCCGCAATGGCATTCTCCAGCATATACCCGGACAACCGGGTGTCCTTGCCAATGATAATCTTGGCACGGCGGCCGCTCCTACCCTTGAAGAGCCGGGCCGTCCCCCTCCCGATCTTCATGGCCGTCTCCGTGGTCATCGGCTCCAGGTTGGCCACTCCCCGGATTCCGTCGGTACCGAAGAGCCTCATCCGCTTCTCCTCCGTATCCAACTCTTGCACACCTCCTCCGCGGCCCCTGCCCTTCATCCCGGCCTCGACGGCCTCACGGTCACCTGGATCACCGGAGGGGTGGCCTCCAGGACCCGAACACCCTCAGGGGCCTGAATCCTAACGGGCACCTGATGCGTCCCCTCAGCCAGACCTTTCAGATCCACGGTGGCCTTCACATCCATCTTGCTCAGCCCCTTCATCACCTCCTGGGGGCCTTTGAGTGTCACTTGTACGGCGTGGGGGCTCAAACGGACCTGCTGTTCCGATCCGATCCCCTGCACCGGGATCCCCTTCAAGGTCCGCTGGACTTGCACAGGAGCAACACGGACCCTCACCCATACGCTCAACGGGGAGATCTCCATCAGGTGGAGTCCCTCCAATTCCAACCCCACCCGCTCCTCCAGGTCCGTGGTGACTTGATTCAATGCCACCGATTGGGTCCGAACCTCCGTCAATGCGCTCAGTTCACTCTCTCCCCCCTTGAGCAAGACGCGGGGGGGGTCCACCTGGACATCCACCACCCGATATCCTTTGGGGGGCTCCCCGACCAATTGGGGGATCACAGGGAGGCGGACCTCCATGAGAGGGTCCAATTTCAGGTCCAAGCTGGCCGGGCTGACCCGGATGATCTCGATCCCTCGGGGGAGGGAGATGCTGTCCGGCAGGATCCGAATCGTGGTCCAGCCGAAGCCCATATCCCTCAAGTCGATGCTCTTTCGAAGCCCTCGACCCGGCAGGCTCCGAAGGAGGGTGCGGGGACCCTGCACCACCACGGATATGGTGGGTGGGACGTCGCTTACGACCACGGCCCTGGGTGGAATGTTGACCAGCTCGAGGGGGAGATTCAATTGGATCTGGGCCTTCTTCTCCCCGATGACCACCCCCCAGAGGATCAAGGCAAAGAAGAGGGAGAGGAGCTTGGCGGAAAGATTTCTGAGGAGCAGCTCGCGGACCCTCATCCCGACCTTCCTCCCTCAGGGAGGGTNACCTCTGACCGAGTCTGAAGGGGCCCCTTCGTCCTCCCCTCCTTGGGGGTCTGGAGGACCTCGTGCAGAAAGCCTCGNAGATCCAAGGGAGNGAGATCCTCATAGAGCTTCCCCTGCCAGGCCACCGATACCTTCCCTCGTTCTTCGGATACAGCGATCACCACCGCATCGCTGCGCTCGCTAAGTCCGAGTGCAGCCCGGTGACGGGTACCCAAGGTCCTGCGGATGGTGGTGGAGGTGGAGAGAGGCAGGACACATCCGGCCGCAACGATCCTCCCTCCGGAGATGATCAAGGCGCCGTCGTGTACTGGCGAGGCTGGGACAAAGAGACTCTGTATGAGTTCCTTGGCTACGGCAGCATCGAGAGCCACTCCCCGTTCCACCACATCGCGCAATCCGGTTTCTCGTTCCAGAACGATGAGGGCACCCAGACGGCGTTCGGCCAGAGCTGAGGCAGCGGTCACCACCTCCTCGATTACCTGGGGCTCCATATATCGACGGAAGCTCCACCACCTCGGTTGGGTCCCCACCTGTGCCAGCCCCCTTCGTATCTCGTCCTGAAAGAGGATCAAGATGACGAGGATCAGGTAACTCAGAAAGTGATCCAGGATCCAGTTGAGAGTCACCAGTTCGGCCCAACGAGAGAGGAGATAGGCACAGGCCAAGATGGCGAATCCCAGGAGGATCTGGGCCGTCCTCGTCCCTCGGATGAGGAGGATAATCCGATAGATGATGAACGCAACGATGGCCACATCCAAGGCATCCTGCCATCTGGCGGCGGCCACAACCTGTAAGATTTCGCCGAAAATGGCTCCCTCCAGGATGCGAAACGACCCTCCCCGGAGGATCCTTCGTCTCCTCTGTCCCCAGCACGCGGCGGCCTGTAGAGCCCCGCAAAGGTCTAGGCAAGGATGGAATAAGGAACGGGTCGTTCCTTCAATTCGGACCGGCCAGGACGGAAAGCACCCCTCTAGACGGGGCAGAGGGCCACCCACCTCCGCCCCTCGACAGGTAAGAAAATCGGCAGTACTCCCCCCCCATTTTGCGATAGCCGAGGGCGATGGAGGACTCCGGTCGAAGATGCCCCGTTAGAGGGGGGCCTTCATAATGGCATCGGTCATGCGGGCCACCTGGACCATGGCGGCCACATCATGGACGCGGATGATGTCGGCGCCGTTGAGGATGCTGGCGGCCGCCGTAGCAGCCGTTCCGATCAACCGCTTGTCCACCTCGAGATTCAGGATCCGCCCAATGAAGGATTTCCGGGAAGTCCCCACCATCACGGGCTTTCCCAGATCCCTCAAACGCCTCAACCCCTTGAGGAGGATGAGGTTGTGCTCCACGGTCTTTCCGAAGCCGATCCCCGGGTCCACAATGATCCTATCGGGCGAGACGCCTCGCTCTTCGGCTCTCTCGATACGCTGTTGCAAAAAAGCGTAGACCTCTTCCAGCACGTCCCGGTATTGGGGATCCTTCTGCATGTCCCTGGGCGTTCCTTTCATGTGCATAAGGATCACAACGGCATTATGCTCCGCCACCACAGTGGCCATTTCAGGATCCATCCGCATGGCGCCAATGTCATTGACGATGTCGGCTCCCGCTTCCAGGGCCCGAGCGGCAACCTCGGCCTTGGTGGTGTCCACGGAGATGGGCACCTCGACCTCTTGGACCAATGCTTCAATCACGGGGACGACCCGCTTCAGTTCCTCGCGGAGGGGGACCCCCTCGGAACCGGGGCGGGTGGACTCTCCTCCCACATCGATGATGTCTGCCCCCTCTTTGACCATCCTTCGGGCGTGCTGAATGGCCCGGATGGGATCGTAGAAGCGTCCCCCGTCGGAAAAGGAGTCCGGGGTGACGTTGAGGATCCCCATCACCAGAGTCCGGGAAAAGTCCAGTTCACCACGCTTCAGCGGAATGGATCGGGGGTGCTCTTCACTCCTCACGACCCACAGGCTCCAATGTGGAACGGGAGGTCCCTTGAGCCTCCTTGACCTCCTCTTGAGAGCCATCGCCAGAGGAGCCATCCCCCCCAGAGGGGGGCAAGGCCTCCCCCTTGACGATGGCATCCAGTTCTTTGCCGTCCAATACCTCACGATGGAGGAGTTCACCGGCCAAGCGGTGGAGGATCTCCACGTTTTCCCGGATGAGCTGTAGGGTCCGCTCGTAGGTATCCTCTACGATGCGACGGATTTCTTGATCGATCAATCGGGCCGTCGCATCGCTGTAATCTCGGTGCCGGGCCAGTTCTTTGCCCAGGAAGATGGCTTCTTCTTTATGGCCGTAAGTGAGAGGCCCCAACCTCTCGCTCATCCCCCATTCGCAGACCATCTTCCGGGCCAACTCCGTGGCGCGTTCCAGGTCGTTCCCCGCCCCCGTGGTGTAGTCGTTGAGGACCAATTCCTCCGCCGCCCGGCCACCCAGCAGTACGGAGATTCGATTGAGGAGATGTCGTTTGGAGTAGTTATGCCGCTCGTCGATGGGGAGCTGTTGGGTGAGCCCCAAGGCCCGTCCCCGGGGGATAATGGTCACCTTGTGGACAGGGTCCGATCCGGGCAGAAGACAGGCCACCAAGGCATGACCCGACTCATGGTAGGCCGTGGATCGCTTCTCCTCTTCGCTGATGATCATGCTCTTGCGCTCCACCCCCATGAGGACCTTGTCCTTGGCCTCCTCGAACTCGTCCATCCCCACGGCGTCCTTGTCCCTCCGTGCCGCCAGCAGCGCCGCCTCATTGACCAAGTTCTCCAGGTCGGCACCCGAAAAGCCAGGGGTCCCACGAGCCAAGACCTCTAGATCCACGTCCTCCTGGAGGGGGGTTCTCTGAGTATGGACCTTGAGGATCTCCAGCCTCCCCTTGACGTCGGGAATCGGCACCACCACCTGCCGGTCGAATCTGCCGGGTCTCAACAGAGCGGGGTCCAGGACATCGGGGCGATTAGTGGCAGAGATGAGGATCACCCCCTCGTTGGACTCAAAGCCGTCCATCTCCACCAGAAGCTGATTGAGAGTCTGTTCCCGCTCGTCGTGTCCACCTCCCAAACCGGCCCCTCGGTGCCGACCCACGGCGTCGATCTCATCGATGAAGATGATGCATGGTGCGTTCTTCTTTCCCTGAATGAAGAGATCCCGCACCCGAGACGCGCCCACGCCTACGAACATCTCCACGAAGTCCGACCCGCTGATGCTGAAAAAGGGGACCCCAGCCTCTCCGGCGATAGCCCGGGCCAAAAGGGTCTTCCCTGTCCCCGGAGGACCCACGAGGAGGACCCCTTTGGGGATCCGCCCTCCGAGCCTGGTGAACTTCTTGGGGTTCTTGAGAAACTCGATGATCTCCTGAAGCTCCTCCTTGGCTTCATCGATACCGGCCACATCGGCGAAGGTCACCTTCTGGTGACCGTCGGAGATGAGCTTGGCCCGGCTTTTGCCGAAGGAGAGTGCCTTGCCTCCACCAGCCTGCATCTGCCGCATAAAGAAGATCCAGACCCCGATGAGGAGGATCATGGGAAACCAGGAGATGAGCACGGTCATGTACCAGGGGTTGTCTTCCTCGGGGCGAGCGCTGATGGAGATTCCTTTCTCTCGAAGCATGGGGATCAGTTGCGGGTCATTGGGGGCATATGTCCGAAAATCTCCTCCGTCCATGTACTGGCCGTAGATGTTCTGCCCCTGAATAGTAACCCGCTCCACCTGCCCGTTTTCTACAGCGTAGAGAAACTCACTGAAACTGATCTCCCTCTGCGCCCGGCGAGGCTGATTCCAGACATTGAAGAGGACCACGATAATGAGCCCCACCACGAGCCAAAGGGCCAGGTTCTTATAAAAGTTTTGATATGGATTTCCCCGATCCATCAGATCCCTCGTAAATCCCCCTTACTTTATAGCATAACGGCCTTTATGGCCGCAACCAACCTCCAGGATTTCGTTCGGAAAACTCAAAGCTCCAGAGCCCTTTGGCGTTCCACCTACATGGGGATGGGCACGGCCTTCAAGATCTTCTTTGTCTCCGGCCCAGGCCTCACCCGCTCGTCCAGACGATGACCCACCACCCATAGGGGTCCCCTTCGATCCACCAACACAGGCACCCGCCATCGATCCCTTCGGGGCACCTTGGCATCGATGAGGAGGTCTTTGACCTTGCGGCTTCCTCCCAACCCTGCGGGACGAAACCGATCTCCGGGCAGGGGGCTCCTCACCACAAGCTCCCCGTCCATAGCCTCCAGGTCCAGAAGGACTCCCTCTCCTTTCCTCCTGCGAGACAGGCCCGTCCCCTCGACGAGCTCCCAACGGATCCGGAGTCCGGCCTCGGGGATTGTAGTCTCTCCCGGAACCTCCACCGGATAGCGGAAGCATCCGGAGCGGAACTCCTCTTCCCACCCTAACATCACAGCCCCTCCTCCCACCACCCCTCGAAGCCGCCCCGGAAGGTGGACCCATCGCTCCCTGCCGTCCTCCAGGGCCAACTCATCGAGGCGGACCAGATGGACCCAGGAAAGTCCTCGGGTGTCACCCCGCAGGTAGGCAACCGACCTCCGTAGGAGGCGTAGCCGAACAGCGGCGGGTGTCTCTCGATAGGCACTCAGAGGGATCTCGACCCGTCGGTCCCCGAGTCGGGCGAGGCGTCTCCAAATCTGATCCGTGGAAGCCTCCATAAAGGCGTCCTCTTGTGCACAGAGGTGAGCAATCCGACGAAGGCGATCATCAATCCGCGGGCTGTAGAACTCCCGAAGGAGGGGAAGGAGATGGTGTCGGATCCGGTTGCGGAGAAAGGTCTCCTGTTCGTTGGAAGGGTCGACCCTATAGGGAAGTCCCCGTCGATCCAGGTATCGGAGAATCTCCTCTCGAGTAAGGTCCAGAATAGGGCGAATCACCGAGCCCCGAACGTAGGGGATCCCCGCCAGACCTTTGGTCCCAGCCCCCCTAAGCAGCGCGGCCAGCACGGTCTCGGCCTGATCGTCGGCCTGATGGCCCACCGCGATGCACCGAGCTCCCCAGTGTGAACGGACCGATTCCAGGAAATCATACCTCGCCTTGCGGGCGGCCTCCTGGAGAGACCCTTTTTGGGATCGAAGCGCGTCTTCAGGAAGCCTCCCATGGAAAAACGGAAGCCCCAGATCTTGGGAGAGCCCTTGCACAAACTCCAGATCCTCCTCAGCATCCCGACCTCGCAGTCCGTGATGGAGATGTGCCACCGCCAAGGTCCATCCACATTGCTCTCTCAGAGCAAAGAGGATATGAAGCAGGGCCACGGAGTCCGGCCCTCCCGAGACCCCCAGGACAATCCGGTCCCCTTCCTGCAACAGACGTAGGCGACGAATCGTCCCCAACACTTTCCGATGGATCTCGACCACCGTATGCAAGGTCTGTTCCTCCCTATACTTCATTCTACACCGAAAGACTCCTCGGGGGGACGTTTACCGTGGACCTCCCGCTCGACTCCGGTGTGCGAAAAGAATGGGGGGACTATGGAAGGGCTCCGAGCAATGGCGGACGGGTTGACTCCAAGTCTTTGAATTTAAGGATGGGACACGGCCCTCCCTACCCTAGTCAACCGCCATCGGAGGGCCGCCCAAGCGTAGAAGGTTCAGTCTTCCGGAGTGGGGGCCTTTTCGAAGGGAATCTTCCCTCGGATCTCCTCGGCGAAACGGCCCCCAGCCTCCAGGGCCCTCTCAAAGGCCTCAAAGAGGCCTTTGGGGGCGCGTCCCTTGGCCGCATCCAGCATGGAGGCCTCATCCACCAAGGGGCAGAGCCTGGATATGGCTCCCAGGGCCACGATGTTGGCCATCTGGACCCTGCCGGTGGCCTCCACCGCCAGCCGTGTCAGAGGGACGGAGGCCACCCATCCCTCGGGAGTCTCGCTGACCAGGTCCGGGTCCAGGAGGATGATCCCGTCCTCCTTCATGAGGCCTGCAGCCTGATGGCATGCCTCTTGGGTGAACGGGACCAGAAGGTCCAGGCGGATGGGTTTGGGGTAATCGATGGGGCGCTCGCTGATGACCACCTCTGCGCTGCTCATACCTCCTCGAACCTGGGGCCCGTAACTGACGGTCTGCACCACGTACTGCCCCCCATGGAGACCCGCCGCCTCGGCCAGAATGATCCCGGCGAGGACCACCCCCTGGCCTCCAGTCCCACTGAAACGCACCTCGTAGCGCGCTGTCATCTGTGTCTCTCACCTCTGCCACGGCCCACCGTGTCGAAGGCCGAACCTACCTCAGTAGATTTGGTGGGATTCGAGCATCTTGGAGATCTCTTGGGGATCCAATTTGTACGGGGCGGCCTCTTTGGCCCGACGTCGGACCTGCTCGTACTCTGTCTGGTAGTCCGGGATGTCCCGATCCACCAGGACTCCGATGCGGAACTTGCCCTTCAGGGCCTCCGGGGCCATTCGTTTGGCCTTCTCCACTGGGACCGCATGCTCTTTCATCCATCGCATACTGTCCACGGCCCCCCCCAGAAGGTTCATCTTGTTGAAGTGGGTCGGGCAATGCGAGAGAACCTCCAGGATGGCAAAGCCCTGTTTCTCCACGGCCTGGGTCAGGAGTCGGTCCATAAGGGGAACATGGTAGACTGTGCAACGGGCCACGAATGCCGCGCCGGCCGCCTCCACCAACCGAGAGATATTGAACCCGTGTTCCACATGACCGTGGGGGGCGGTGGAGGCCTTCAGGCCGTAGGGGGTTGTAGGGGAATACTGCCCCCCCGTCATCCCGTAGATGCTGTTGTTCATCACCACGGCGGTGAGGTTCACGTTGCGTCGGGCTGCATGGATCAGGTGGTTCCCTCCGATGGCTGTGGCGTCTCCATCTCCCATGACCACGATGACCTTCAGGTGGGGCTTCGCCAGCTTGATCCCTGTGGCGAAGGTCAGAGCCCTCCCATGGGTGGTGTGAAGAGTATTAAAGTCCACATAGACCGGGAGGCGGCCCGCACATCCGATGCCCGACACCAATACGATATCGTCCTTGGGATAGCCCAGCTTGTGAACGGTCCGGATCAGCGACCCCAACAAGATCCCGTTTCCGCAACCCGGACACCAAACATGCGGAAACTTCTTGTCGTGGCGAAGGTATTGGTAGATGAGAGACCGACCGCTCTTCATGCCTTCCATCCCTCTACGGCCTCCAGGATCTCCTCGGGCTTGATGAGTCGCCCGAGGACCCGGCTGACCGTGCGTACCTGGGCCCTCCCCTGGGCCACCCGTTTGACCTCTCGGGAGATCTGTCCCAAATTCATCTCCGGGACGATGAGGGTCTTGCATCCATCCAGGATCGACTCCACAGCCTTTCGACAGAATGGCCACAGGGTAATGAGCCGCAACAAGCCCATACGGAGTCCGACCTCTCTCGCCTCCACCACGGCGCGCATGGCCGATCTGGCTACAGAACCATAGGCCACGATGGCGGTTTCCGCATCCTCCATCAGGTAGGTCTCCCACTGTTGGATATCATTGAGGTGAGCCCAGATCTTTCTGAATAGCCTTCGCATGAAGGGCTCGATCTCGTCCTCCCGCAAGGTGGGGAACCCCCGCACGTCGTGGAGCAGGCCGGTGACGTGGTATCGGTATCCTTCCCCGAAGATCCCCATGGGAGGGACGCCGAACGGGGTGTCCTCGTAGGGAATGTACCACTCAGGAGGGACAGTGGGCTTGACCCGGTCCAGGACCTCGACTTCCTCCGGATTGGGCAGTTCCACGTTCTCCCTCATGTGGCCCACCACCTCGTCCATGAGGAGGATCACCGGGGTGCGGTACTTCTCCGAGAGGTTGAAGGCCCGCACAGTGAGATCGAAACATTCCCTCACGCTCCAAGGAGTCAGGACGATAATGGGATGGTCCCCGTGAGTCCCCCATCGGGCCTGTTGGACATCCCCCTGGGCGGGAAGGGTGGGAAGTCCGGTGCTGGGTCCTCCGCGCATCACGTTGACCACCACGCAAGGGACTTCAGCCATGCAGGCAAAGCCGATGTGCTCCTGCATTAGGGAAAAGCCCGGCCCGCTGGTGGCCGTCATGGCCTTAGCCCCGGCCAATGAGGCACCGATGACGGCCCCGAGACTGGCGATCTCATCTTCCATCTGGATAAAGGTCCCCCCCACAGCGGGGAGGCGGTAGGAAAGGACCTCGGCGATCTCCGAGGAAGGAGTGATGGGGTAGCCCGCATAAAACCGGCACCCCGCCGCAATGGCCCCTTCGGCGCAGGCCTCATTGCCCTGCATGAGCTTCTTGGCAGGTTCCTCAGCCCTCATCTTCATGGGATGAGACCTCCTCGGTGATCACCTCGATGGCGAAATCCGGGCACCGAAGCTCGCACATGCGACAGGCCACACAGGACGAGGTATCCTTCCACACGGGGTATCCCTGAGGGTCCTTTTGGAGGGCCCCCTTGGGGCAGAAGGCCACACAGATGCCGCAGCGCTTGCACCAACTCTGATAGACCTGGAGCCGCTTGGGCCGCCTTTTGACCCTCTTGCCTACACGAGGCTTCCCCCCACCCGTTTCTGTGTTCGTCCGGTCCATGAGGTGATTCCCGGCCTCTTTCTCCTAAAGGGCGAGTTATCATAGCGTACATCCAGGGCATTGGCCAGTCCACTGTCCAAAAATCGCCATGCCCAACCCTGGGCGTCCACGTTACGTTCAGGACCTTTGAGAGAAGAAAATATGCCGGAAATGCAGGGGAAAGAGAGTCCGCTCCAGGGGCTACCCCCTCGAGCCAAAGGAGACAAACGCTAAAGAACCCGAGAGAGGACCTTCCGGTCGCCTTCGTCCACTTGGAGAAAGACGACACCCATTTCATAGAGGGTCTCTCCCAACCGCCGGGTATGTATAATGCGACTTCGGGCAGAGACGATCTGTTCCTCAATGGCCAGGGCAAGATCAAGCTCCGTATGAACGGAAAAGGGTTTGTGGAGCTGAATCCGAACCCCTCCAGGGCCGAGATCGACCACCTTGCCCATGCCCATCTCCGCGGGCCTTTGTTGCTCGTCCAGATGAGTGTAGGCCAAAAGGGCCTCCAGGGAGACCCGGGGGGCGCTTCGCTTCTCGTTGATCCCGGCTGGATGACCGCCCCCACTGTGTCCTTGTGTCCTAAGCATGACTCCTTCCCTCTCTTTCATTTGGAATTGGAAACCCATATCTCCATGAGCAGCTTCTCCTTGACAGTCTGCGTCACTCATACGGAATGAGAAGAAAAAAGTCAAACAAAATTGATATAAATTTTTCTTAACTAAACAAAATTTTATCTCCTTATATATCTTATTTGGGGTTTCCAGGATCAGGATACCCATCATCTTGTGGGCAAATGTAGGAGAAAAATCTCCTTTTTCCATATCCTTTGCCTGGCATCCTCTGTCTTCTTTACATCGGCCAGAAAGTTCGGACCCTTGAGGTCCTATCCTAACCACTTCGACGGAAACCCCTCTATCGTTGACAAGGCAAGGCCTCCCTCCTAAGATTCCCCCACGGATTCGACAAAGGGAGGATACAATGCTGAACCTGGGGCGATCTTATTCGGAGCACTTCCTCCACCCCTTCCTCCACCCTCGAAGCGTGGCCGTAGTGGGTGCATCCCGCAACCCCATGCGGATCAACCACAATCTCGTGGCCAACCTGGTGAACCTGGGCTTCCCCGGGAGGATCTTCCCCGTCCATCCAGAGGTGAAGGAGATGTTAGGGCTGCCCACAGTCCCTTCGGTGGAAGCGATCCAGGAGGAGGTGGACCTAGCCGTGGTGGCTGTCCCCCATCTTCAGACCCTGGAGGTGCTCCGGGCCTGCGCGCTCAAGGGTATCCAACGGGTGGTCATCGTGGCTGGGGGGTTCTCCGAGACCGGAGAGGCCGGCCGGCGCATGCAATCCGAGATGCTCCAACTTCTTCGAAACCACGGAATGCGCGCCATCGGCCCCAATGCATTGAGCCCCATCTGTGTTCCGGCGCGCTTCGCCGTCAGTTTCCATCCGATCCGGGAGATCNGGCCGGGGGGGCTATCTTTGATCTTCCAGTCAGGTCTCTATGAACCCAGGCTCGACTGGCTCCTTACCGACTTCAACCTTCACCTGAACAAGATCATCGACCTGGGCAACAAGATGGACGTCCATGAGGTGGACGCCCTCTCCTACTTGGTCCAGGACCCCCAAACCCGCGTCATCGGAATCCACCTGGAGAGCATCGAAGGGGAGGGCCGCCGCTTTCTGGAGATCCTTGGACGAGCCCGGGGGCAGAAGCCCATCGTGGTCCTCAAGTCGGGGCGAACCCAGGCGGGGGCCCGAGCTGCGGCCTCCCACACAGGCGTGATGGTCCAGGAGAACGACCTCCTCTTCGATGCGGCCCTTCGCCAGTGCGGCGCCCTGCGGGCACAGAACCTGGAGGAGTTCTTCGATTGGAGCCACGCCCTGGAACGGTTCGGCCCCCTTCGTCTTGCTGGCCAGCGCATCCTTCTCGCCACCCTGCCGGGTGGAGAAGGGGTCATCGTTACGGACCTCGTGGAGATGCAAGGCATGAAACTTGCCCAGCCCACAAAAGAGACCCTCAGGGCCCTTCGACCTGTCTTTCCTCCGTGGGAGATCTCGGCCAATCCCTTCGATCTTGGAGTATGTCTTCAGTTTCACGACCCATTGAAGGTCTACAAGCTCCTCATCGAATCGGCCCTCCGAGATCCCCAGGTGGACGCTCTGGCCATTCAGCTCCCCCGATGGGCAGCCCGGATCCTGCCCAAGGATATTTTCCAGGTCTTCGCCTCCGCCTCCGCTGCGGGTAAGCCCACGGTCCTTTGGGTGCCGGGCACCTTTCCCGGCCAGGTAGAGGCCCTCCAATGGCTGGAGGAGAGGCACACTCCCGTCTTTCCAGGTCCCGAGAAAGCGATCCAGGCCCTGGCCGTCCTGCATCGCTTCACCCGCGCCCACCCCGACTCGTCTCCCCGGGGAGAGTCCTCATGAACGCACGTTGCGCTGTCCACAACCAGCCTACCTTGCGCTTCACCCCACGGCATTGCGATCATTTCCTCCACCTGGGCCTTAAAGAGGACTGCTATCCTTTCGGGATCGTGGTGTCTGGCGTGGAATGGGGGTGGTTCCTCAAACGGTTCAACGGGAAATGGAAGGTGCTTCCCGAGTGCGGCTACTACGTGGATGAGGAGACGGTTCGAGGCATCCTTCAACGGGGCAAGGCCCGCCAGATCCTGGAGGACTGGAAGCACCCGGCCACGGGATGCACCTACCCCTCCACCCCCGTCCTGGTCAGAACCTCCCTCTCCCTCCCCGTCCTCATCCCCCGCCATCTCTGGAAGGGCGCCTGTCAGAGGTGCGGGACCTGCTGCTCCGTACCGCGGAGGCCCACGGGAAGACCCTGCGAATACCTGAGATTCGATGAGAGGGCCTGACTCAGCCGACCCTATGGAACCTATGAGGAAGCCTTACGGGGAGAGGATCAGACGATTCCGGACCATGGGTTCCACGGCCTGCCGTCGGAAGGGAATCCGGACCCCCTCCCCCTTTCTCCAGGGCTCGATCAAATCGTCGTAGTGAGGATGACCGGGTTGACCCGATTGGCCCATGGGTCCCACCATCTCCATAGCGTCCAGATCCCCCAAAGCGACCCGCATCCGTAGGGATGGGATGATCAAGACCCCAAAGCCGCCCTCGGCTGGGACGAAGCCTGCGGCATTGAGCGTGGTATTGTCACCGTCAGCTGGGATGGGGCCCCGATTGAGGAACCTCCCCAGGAGCCAGATCCTCCCTCCGGGGTGTTGAAAGAACATCCCGTGAAGGTCGCCCCAGCGCCAATCCGAAGGATCTCCGCCAAGAGTCTCTTCCATCCAAACCCAGGCGCTCCGGAGGGCCTCTTCCAGGATCTCCTGTGGGCCCTCGCGTAGAGGTGTATCTCGACGATCCCACAGGGGTGAATCCGGCCGGTCGAGCAGGACATCCTGGACCAAGTAGGCCGCGGGAAACAGATGATAGTAGAGGGGGAAGTCATCCCCCAGGTCGTCCTCCAGAAGGAGGCGTACCCATTGGGTCAGGAAGACCTCGTACAGGGCGGCCCCGGCGCTGTTGGCACGCACCTCCCGGTCCCATCTACGAAGCAGCGAGGCAGCCCTACGTGCCCGTTCGTCCCGGTATCCGTAGGCCAAGACCTTGGGAAGGATCCTGTCGGCCTGCAATGAGTGGACGTCCATCTGGATCCTGCGGAACGCCTCCAAGGAGGGCCTATTCAAACCCTTCAGCAGCTGGACGATACGGAGGTACCGGTAGGGCGCACACCAGGCGAAAGAGAGGGCAGGCCCATCCGGATCCCCCAACTCGAGATGCTGATTGGCCGTGGCGAGCCACCCATCGGGTGGGTTCACCCGATGGGGGAGGTCCTCGTAGGGAAGGAATCCCTCCCAATCCATCTCNCCCCCGGAGCCGTCGGCCGGCAGTCTCCCCGAATNCCCCCGCCGGCGGGGAACGGCTCCGGTCACATGCCAGCCGATATTGCCCTCCACATCGGCGACCAGGAGGTTCTGACCCACCACGCCGAAGTGGCGGCCGGCCTCCAAGGCCTCGAACACATCCCGAGCCCGGTACAGCGCCAGGTATCCCTCAAAGGATCGGTCCGCAAACCCGCCCTCCTTATACGTCCCGTACCACTTGAGGGCGGCCACTGCCTCCACCCCCTCCTTCACCTCGGTAATAACGGGTCCATGAATCGTCCTATAGATGACCCGCCGCTCCGAGGCCCCGTCGGACAACCTTAGGGTCACCTCCTCTCTCTCCATCTCTAGTGTCTGGGTCCCCCATCTGTACCGGGTGGGCTCCTTGGGGTCCACCCGAAAGACATAGAGATCCACGGCATCGATCATCACGTTGGTGAAACCCCAGGCCACACGTCCGTTGTGTCCTATGACGATGCCGGGTGCCCCGGGGATAGAGGCGCCGGCCAGGTGAACTCCGGGGCCGTCCAGATGGCAGAAGTACCAGATCCCGGGGACCGTCAGGGCCAGATGGGGGTCATTGGCCAGCAGCGGAAGGCCGTCCTCCCCCCGCCGCACAACCCAGTTGTTGCTTCCAGAGCCCTGCGCCAGCACGGGGGAAGCCCGAAAGAGAGATAGGGCCTCGGAAATGGGCCGGCCCACCCGGAGGCGCCTCAGATCCTCGAAATAGGCGTCTTCGGGGAGGCGGGAACCTGGATAGGATGGGAAAAGATCGTCCAGCGCCTTGCGTCCCAGCCGGCAGGCGGCCACCAGGGTGAGGAGTTCCTGGCGGTAATTGGTCGCCAGGAACCAGGCATTGAGGACCAAAGGGGCGAGGCAATCCTGCGCGGTCCACGGCTCGGGCTTGATCCCCAGGATGCGGAATTCCAAGGGGAGATTTCGGCCTCTCCGCTGGAGAAAGGCGTTGACTCCTTGGGCATAGGCATCGAGCCATTGCCGCTGCTCGGGTTTCAAGCTATCCAACGCCCGACGGGCCAGATCCGGCACCCCGATCAATCGAATGAAGTAGTCCACCTCCAGCGCCTCACGGCCCGCCACCTCTGACAGACGGCCGGCGGCCATGCGGCGAAGCAACTCCATCTGCCAGAGGCGGTCTTGGGCATGGACGAAACCGTGAGCCACCAGGAGGTCCCGCATGTGGGTGGCGAATATGTGAGGGATGCCATGACCGTCCCTGAGCACCTCCACCGGACCCTTCAGGGGAAGTCTTCCAATCTCCCCATCGTATTGGGGAAAGCCTTTGTGGATGAAGACTCTGGCGCAGCCCCACAAGATCACTAACACCCCCCCCAGAGCAACGATCCTCAACCCCCTTCCCCCGCAGCGCATACACCACCTCCTCCTTCATGCCGCACAGAAGGCTCCCACCAGGGGCTGCACCTAGTCGGCCCGCAAACCCGTTGAGACCATTCCCCGAGGAGAGCCTTTCTCGATCCTACCCACGAGATGGTCTTCCTCCACCCGTTCCATGATCACCTCCACCAGACGGTTTCTCCACTCCCCTGGAGCCTTCACGCGAACCCGAAGATAATTGTCCGTCAGTCCCTCCATCCAGGGTCCCCCTCCTCGCCACGGACGCTCCAGCAGAACGCGTAGGGTCCTCCCCACATAGGAAGCCATGGCCTCCCTGCGCTTCCGTTGCGACAGGTCCCGAAGGACCCTGCTTCGCGCCTTCACCTCGGAGGGATTCACCCTCCCCGGCAGCCGATCCGCTGGAGTCCCAACCCTGGGGGAAAAGGGAAAGACATGGAAGTAAGTGAAGGGAATTTCTTCCAGAAACCGGACCGTCCCCTCGAAATGCTCCCGCCCCTCCCCAGGAAAACCTACGATGACATCCGTGCCCAGGGTGAGATCCGGAACCAGGGAGCAAGCATCCTGGACGACCTTCCGATATTGGGCCGGGCTGTACGGCCGGTTCATGCGTCGAAGGATCTCTTCGTCGCCGCTCTGAAGGGGCACATGCAGGTGGGAGCAAAGGCGCTCGGAGTCAGCCATCCGTTCAAGGAGGGCCTTGTCCAGCTCCAAGGGCTCGATGGAGCTTAACCGGACCCGGGGAATGTGACTGACGTGCAGGATCTCGTCCAGGAGGCTCCAGAGAGGGACCGGAGGAGAGAGGTCACGCCCGTACAGGCCCAGACGGATCCCGGTGAGGACCACCTCCTGGACGCCCGACTCCTCCATTCGGAGCAGTTCCTCCACCACCGAAGATACGGGTCGGGAGCGGCTGGGACCCCGAGCCCTGGGCACAATGCAATAGGCACACCGGGCCTCGCATCCGTCCTGCACCTTGAGAAAGGCACGGGTGTGTCCCGGAAGCCCCTCCAAGGGGGTCTCCCAAAGGTCCGATCCCAAGGAGCGGAGGCTTCCCTCCCCTTTCCTCTCCCCTCCCTCAAGGGCCGCCACCACCAGGCGAGGAAGCTCGGCCTTCTGACGGTTCCTCACTACCAAGTCCACCTCGGGCATGCGGCGAAGCCCCTCGGCATCCACCTCGGCCAAGCATCCCGTCACCACCATGAGCGCCTGAGGATGCTCCTTGCGGAGCTTTCGGATAAGCTGGCGGTCCTGGCGGTCCGCGGCATGGGTTACAGTGCAGGTGTTGATCACCACCACGTCGCCTCCCCCCCGGCCCTTGCTGGAGACGAAACCCACCTTCTCCATGGCCTTGAGGAGGGCGGCCGAGTCGTACTGGTTCACCTTGCAGCCGAGCGTGTAGAAGCTAACCGTCCTCCGCATCCAATACCGCCCGAATCCAGGCCCCTCCCAGGACCTCTTCGCCCCGATAGAGGACCACCGCCTGCCCTGGGGTAACAGCCGCTTGGGGCCGACGAAACGAAACTCGTATTCGCCCCTCACCGAGGACCTCGACCCACGCCTTGACCCCGGGGTGTCGATAACGGATCTTGGCCTCCGCCTCAAACTCCGCGGCCGGCGGCTGGCCCGCGACCCAAGATGCCCCTTCCGCCTCCAGCCGCCAAGCCATCAAGGCCCGCCTCGGCCCCACCACCACTTTTCGCTCCCGGGGGAGGATCCGCACTACGTAGAGGGGTTCCTTCCAAGGAACGCCCAACCCCCGCCGCTGTCCCACAGTGAAGGCGTGGATCCCGCAATGGGTCCCCAGGATCCGCCCCTGCGTGTCCGTAATCTGACCAGGGGCCAGATCCTCCGGAGGCAGGTAGGTCTCCAGGAACTGACGGTAGTCACTCCCAGGAACAAAACAGATCTCCTGGCTCTCCTCTTTTTGGGCCACAGGCAATCTCCATTGCGCGGCAAGGGCCCGGATCTCCTCCTTGGTCCTCCCGCCCACCGGGAACCGAAGGTGCCTCAAGGCCTGCTGGCCGAGTGGAAAGAGAAAGTAGGACTGGTCCTTGGAGGGGTCCTTTCCCTTGAGGAGTCGGCGAAGACCGGTCCGGGAGTCAAGGATGTTCCTGGCGTAATGTCCCGTGGCCAAGGCATCTGCCCCTTCCTGCCGGGCCATGCGGAGGAGGACGTCGAATTTGATCCACTCATTGCAGCGGATGCATGGGTTGGGAGTGCGTCCCTTTCGATATTCCTCCACGAAGTCCTCGATAACCCTCCGGCGGAAGACCTGTTGAAGATCTAGCACCCGAAAGGGGATCCCCAACCTTCCGGCCACCCGACGAGCATCCTCCCGATCTCGAGGGGAGCAGCAGGCGGCACGTCGGGTCGGAGGGAGAAGGCGACAGTCCCAGAGGTCCAGGAAGACCCCCTCCACGCGGTGACCCTGATGTACCAAGAGAGCCGCGGCTGTGGAGCTGTCCACACCGCCGCTCATGGCGACCCAGATCCGCTCTCTTGACGGGCTCATTGATGCATTCCACCACCTGATCCCCCATCCCCGCCGCCAAAGGCTCTATTGAGGCAAGCCCCCTCGACTCCCCTATTCCCCAAGGGGAGACGGAGGGATCCCCCTCGGCGCAGCTCGAGGGACGCATTCTGTCTGCAAGTCTCGAACAAGGTCACGGAACGGGAAAGGATCCCCTTAGGTCTTTCAGGCGAGGGCCGTCTGCATGGCGCGGCTGGGGCAGATCGGCATGCAGAGACCGCAGCCGCTGCAGCGTTTTTGGTCGAAGTAGATCTCCATGGTCTCCCGATTCATGGCCAGGGCCTGGGTGGGGCAGATGGAAATGCAGGCACCACAGTGATAGCAGAGCTCATCCTGACGGCGGATGTCCTTCTCCACATCCCGCACCTTGATCCCCCACTCCTTCAGGTAACGGATCCCTTTTCTATAGTTGGTCTGGGTCCCGCTGAGCTCCATCACCATGTAACTCTCCTGGCGTGGGAGGACCTGGGCCTTCAGGATATTGAAGACCAGATCGAAGTCCTTGGCCAATCGGCAGACGATGGGCTTATCCCACGTCTCCTTGGTGAAATAAAGGACTATGCGTTTGGATACCTGTTTGGTCATGATCCACCTCCCCGCTTCTGCACCTGGCTTCAGGATACGCGATTCCATAGAGCCACACAAGAGCAAAGGCTTCGCCAAGGAACCGCTGCCGTTGCCATCTGTCCGCCGTTGTGGTATCCATAGAAATGACTTGTTGCGGAAGGAGACGGGTCGGCCCCCAACGGGGGCCTCTTTTGGTGAAGATCATGGCCATTGTATCCCCCTTTCGGGGATGGCGTTACCAACCGGGAAAGATCGAGCGATACGAGGAGGTCCTGGCACCTCCCTACGACGTGATCGATCCAGAGCATCAGCGCCGCCTCCATCAGCTTCACCCTTATAACGTGGTCCGGCTCATCCTCGGAGAAACCCTGCCCCATGACAACGAGGAAGACAACCGCTACAGCCGGGCAGCGGCCTGGCTGACGAACTGGATCCAACATGGGATCCTGATACAGGACCCCACGCCTCGGATCTACCTCCACCATCAGACATTCGAGGGGTTCGACGGCCGAAGGTTGGTAAGGCGAGGTTTCATCGCCCTGCTTCGGCTCGAGCCCCTTGGGGGAGGCACGGTCTTCCCCCACGAAGAGACCTTCCCGAAACACAAAGAAGACCGTCTCCGCCTCCTTCGGGCCTGCCGTGCCCACTTCAACCCCATCTTTGCGCTCTACTCCGACCCGGACCGGGAGCTAGCCCCGTTCCTGAACGCCCCCGCGGCCCCGCCCGAGATCCGAGTGGAGGACCAACACGGTGTCACCCACGAGCTATGGGGAATCAGCGAACCCGAGAGCCTCGCAGCGGTTCGACGGGCAATGGCCTCTAGGGCTGTCTTCATCGCCGACGGGCACCACCGCTACGAGACCTGCCTCGCCTACATGGAGGAGCGGCGCCGTCAGGACGAAAGGAAGGATCCGNAAGCCCCCTTCAACTGGACCCTCATGTACTTCACTCCTATGGAAGAAGAGGGCCTATTGATTCTCCCCACCCACAAGCTGGTCCAAGGCCTTCAGGGCTTTGATCCAGAACGCTTCCTCCAGGCGGTCCGTCGTCGTTTTACGCTCCTGGACTGGCCCCTGTCCCTCAATCCGGACCCTACGGCCTGGATGGAGCAGATGAAGGCCCTCTGTAGAGAAGGCGAAACCGGAATCGCCATCGGCCTCGTCCTTCATGGGGAACCTCGATTCCGAGTCCTAAAACCCCGGGACCGACATCGGATTCCGGCCCCATTGTCCCGGATGCCTTCCTGCCTCCAAGGTCTCGATGTTACATGGCTCCACGAGGTCCTCCTGAGAGATCATCTCGGCATCGATGTGGCGGACCCCGGGGATGAACACCTCAGCTATCTTCACGACCCCGTGGAGGCCATCCGAAGGGCTCTGGAGGGAGAAGTCCAGATGGCCTTCCTCATGAACCCGGTACGGNTCAAAGACCTTCNGGCCGTAGCCCTCGCAGGCTGCAAGATGCCCCAGAAGGCCACCTACTTCTATCCCAAGCTCCTCTCGGGGTTGGTCATCAACATCATGGACCGGAAAGGTATCGGGGGGTAATAAGAATCAAGAGAGNGCGCCAACTCGGATAACCCNNGCCCGANCTCCATGGAGAGGACCATGGTCGACCCCTATGTCCGGGAAGATGAGACCCTGGATACCCTCTTCCACGGCCGGATCCGCATCCTTCAGAAACGTTCCGGATACCGGCTCGCCATGGACCCCGTCCTTCTCGCCCATTTCGCCTGGCCACTGCGGGGAGGGCGCATCTTGGATCTCGGCACGGGCAGCGGCGTCATCCCCTTGATCCTGGCCACCAGGGACCCCGGATGCCGTGTGGTAGGCCTCGAGATTCAAGCCGATATGGTGGAGATGGCCCGTCGTTCCGTGCGACTGAACGCCCTCGAGGATCGAGTTCGGATCCTGGAAGGGGATTATCGTCGCATCAGGGAGATCTTTCCCCCTCAATCCTTCGACCACGTCACCTGCAACCCTCCCTACCACCCTCGGGGGGCCGGCCGCAGCAGCTCCCATGCATCCAAGGCCGGTGCTCGACACGAACTTTCTGGGTCCCTAGGGGACGCTCTGGAGGCAGCACGATACGTTCTGGGAACCAAGGGACGCCTATGGCTCACTTACACTCCCACCCGACTGGGGACCCTTCTGCGCGCCCTAGGCGAAGCCAACCTGGAACCCAAGCGTCTGAGGATGGTCCATGGGCGAAGGGATCTCCCCGCTAGGCTCCTCCTACTGGAGGCTGTGCGAGGGGGACGGGAAGGTCTGGAGGTCCTCCCTCCACTGATCCTTTACCATCGGGGCAATGTCTACACCGAGGAGCTGCAGGAGATCTACCGGATGATCTGAGGCCCTCGAAATTTGGGATCCCAGAAGGCTCCACGCTGGAGATGTGTCCTTAGGATCCGTCTGAAGACCTCTTGGAGGTCGAGGTCCCTGGCCAAACGCGCGGTCTCTTCGATCCATGCCTCTTCTTCCCGACTGAGGGGCCGGAGGGGAGGAGGCNTCCGAGGGGATGGACANGAGGGATCCCTCTTCCATCCCAAGACGAACCGGATGTCGGTCAGTCCCGAGCCTGAGGCCANCCTCCGGGCCCGCTCCAAGAGGACTCTCTTCTGCATCTGCAGTTCCTGGATCCAGACGGAATCGACCACCTCCACCTGTAAGACCCCTTTGTATACCGCCACAGGTCGGCATCGGCGGGCCAAGGTCTCTCCTACCACCTCGGTCCACCGTTGGAAAATAGGATTCTGACGCCGCCTCCGAAGCGGCGCCCGCGCTTTCAACAACCGCTCAAGGATCGTACCCAAACGCTCCACTATCTCTCCTTCCAGGCCCGCTCCCCTGGACTCGATCCCCCAGGGCCGAGGCCGCGGCCCGGGCCGCACAACCCAAGCCCTTTCGGAAGCGCGGATCCGAAAATCCCTTTCTCCACTTGAGGGTCCAAAGCTCGTCGCTGACCACCAGGGCAGTGGCCAGTGACGTCCTGCGGAAGGAGGCCACAGTCCAAAGAGCCGAGGTCTCCATGTCTACGACCAAGTCTCCCTCTGCACTGTAACTCCGGATCTTCTCCAAGGTCTCCCGAAAGGGGGCGTCCGTGGTCCACACCCCGCCTTCCCTCACGGTCACCCCCTCTCGCCGAAGGGCGAGACGCAGGGAATCCAATAGCTTCGAGTCCGGAGCCATTCGAACCCAGGGGGCTCGGTAATGCTGGGAAGTCCCCTCCTCGCAACGGGCATGGGTGGGCACAACCACAGTCCCGATAGGGGCCTCGGGACTCAAGGATCCGCAAGAACCTACCGAGAGGATCCATCGTGCCCCCAAAGCGATCAACCTCTCCAGCAAGACGACCGCAGCGGGGGCTCCCAAAGCGGGGCCAGCCAGGGCCACCCCCTCCCAGGGAGGAGAACAGGCCCAAAGACGAGCGAAATCGAGCCTCCGGAAATCTCGGCCCGGAATCCTCAGCGCGGAACGAAGGACCGCAAGGTCAGACGAGGTGAAGCCCACTATCACCCCTGCAGGGATCGGACGCTCCCTGCGACCCTTGCGGGGCTCGATGACCACCCTCTCCTCTTTTGAGGATCCGTTTTCCAACGCAGTTCCGTCCACGGACCGGCTCGCTGCTGGAATAATCAAAAAGAGCGAACCCCATAGACCTTGAGCTTGGCTTCCGACCAAAGGCATTATAACTCGGTCCCCTAAATGGAGGAAACGAGTTTCAGACGCAATCTGGGACATTCCTGGGCTGGTGACTCGGAACCCGACCCCTCTCCTGAAGGATACACCGGATCGCATGAGGAAGGGGACTGCTGAGGCCACATGGCACCCCTACTGGATCTGCTGCTGGATAATGGCACGATCACTTGCCCGGCGGCCCCTCCCTGAGTAGCTTGGAGGGACTGGGCCCAGGCCTTCTGTCTGCCTTTCCTACTTCTGGATGCCCGTTTCCCGGTCCCGAAGGAGTGTCTCATGCCGCACGGCAGGGTTCCTTGGAGACGAATGAGGGAATTTCTGGGGCTCAGCCCCAGCATGATCGGCCTTTTGGGGATGGTCGTTCTCGTGGGAATGGGGGAGAAGATGGCCGAACGCTTTCTCCCCGTGTATCTGATGGCGCTGGGGGGCGGGGCCATCTCAGTGGGACTGCTGAACGGCCTGGACAACCTCCTCTCGGCTATTTACGCGCTACCCGGAGGGGTCCTGGCGGACCGCATCGGGATCAAGCGGGCACTTCTTGTCTTCAACGGCATGGCCATGGCGGGCTTTGCGCTGGTGGTATTGGTACCACGGTGGGAGGCGGTAATCCTGGGGGCAACCCTCTTCCTCTCCTGGAGCGCCGTCTCGCTTCCTGCAACCATGAGTCTCATCACCAAGGTCCTTCCATCGGGAAAGCGGACCATGGGTGTAACCATGCACTCCCTTGTGAGGCGTATTCCCATGGCCCTTGGCCCCATTGCAGGCGGCGGATTCATCGCCGTCTGGGGGGAGGTGAAGGGGGTGCGGATGGCCTTTATGGTGGCGCTGTTGCTCTCGGCGGCAGCCGCCGGTCTCCAGCAGCGCATGATCCATGATGACGACTCTTCTGTCGAGGCCGTTACCCGATTCGCCCCTGGAAGAAGGGTAGGAATCTCCGTGGGGAGTTGGCCGCCGGAGCTCCGTCGTCTTCTTGTGGCCGACATCCTCATTCGATTCTGTGAGCAGATCCCTTATGCCTTTGTGGTCCTCTGGTGCATGAAGGTCATCCCAGAGCCGGTGACCCCCGTAGAGTTCGGTGTGTTGACGGCCGTGGAGATGGTCACCGCCATGATCATTTACATCCCCGTGGCCTACATGGCCGACCGCTGGGGCAAGAGACCCTTCGTGCTCATCACTTTCGGGTTCTTCACACTATTCCCACTGGTCCTCATCTTCGCCCGATCCTTCGGATCATTGGCCGCGGCTTTCGTGATCCGTGGGCTCAAGGAATTCGGAGAGCCGGCCCGAAAGGCGCTCATCGTGGAACTGGCCCCGGAGGGCCGCAAGGCCAGTGCATTCGGCCTTTACTATCTTATCCGCGATGCCGTCGTCTCCCTGGCGGCCTTCGGAGGGGCATTTCTCTGGAAGGCGGCCCCCGAGGTCAACTTGATGACCGCGTTCTCCTTCGGCCTGGCCGGCACGATCTGGTTCGCCCTTCACTGGAGGAGACTTTGGGGAGCGAGCCCTGGCTGTGATCTCGACCCCGCACGGTAACGACGTCTCGCCCACGTCCGATGAAAAAGACCCTCCAGCTCATACCACCAATGGGGCTCGGTCCTCGTACGCCCCGGTGATCTACCACCCTTTTCGAGCTGTTCCGCTCATCTCGGGGTCGATCCAGAGCATCTGGAGGATTTTTTCTCTTGACACCATACCAGGGGAATAATAACTTCGGTCTCGTTCTGCTTGGAACCCCAGCGGAGACCAGCCACCTACTTCGTGGCCCACGTCCGGTTCAAACTCGATCAGAGGGAAACCGATTCCCTTGCGAAGTCTCGACCGTCTCCTCCTCCGCGGCTGGGATCTTACTCGGGCGATCCAAGGGTCTCAAATCTCGCCGGACGAATGACACCTCGGATCCCATGGTGTCCCATAGGACACCGTCTTCGAAACGTTTCCCCAACCCAATGATGACTCAAAGGAGGAGAACATGAATTTGGTGAGCCTCTCGGACCAACACATCGAGCAATTGGGGGAGACGCTGGCCCTTGTATTCGAGGGGAAGGAATACACCACGGTCCAGTTAAACGAGATGGGCCGGCGGCTGGGGGCAGGCCTAAAGTCACTCGGTGTGGGACGGGGTGACCATGTGGTGGTCTCACTGCCCAATTCTCCGGAGGTCTGGGCCGCCTTTCAGGGTATCTGGCGCATCGGGGCGGTCATCGTGCCCATCATGTTCCTCCTGGGCGTCGAGGAAATCCGCTACATCTTGAACCACTCCGACGCCAAGGTCGTCATCACCAGCGCTGATCTCGTGGAGAAGATCAAGCAGGCCAGCGAGGGGATCGAACACATCCGACACATCATCGTCATCGGAGGGAGTGACCAGGGGAATCAGGTGAACTTCCACAACCTCCTGGCCCACAATCCCCCATTGGAACAGACCGAGGAGATGGACGAGGACGATGTGGCCTTGATGATCTATACATCAGGGACTACGGGAAGGCCCAAAGGCGTCATGCTCACCCACAACAACCTCTATTCCAACGCCGTAGCCGCATGGGAGGCCAACGAGTGGGACAAACCGGCCATCTCTATCCTCTGCCTCCCCCTGGCCCATTCCTTCGGCGTGGTGGCCATGAACGCCGGGAATCTCTCCCCGTACAAGGACGCCTTCGGAGTGCTAATGCGCTGGTTCGATCCGGAGGAGGTCTTCCGCCTCATCGAGCGTTACCGCGCCAATAACTTCATTGGAGTCCCCACCATGTATCAGGTACTTTTGAACCACCCCGCGGCGGACAAATACGATCTCAGCTCTCTGGAGCGCTGCACCATCAGTGCGGCACCGGTGAGCGAGGAACTCTACAGGGCCTTCACCGCCAAGTTCCATTGCGAGATGTACGAGGGCTATGGGCTAACAGAAGCCGCTCCCGCCGTGGCGCTTTGCCGCCCGAGTATGCCCTTGAAAAAGGGCTCATGCGGTATCCCCCTTCCAGGGGTTCAGGTTAAGATCTTTGATGCCGAGGACCGGGAGCTCCCGCCCTATGAACAGGGAGAGATAGTCGTCAGGGGCCCCAACGTCATGAAGGGTTATTACAAGAGACCGGAGGAGACCCGGGAGACCCTGCGCGGGGGGTGGCTGCATACTGGAGACGTGGGATACCTGGATGAGGAAGGCTACCTATATATAACGGACCGCATCAAGGACTTGATCATCAAGGGAGGTTACAATATCTACCCCAGCGAGATCGAAGGCTACCTGGAGGAACACCCAGCCGTCCTCGAGGTGGCGGTCATCGGTATCCCCGATGAAAAGTACGGGGAGGAGATCATGGCCTTCGTGGTCCCCAAACCGGGGCACACTATCTCGGAGGATGAGGTGATCGCCTATGCTCAGTCCCGGATATCCAAGTTCAAATGCCCATCGAGGGTGAAATTCGTAGAATCCCTCCCCAAGACCCTTGTGGGGAAGATTCAAAAGAAGGAGCTTCGCAAGCTCGTGTGAGACGGAGGATTTATAATCCGGCAGATCCAGTGCCCGGCCTTCAAACGGCCCCACTCGGCTGTAGCCAAATTGCATGATCATCCGGGCGATGATGAAGCACTAGATCTCGCTGGACCCTCTCCCCCAATGAGGGACGATTTAACCACAATCGGATGAGAGAGGAATATATGGAGTGCATACTGCTCGGTTCGGGTGGCATGATGCCCATGCCGGAGCGGCTCCTCACGTCCCTGCTCGTGCGGGTGGAAGGCCGGATGTATCTCTTCGATGCCGGGGAGGGCACCCAGATCGGTCTCAAACGCGCTCGCTCGGGAATTAAAGCACTGCGTGTCCTGGCCGTCAGCCACATGCACGCGGATCACTGCCTGGGGATCCCTGGTATCCTGATGATGCGCGCTCAGGTCCCCGACCCGGGGCCCCTCACACTGCTGGGGCCTCCGGGAATCCGGCATCTACTCACCCAAATTCACAGGTCGGTGGAATTCCACCTCAATTACCCCATAAAGTACGTGGAATGGCAGCAAGGGGCTTCGGAGGAGGCTTACAGTGATGAGGCAGTCCGCATTTTCTGGGCCCCCCTCAAGCACACCGCCTTGTGCCTGGGATACAGGCTCGAGGAACACCCCCGTCCGGGTACGTTTCGGATTGCGGCAGCCGAGTCTCTGGGCATTCCCAAAGGACCCCTATGGGGGGCCCTCCAGAGGGGGGAGACCGTCACCCTTCCGGATGGTACACTGGTCAGACCGGAACAAGTCCTGAGTGACTCCAGGCCAGGCCGCAGCATTGTCTTCGCTGTGGACACGCGCCCATGTAAGGGCCTCTATCGCCTCCTTAACCACGCGGACCTGGCCTTCATGGACGGTATGTTCCACCCACGTCATAGGGATGAGGCGGAAACCAAGGGGCACATGACGACGGAGGACGCTGCCCGCGTGGCCTCTCGCTCCGGTGTGCGCAGGGCGGTCCTGGTACACATCAGCCCCCGATATCGTGGTGAGGAGATCCAAGAACTCGCCGAAACGGCATCGAGACGACACACGGAGGCGGAGATGGGAAGCGATGGGGCCGTTTATTCAGTCCCCCTTTCCAAGACCCTGCCTTGACCCACCCTTGGAGCTCGGCTATACGTAGAGTGAACGCGGCCGTCCTATCCAAACATAGCTCCCCGCCGAGGCGGGGTGTGGCTCTCTCGATGGATGAAAGTGCTCGCTTATCTAGCCAGTGGCAGGAGGTGGCCTGAAGGACTTCCAAGATTTTTTCGCAAACCCCGCCGGGGCGCGGCGAAGCGAAACGGCCGTCCCACGATTTCGCGGGATCTGAGCCCGAAGGGCGAGTTTTGAACTTGTAGTGCACCGAGCCCGCCCGAGGCGGGTCCGAAAAAAGATAAGGAAGTGAAGGGCACCCCCTGCGAGGGGGCTATTTCAACCTAACGAAAGGCAGGAAGTGACTATGCGGTGGTGTTTTGCGTTTCTGGTGGCGGTCTTTGCAACCGCGTTTTGTACGAATCCGTCCTCCGGTGGGGAGAAGACCCTCACCTTCTGGACCACCGAGGTNGAGAAGGACCGGATCCAGGTGCAACGCCAGATTGCGTTGGAGTTCACGGAACGTACCGGGATCTCAGTCCGGGTCATCCCGGTGGAGGAGAACTTCCTGACTCGAAGGGTCACCGCCGCCTTCGCGGCCCGCTCCCTCCCGGACGTCCTCTACCATCCCGTGGACTTCACCATGGGATGGGCTGCAGCCGGGATCCTGGATGCGGACGCGGCCACTCAGGTGATCCAACGCCTGGGCCACAGCACCTTCGGCGCTGGTGCCCTGAATCTGGTCCGGTTCGGGACGGGATTCGCCGCAGTCCCCGTTGACGGGTGGGTGCAGCTCCTCCTCTATCGAAAAGATCTGTTTGAGTCCAAGGGTCTTGCCCCCCCCACGGATTGGGGTCGGATCCTCCAGGCGGCTCGAACCCTTCATCAACCCCCGACATTTTGGGGGATCGAGGTGGCAACGGACCCGGGGCAGACCTATACCCAGCAGGTCTTCGAGCACCTGGCCCTCTCCAACGGGGTGCGGCTTGTGGATCCCTCGGGGAACGTGGGCCTCGATCCACCGAGATTGCGGGAGGTACTTCGCTTCTACGCGGAGCTGGCCCGCCTCTCCCCACGGGGAAATCTCTACTGGCTCCACACCCGGATGGACTATCTGGCCGGCAGGGCCGCCATGATCTTCTGGTCCCCCTTCATCCTGGATGAACTCTCGGGGCTCAGAAAGGATCAGCCCGTCCTCCCGGATCTCTCCCGGAAGGAGCCGGGTTTCCTCGCAAGGAATACGGGCTTCGTAAGCCGAATCAAGGGCCCCAACGGGGCATCCCAATACGGGCAGGTCAGTTATCTGGGGATTANCAGGGACGCCGACCGCCAAGCGGCGCAGGCATGGATCGAACACCTGCTAACCCGAGCTTACCTTAGATGGTTGGGCATGGCTGCCGAGGGCAAGATCCCCATGCGGAAGGGCACACCGGAGGATCCCCATCGCTTCCTTCATGAATGGAAGGATCTGGAGTTCGGGGTAGATACCAAGGCCCGGATCGGAAGGTTCTACGGCGAAGAGCTGTTGAGGACCCTTACCGCGGGTATCGAAGGGGTCGACCGATGGGGTCTCGCTCGGGGAAAGGGGGCCCTGGTCTCCAAAATCTACGGGACCAAGGTGATCCCCGAGATCCTAAAGAAATTCCTGGACGGGGAGATCTCAACGGATGAAGCCGTTCGGCGGATGAACCAAAGGATCCGGTCCCTTCAATAGCGGAGGAGAGAGGGTCCCGAAGCGGGACCCTTGGAGCATAGTTCCCCTTAAGTGCTCGAGAGAGGTCTCCATTTTGAGGGCCAAGGGGGCTGCTCTCCTCCGGGATGCCTTTATGAGGAGGAGGACATCGGACGTCTTGACATGAAGGACCCCCGGCCCTCACAGTCCCTCATCCAACAGGAGGCCCGGCTGGCCCGTTGGATGTTGGCCCCCACCTTCCTCGTCGTCATCTCCGTCGTCCTCTTCCCCCTTCTCTGGAACGTATGGATGAGTTTCAAGCCCTTGACCCTGGAGGGCTTGAGGGGCGATGGGCTCCTCTCACCTACGTGGACCCTGGACAACTACAGGAAGGTCTTATGGGACCCGGAATTCGGCAGCGTGCTGCTCACCACCCTCCTCTACACCACAGCCGGCAGCCTGCTCTCCATCCTCCTGGGGCTGGCCGCCGCCATGATGGTCCATCGACCTTTCCCTGGCAGAAGCCTCGTCCGAGGGTTGCTTCTGTCCCCCTACATCGCTCCGGTAGTGGCCGTCACCTTCACCTGGAGCTTCCTGTTGGATCCCCAGCTCGGACTCGTCAACGCCCTGGGGCTTCGCCTGGGGCTCTTCACCCAGCCCATCCCCTTCCTGTCCCAACGCTGGTGGAACCTGCATCTCTGGGGCGTAGAGCTCCGGGTTCCCTTGGCCCTCACCTGGGTCACCCTCTTCGAGGGGTGGCGTTATTTCCCCTTTGCCTTCCTCTTTATCCTGGCGAGGCTCCAGGCCATCCCCCAGGTGCTGGAATGGGCGGCCCGAGTGGACGGGGCCACTCCCCTGCAGCGGTTCCGGCATGTAACGCTTCCCCAGCTCCTCCCCGTCCTTTCCGCCCTATTCCTCTTTAGGTTCATCTGGACCTTCAACAAGTTCGACGACATCTTCCTCCTGACGCGCGGGCAGGCCGGAACCAAAGTGCTCACCGTAAAGGTCTACGAGTGGGCCTTCGGAGAGTTCGACATCGGAGCCAGTTCGGCTGCGGCCATGCTCCTCTTCGGGGTCCTGGGGGTCTTTCTCATCCTTTACTTCCGATGGATGACACGACAAGGAGAGTGAAAGGCAGTGTACGGCAAAGGCAGAACCCGCAGACCATGGAGCCGGGAACGGATCGAGACAACGGTCCTCCGCTGGCTGCATGTGGCGGGGCTGGCTTCCTTGGTGGTGGTGGTCGGATTCCCCTTCTACTGGATGGTGCTCTCATCCCTGAAGCCGCTTCAGGAGATCCTCCTGAAGCCAGCCTCCCTCTGGCCCGACCCGTCGAGGCTGCGGTGGGACGCCTACGTGGAGGTCCTCACCGAGCACGGGTTCATCCGGTACATTGTCAACAGCCTCTACGTGGCCCTGGCAACCGCCGCCATCGCCGTCTCCCTAGCCTCCATAGGGGCCTACGCCGCCACCCGTCTCACATTCCAGGGCAAGAAGGCCATGTCCGCGGGCATCCTGGCCATCTACATGCTTCCCGCCATCGTCTTGGTCATCCCCCTCTACGTGCTCCTCTCGCGCCTGGGTCTTCGGGACTCCCTCCATGTGCTCATCCCCGTTTACCTGGCGCAGACTCTCCCCGTGGCCCTCTATATGCTGAGAAGCCACTTTTTGAGCCTGCCCCCTTCCCTGGAACAGGCGGGCATGGTGGACGGCTGCACCCGATGGGGCGTCATCTGGCGCATCGTCCTGCCCCTTTCCACGCCCACACTGGCCAGCGCCGCGCTCTATACCTTCATGATCGCATGGAACGAGTTTCTCTTTGCCTTCATGTTCCTGGACACCCCTGAAAAGTTCACCTTGACCCGGGGGGTGGTTCAGCTTGCTGGAAGCGTGCACCTCTCCAAGCAGCTGGTCATGGCGGCCTCGGTCCTTGTCTCCGTGCCCGTCATCATCCTCTTCCTAGCCCTGGAGAGATATCTGGTTCGAGGTCTGACCGCCGGAGCCGTCAAGGGCTGACCTATGGCCCCTCTGAAAGGCCGCCCACCCTCCACGACCTTGAAGAGGAGGTACTCCCCTCGATTTTTCCCTTGACAAGGGGGATCCTTTGTCATTCAATACAAAAAGACGGAATGACAGAATATGGAGGAGAACAGAAGATGAGGCTTCTGGGCTGGGGTTGGTGGCGCACTTTCCATAGGGGGTGGGGTGCGCCCGTGATGCCGTAGCCCGGAAACCAAGGATCTCGGCCGCGGGGAACCCACCTCGGGGGCCCGCGGCGAATGCGGAAGGATCCAGGGGCCGTGGGCCTAAGGCTCACGGCCCCTTCGTCTTTCCGGGTCCCGGCAGTGAGGAGGTGAAGGATGATCCAGGAAGCATTGATCCGTGCGGTAGGGGGAGACGATCTCTCCACAGCGGAAGCCCAGGCGGTCATGGAGGAGATTCTCGACGGCAGGGCCTCGCCCATGGAGGCCTCGGCCTATATCTCCGCCATCCAGGCCAAGGGGCCCACGGTCTCCGAGGTGGTGGGATCGGCCCGTGCCTTTCAGAAAAGGCTTCCTCCCCTGGAGTTGGATCCCGAGACCTTTGGGGTGGATCGGGAGGAAATCCATCTGGACGAGGAGACCTTGCGGCGCACCACCCATCCCTCAAGGGCGACGACCCGCACCTTCAATATCTCCACAGCCACCCTGTTTGTGTTAGCCGCCTCTGGCTGTCGCGTGGTCCGCACCGGAGTCCTTTCTAACTCCAGCTATGTGGGCAGCGAACACGTCCTTCGGGCCCTCGGCATCGGGCTTGAAGTCACAGCCAGCGTCCTGGGGCGTTGCCTGAGAGAGGTGGGAGTGGGGCTCCTCTACACCCCCATCTACCACGGCCCCATCCGCCGTGCCATGGAAGTGAGGAGCAGGCTCGGGATCCGATCCATCCTGAACTTGCTTCTGCCGTTGACCAACCCGGCCTCCAAAACGGCCCTCTGCGTTGGGGCATATGACATGGGGACGGCAAGGCTATTGGCGGAGGCCATGCGGGAGATGGGAATCCCACAGGGGCTGGTGGTGCATGGGGAGGAGACCCTGGATGAGGCCACGGTCACGGGAAGGAGTTTTCTCTTCAGGGTGAGCCCCGACGGCATCTCGCAGGAGGAGTTGATTCCCGAGGATCTGGGGCTCCGGCGGGGACGCCCTGAAGAGATCTTCGGAGGAGACGCCAGAGAAAACGCGGAGATCATCCGACGCATACTGGATGGGGAGAAGGGTCCCCGCCGCGATGTGGTTCTCCTCAACGCCGCCTTGGTACTGGATGCCTTCGGACACGCCACGGATCTCAAGGAGGGCCTGGAGCAGGCCGTCGATGCACTGGACTCCGGCGCAGCCAAGGAGCGTCTGGTCCAACTCTCCAGAATAACCAACGAGGCCCTTTTCACTCGGGAGTGGGGACCCACCCTCTTGGAACGGCAGACCCGTTGATCCCGGCCTCCAGGACGGTCCGGCTCCAGGGTAACCCTACTTAAGATACTTAAGGGCAGACCCGCTTCCCCCACGTGCGTCAAGAGGAAGGAGAAGGACCTCCGAATACCTGGCGGAATTGATGACCCGCTTCTTCCGCATGTAATGTGAAACCACGAGCTGCCCCAGACGTACAGCTCATTTTCCATGCCAGGGGGCCCCC
Organism: Desulfarculaceae bacterium JdFR-97; assembly: GCA_002010915.1. GTDB lineage: Bacteria > Desulfobacterota > Desulfocorpusculales > Desulfocorpusculum > Desulfocorpusculum > JdFR-97. The sequence goes on along the minus strand of MTPG01000119.1, from coordinate 45,221 downwards.
ACCTATATTCTCCCTTATTCTCCCTTCCAAGGGTCTCCTTATACCACTCCATTCATCCAATAATACTGGGACATGGTCCCGGGACGATTCAATGACTACTTTTCCTTTCCCTTCTAGGATTATAATCCACCATGGAGACTCGGGTCTTCGGGCCAGGGCCCAGAGATCGTAAGCTCAACAGGATCCATGAACTGGAGGGGGCGGCCATGGCCCAAGGTATCCTTCGGAAGGTGGGTTACGAGCCCATTCTGACCGAGGAGATCGTGGAGATTATCCGTGGACACAACTNCCGGGAAGACCCCTTTCCCTGAACGACGCCATCGTCAAGGATGCCGACAAGCTGNGGAGGTTCTCGGAAGTGGGCTTCATNGTGGAGTGCAGGCGCCACAAGATCGATCCCCGCNTGATCGTGAGTTGGCTCAAGGAGCGGATCGAGCCATGGTTCCACACGGAGACCGCCAGACGGAAGGCCATGAAGGAGATCGATCTCAGGGCCGCCACATGGCATGCTTCTGGGCCTTGAAGTCCATGTTCCCCCCCATCACATCCCGGAAACTTGNGGAATAGACCCATGTACTGGAACCCCGTCGTCGAGACCATGGAACTGGAAAAGTTGCTGGAGCTTCAACTGAAGAAGTTCCAGCGAATCCTCCGATGGGCCTACAAACGCTCCCCCTTTTACCGGCGTCTCTATGGGGAAGCAGGCCTCGAGCCCGGTGACATCCGGACGCTGGAGGACATCCAGAGGGTCCCAGTGGTGGAGAAAGGAATGCTCCGGGAGATCCAGCGGAGGGATCCCTTTCCCTACGGAGACATCCTCAGCGTGCCCCTGGAGGAAGTCACGGAGTTTCGCCAGACCAGCGGAACCACGGGTCAGCCCGTGTACCAGGCGGACACCTGGCAGGACTGGGAACTGTGGGCCGAGGCCTGGTCGTATGTCCTCTATGCACAGGGATACCGGGCCAGGGATCGTGTCTTCATCCCCTTCGGGTACAACATCTTTGTGGCCTTCTGGGCCGGCCACTACGCCGCCGAGAAGATAGGCTGTGAGGTGGTCCCCGGAGGTGTTCTCAATACTGAGGCTCGCATCCTCAAGATGAAGGAATTGAGGGCCACGGCCATGATGGCCACCCCAACCTACGTCCTCGGCATGGCTGAGACGGCCAGATCCAAATTAGGCCTGGACCCGCGCAAGGATCTCTTCGTGGAGAAGATCACATGTGCGGGTGAGCCCGGGGCCTCGATTCCCTCCACCAAGAGACGGATGGAGGAGGCCTGGGGGGCCAAGGTATATGATCATGCGGGTGCCACGGAGATCGGTGCCTGGGGATTCGAATGCACTGCGCAGCCGGGCGGACTACATGTCAACGAGGCCCTCTTCCTGGCCGAGATCGTGGACATCCAAACGGGCCGGCCCATATCAGAGCCCGGACACCGTGGTAAGTTGGTGATCACCAACCTCGACCGGACGGCCCAACCGTGCATCCGGTTCGATTCCAAGGACATCGTCCAGTGGGATGCCGATCCATGTGCCTGCGGCCGCACGTTCAGGCTCATGAAAGGAGGGGTGCTGGGACGCGCCGACGATATCACCAAGGTCAAGGGCGTCCTCTTGGCCCCGGCATCCATCGAGGAAGTCGTAAGAAGTTTTCCCCAATTGGGGGACGAATACGAGGTGACGGTCACCAAACGAGGCGAGGTGGACGAGATTACCTTGAAGGTGGAGTTGATCCCGGAGGCCGTCGGGGCCGAGGAGTCCGTCCGAAGCGCATTGATGGATCAACTGAGGATCAAGACCAATCTGGGCTTCCGGTTGGAGTTCCATCCCTACGGATCTCTCCCGCGGTACGAAGTCAAGGCCAAACGATTCAAGGACCTAAGGGAGAAAGAAGGATGAATCGCAAGATCGAACTCGATGCGCTGGATCAGAGGATCCAGACTATCAAGCAGTGCGCTGTGGAGCTTAAGGNTCTCCCCCATGGGATCGAGGCCGTGAGACGAAATGCGGAGAGGATCCTCGCCAGCGTGAAGATGCTCGAGATCAACGTGACCCATCTCCTGGAGTTGGAGGACTAAAGGATGGTCATCATTGAGCGTAGATGGTGGGCCTTTGTGTGATCCGGAATCGGACAGGGCGTTCGTGGAGGAATTGAAACAGAGAGCCGTCAACGTCGAGGTGCGAGAAGTGGACCTCTATATCAATACTCCCGAATTCGCCCGGGAAGTGATCCAGGCCCTGGAAGAGATCCTTCCTCCCCGCTGAAGTGTCTCTTCTCCCCCTGGGCTTCCTGGAATCGATCCGCCTCCATCCTCCACGAGGGCATTATGAATGTCTCCGGCCTGCCAGCCTTCATAGATCCGAGATCTCCAGATGGGCGGACGGCTCCAGAGAACGATTGACCTCCTCCAGTTTCTCTCGGCTGGACAGCACGCAGATGCAGGCCCTCTTGGATAGCGGCTCCAGGACCTCCGTGACCGCACGGAGGACCTCGTCAGCCTTGAGGGCCATAAGCCGGCTGCGGAAGGCCAGCCGGAACTCTCGGGTCTCGCCTCTCAGGTATCGAGCCAGGGCAGTCCCCACGGCCTCGCCAGGCCTGATGGGGCGATCCAGGGTCTTGAGGGTCCCGATAATGGCTTGTTCCAGGCCCTCTTCCGAGAGGTCCATCCTCTCGAGTACATATTCCCAGGCGCCCTCAAAGGTCTCCAAGGTCTCCCGGATGAAGGGGTCCCGATAGCTGGCCAGACTGAAGACGCCATTCAGAGGGCTGAAGCTGGCCCGCGCACCGTAGGCCCCTCGCTTCACCCGGAGTTCCTCCCAGAGGTAGCCGTAACTGAGATGCACACTGAGCATCAGGAGTGCCGGGGCATGGGGATGGTCGGCTCCCACGGTTGGAAAGGTCTTGGCCACGAAGGCCACATCCGCAGGCGTGGCCAAGGCCTCCCGAGTCCCATATCGGGGCCGATGGTCCGAGGGCTCCGGAGGGGGGTCATCCCCGCGCAGACTTCCCAACATCTCCTCCATGTACTCTTTTACCCTGCGGAACCCATCCTGGGGTCCCACAAAGCTGGCTGTAATGCGTCCCCTGGACAGGAGAAAGTCACGGATCCGGCTCAGTTTTTCCACTATCTGTTCCCGCCGTGCATCGAATTCCCGCGCCAGCTCATCGAACAGATGGACCTGAGAGGCCCCCCATAGCCGTTCGGCCAGCCGACCATTCTTGGACAGATGGCGTCCCGCATGGAGCAGGGCGAAATGCCAGCCATTGGGGACGATCTGACTGCGACGGGCCACGCGGCCTTGCAGTATCACGTCCCGCAGTCGATCCAGGTCGCTCAGGTCGCATCGCAGGAAGCGTTCCGTGAGGATCTCCAACATGCGATCGAGCTTGGGGTCGATGGCCTTGGAGGAGAGCATCAAGAAGGGCTGCACATGAAAGGGGTCCTCGACCCGACCTGTAACGGACAGCCCCGCCCCCACGCCCCCGGTATGGGCGGCCTCCAGCTCGGCCATGGCCGCGTAGTCCAGGTCCCCCGCCCCCATCTTCCTGAGGGCCTCGGTGTAAAGAGGGAGGTAGTCGATGAGGTCCTCCTCGATCCCACGGAGATCCACAGCCAACTGGAGGTAGTTGAGGCCGTTGGAGAACACGTCCGTATAGAGGAGGGGCCTTCCGGCCACGGTCTCTACCGAGGGATCGATATCGGGGGGTTCCTGAGGGACATCCCGAAGCCGAAGTCGGGGGAGCGTGGCCAAGGCTTCCGGAGGGTTAGGGGCCCCAAGGAGAGCTTCCAGCTTCCGGGCCTCCTCGTCGATGCGCTGCAACTGCTGCCGGCTCATGGAGGCCTTGAGGGCCTCCATCCTCTTTCGGAAATCGGCCTCCTTTCGAGCCATATACTTCGGATCCGGGACGAAGGTTAAGACCGAGCAGTGAGGATTCTCCAGGAGCAACTCCGACAGCTGACGCTCCAGGAACCCCCCCTCGGTCTCGATGCGTCTCCTCAGCTCGGCAAGCTGTTGGTTCAACCGAAGATTGTGGAGGGGGTCCGCGTCGTAGAGCCAAGACCGATAGACCCGATCCATCAGGTGAAGGGGATACTGTCCCGGAATCTCTCGTGAGGCCAACTCCAGCCGATGGAAGGCCGCCTCCACCTTCTTCGCATCCAGGCCCCTTTGGATCTCCCTCTGGCACGTCTCCCGCACCAACTCCAGGATCTCGCGGGCATGTCTGGCCTCCGTCCCCTTGAGGCCCACGGTGAAGAAGGTATCCCTCTGGAAGTTGGCATACCCCGAATCGGTCAGTTCCTCCCCCAGTTTGGAGTCGATTAGGGCCTTCCTCAGGGGAGACGCCGCATTGCCCAGGAGATAGTAGTCCAGGAGGGTCATGGCCAGGGAACGAATGGCCTCCGTTACATCATTGGTCAAATAGGTGATAACGACGGCGGCCTTTCGCGCTGGGTCCTCATGGGGACCAATGGGATACGGGACGGTCTCGAAGTGCGGCTCCCGCCACCGGGGCTGGGCCTCGATGGTCGTGTCGATGCGGGCCCGCTCGAAGCCTCTCAGGTACCCGGAATCCAGGAAGTCCAAGTGTCGCTCCGTGGGGATGTTCCCGTATATGAAGATCAGGGCATTGGAGGGATGATAGTAGCGCTCGTGGAATCGGCGGAAGGCCTCGTATGTGAGGGTGGGAATGGCCTCAGGGTCCCCGCCCGAGTCCCGTCCATAGGCATTGTCCGGGCAGATGCTCTGGGTCAGCTTCCGTTCGATGAGACCGTCCAGGTCCGAATAGGCGCCTTTCATTTCGTTGTAGACCACACCCTTGATGATGAGGGGAGAGTCCAGGTTCCCCGGCTCCGCGAAGGCCAAGTGGTGTCCTTCTTGTTTGAAGTGCTCCTCCTTGATAAGGGGATGGAAGACCGCATCGCAGTATACGTCCGCGATGTTGAAGAAATCCTTTTCCACCATGCTCGCNCATGGGTAGACGGTCTTGTCGGGGTAGGTCATGGCATTGAGGAAGGTGGCTAGGCTTCGCTTGAGGAGTTCCACAAAGGGGTCTTTGACCGGATACTTGCGGGATCCGCATAGGACTGTATGCTCTAGGATATGCGGCAGACCCGTGTCATCCGGGGGAGGGGTTCGGAAGGCAATGGCCAGGAGATTCTCAGGGTCCGGCGCGTGCAGGTGCAAAAGCCTGGCCCCGCTTCGGTCGTGATGGAGACGATAGGCCACTGCCCGCAGGTCGGGCAAGGGCTGGACCTCTTCCACTATAAATCCATGGACCCTCTGGCCGGGCTCCATTGTAATGTCGGGATGCCACGATGAACGGGACATGGTCGACGATCCTCTCCTCACTCCAGGTTGGCCCATCTCATCAATTATAGGTGCGGGGGAGGAGAAGGCAAGGGGCTTGACGAGGGAGGAAGCGCGGTGGTATCCACGGTAGGCGAATCCCTTTTGTCCAAGGCACGAGAGGAGATGACACCATGGAGTCCGAACTCTTCACCCGGGCGGACCGAGAACAACTGGATAGGTTGGGGATCCCCCTGGAGGAGGTCCTGCGGCAACTGGAGGCCTTTCGAGGTCCCAAGCCATTCCTCCACCTGGAGCGCCCCTGCACAGTGGGAGACGGCATCCGCGTCCTCTCCGAGGAAGAAAAGGACTCCCTCGAGGAGGCGTTCTCCCAAGCCGCCCGGGAGGGACGATGCCTCAAGTTCGTCCCCGCATCGGGGGCAGCCACACGGATGTTCAAGGTCTTGATGAAATTCCTCCACGAGGACCCTCCCCCGGCCCCCGATGAGATCGTACAGCGAGCCCGCGATGGAGAGGAAGAGGCCGCCCTGCTCATCCGATTTCTCGAGAACCTAGATCAATTCGCCTTTTTCCCGGATCTGGTCTCCTCCATGCAACGGGAGGGAATGGACCCCCTCCAGTTAGCCCGCAGCCTCTCATATGGGAAGATCCTGGAGCATCTGCTCACCGATCGAGGGCTGAACTATGGCTCTCTCCCCAAAGGGCTGCTGAAGTTTCATTCCTATCCGGAGGGAGCTCGGACCCCTTTCGAGGAGCACCTCATGGAAGCAGCCGCCTACGTGCGCGACGCCCAGGGTCTCTGTCGGCTTCACTTTACCGTCTCTCCGGAGCACCTCTCCTCTTTCCAGGCCCTCCTCGAGCGGGTCCGCCCTGACTACGAGGAGAGGCTCCTCGTACGATTCCAAGTGGAGTTCTCCATCCAGCACTCCTCCACCAACACCCTGGCGGTGGACCTCCAGAACCGCCCCTTCCGCCTCGACGATGGCAGTCTCCTCTTTAGGCCCGCAGGACACGGGGCCTTGCTCGAGAACCTGAACGGACTCCAGGGAGATATCGTATTCATCAAGAACATCGACAACGTGGTGCCCGACCCCCTCAAGGAGGCGACCTTCCGATGGAAGCGGATTCTTGGAGGGCTCCTTGTCACCCTTCAGGAGCGGATCCACCGCATCCTGAGGGCCCTCCATGAAGATAAAGCAGGGGAAGAGCTCCTGCGGGAGGCCTCCCGCTTGGCCGAAGATGAGCTCTCGAGACAGGTCCCCGAGATCCCCTCCGATTCCAGCCGATGGATCTCCCATCTGCGGGATGCTTTAAACCGTCCCCTGCGGGTATGCGGTGTCGTACGGAACGTGGGCGAGCCCGGAGGAGGACCCTTCTGGGTCCGGGACAAGGATGGCCAGCTCTCGCTGCAGATCGTGGAGAGCGCGCAGGTGGATCATCAGGACCCGGGCCAGGAGGCCGTCTGGAGGGCGGCAACGCACTTCAACCCCGTGGATGTGGTCTGCGGGCTTCGGGATTTTCGAGGGAGGCCCTTCGATCTCCGTCGCTACAGGGACCCCGGTGCAGTCATCATCACCCGCAAGTCCAAAGACGGCAGGGACCTCAAGGCATTGGAACTACCTGGCCTGTGGAACGGCGCCATGGCCCACTGGAACACCGTATTCGTGGAGGTCCCTCCGGAGACCTTCAATCCGGTCAAGACCGTCTTCGATCTGCTGCGGCCCGAACATCGTCCCCAATGATCCCCAGAGGTCCGTTATGACCGCGTGGATCATCACGCTCCTTCTAGCGGCGACCATTTTCCTCCTCGTCACAGAAAAGATTCCCCTGGACCTCACTGCCATGGAGGTCCCGACGACCCCCATGGCCACCGCCATATTCCCACTCCCAAAGAGGCTGTGCAGGGCTTCTCCAATCGCGCGTGATCACAGTGCCAGCCATGTTCATCGTCTCCGGCGGACTGATGCGCACGGAAGTCTCCTTGGGTGCGGCAATACAGAAGACCGACACAGCCGCGCTCTACGCCTGGGGTTTCCTCTCCTCCTTTCACGGAAATGGGTTTCGGCCCGGAAGGATACGGGTTCACCGACTACCTGAAATGGGCATCCCCCTGAGCCTCTGGTCTGACTCATGGCCTCCTTCTTCGTCCCGGTGATCTGGCCCTTTTGTCCCTGGTGANAGGTCATCGGGATTAGGGGACAAAGGCTTGACGTTGGATTTGTTTTGAAATATTTTATTCAAACTTTTACTGNATGAATAAAATTTGTAAATCATGGCTATGACGGAGATCTCCTACCATAACCTCATCGAGGTCATTCGAGAGGCTCAGGATTCTCTGACGCCCAGGAAGCAGAGACTCGCGCGTTACATTTTGGCCAACTATCGCAAGGCCGCTTTTTTCACGGCCACTCAACTGGGGAGGGCCGCCGGTGTAAGCCAACCCACGGTGGTCCGTTTTTGCCAGCATCTGGGGTTTCAGGGGTATCCTTCCTTCGTTGAGACCCTCCAGAAGCTGGTCAGACACGAGCTGACCACCATCGAGCGCTTCCAGATGAGTCTCAACGAATCCGAGCAGCCCGTATCCTATCCACAGAGGCTTCTCATCAAGGAGATGCAGAACCTCAGGGAATTGGCGGAAAACTTCCCAACTACGTCCTTTGAGCGGGCCGTCTCCCAGATCGTCGAGGCCGGCAAGATCTTTGTCATCGGCATGAGGGGGTCTGCGGCCTTGGCTCAATTCTTGGCCTACTTCCTGCGCAAGGTGAAGCGTCCAGTCTACGCTCTCACTCAAGGGGGAACTCAGGACTACGATCTACTCTTGGAGATGAACTCCAGAGATGTGGCGGTGGCCCTCGCCTTTCCACGCTACCCGAGGGAGACCATAGAGATGGCACGTCTGCTTCACCGAAGGGGGATGCAGATGATCGCCATCACCGACAGCAAGGGATCCCCGCTTCACTCCCTGGCTGCGATCCGCCTCATCGTGCCCATCAGTTTCACTACCCTTTTCGACTCCTACGCGGCTCCACTATGCCTGCTCAACATGCTGGTGACGGAGGTTGGACGGGCCAATACCGAGGAGTCCAGGCGGTTGCTGGACGAGTTCGAATCCCTCGCCAGGGAGATTCGAGTCTTTCACAGGGGCCACGAGGCTCCCAAACCGACCGGAGGGGATGGTTGAAAGGGCAGCCGGAAGACATCCCATGGAACNCGGAAAGGATTGCCGGATTAATCGAGGAGCTGGGCGCCATCGGGGCAGACCCCCAGGGAGGAGTCTCCCGTCAGGCCTTCAGCGAGGAGGATCTGGAGGCAAGGGAGAGGATCCAGCAGATCATGAGGAATGAGCTGGGGCTTCGGGTGCGCATCGACCCCTGGGGTAACATCATCGGCAGGCGTGAAGGCTTTCTGAAGGATGCTCCGGTTATCATGACGGGATCCCACCTGGATACTGTGAGAAACGGGGGGAAATTCGACGGCGCAGCCGGGGTTGTAGGGGCCGCTGAGCTCGTCAGGGCCCTCAATGAAATGGGGATCCGCACCCGGCATCCCCTGGAGATGGTGGTCTTCGCTGCGGAGGAGCCCAATGACTTCGGGATCTCCACCATGGGCAGCCGCGGAATGGCTGGCAAGCTGAAACGCCAAGACCTGGAGGGACGGACCAACCCAAAAGGAGAGGAGCTCCTTTGGGCCTTGGAGAGGGCGGGGGGAGACCCGCAGAGACTCCACGAGGGGGTCCGGCTCCCCGGGGAGATCCTGGCCTTCATCGAAATCCACATCGAGCAGATGCCCTACCTGGAGAGGGCGGGCAAAGACATCGGGGTGGTCAAGGGGGTGACTGGGATCCGCCGCTTGCGGCTCACGGTGCAGGGAGAGGCAGGCCACGGGGGCACCACCCCCATGGATCAACGGCGAGACGCGCTGGTGGCGGCAGCCTCCCTGATCGGAAAGATCGACGCCCTGGCTCGGCGAGAACGGGGAAGGGCCGTGGCCACGGTGGGTCATCTGTCCGTCTATCCCAACCGCGTAAACATCATCCCGTCAGAGGCAGCCCTGGAACTGGAGCTCAGGAGCTTCCATCTGCCCAGCCTACAAAGGATGGAACGGGGTCTCGAGACCGCCATCTCCGATGCCGAGGCCAAAAGGAGCGTGCGTATCAGCAAGGAGGAGACCTATCGAACCGAGCCAGCCATGTTCTCTCCCGCTGTCCGGAAGAGCCTGTTGAGAGCATGCAGGCGCTGCGGGTTCTCCAGCATGGAACTGGTCAGCATGGCCGGACACGATGCCTATCACCTGTCCGCCATCACAGAGGCGGGGATGATCTTTGTCCCAAGCCGGTCCGGGGCCAGCCACTGTCCGCAGGAGTGGACGAGTCCCCAACAGATCCTCAAGGGCATCCGAGTGCTCTTTGAGGCCCTTCTACATCTGGATCAAAGGCTCGAGGTAATGAAATGACCAAGGAAGAGATCAAACAGATCGTGGAGCGGGAGAAGGTGGCCTTCCTCTCCCTCCAGTTCGTCACCGTGGCTGGCGAGATCAAACATGTGCTGGTCCCTGCCAGGGATCTGGAGGACGTCCTGGAGGATGGATGCGGCTTCGACGGATCGTCCGCCGGGTTCGTCCCCGTTCACCAGAGTGATCTGACCCTACGGCCGGATCCGGCCACTTTTCGGATCCTCCCTTGGGGGGAACCTCAACACCGCACGGCGCGTCTCCTATGCGACATCTATGGGGCCGACGGCAACACTCCCTGGCCCACCGATCCCAGGGGCGTCCTGAAGAAGGTGGTCCGCAACATGAAGCGGGAGTTCGGAGAGACCTGGAACCTCTACCTGGCCCCCGAGCTGGAGTTCTATCTCTTGATGCGCGACGAAGGGGGCAGCTACCTCCCCCACGACCAGGCAGGCTACTTCGCCATCCCGCCCGCCGACAGGGGTACCGAGTTTCGCAAGCGCTTGAGCCTGATCCTGGACTCCTTGGGGTTTGTGTGCCAAAAGAACCATCACGAGGTTCCCAAGGGAAAGCACGAGATCAATTTTCGTTTCGGACCCGCCTTAGAGGTGGCCGACGCCACCGTAACGTACAAGCAGGTGGTGAAGTTCTTCGCCTCCCAGGAAGGGCTGGTGGCCTCCTTCATGCCCAAACCCTTCTTCGGCACCTACGGCACGGGCATGCACGTGCATCTGAACCTCAGGGATGAGGCCAGCGGGGAGAATCTATTCCAGGGTGGGGAGGAAGGCCACGGTCTCTCTCCACTGGCCGTGCATTTCATGGCGGGACTGTTGGCCCACGCCCGGGGCTTGGCTGGCATCACCAACCCCTCGGTCAACTCGTACAAGAGGCTGGTGCCTGGGTGGGAGGCCCCTGTATACATCTCGTGGGGACGGTGGAACCGGTCCGCCCTGCTCCGCATACCGGTCTCCCCCCCGACGGCCAGGCGTGTGGAGTTCCGCTGCCCGGACGCCTCCTGCAACCCCTACTTGGCCTTTGCTGCCATGCTCGCAGCAGGCCTGGACGGCATCCGGCGAAGACTTCCGCTGTCCCCTCCGGTGGACGAGAACATTTACGCCATGAGCGAGCATGAACGCGTTGCCAGAGGCATCCAGACGCTGCCCAGGAATCTGGAGGAGGCCTTGGTCTGTCTGGAAGAGGACCAGGTCCTGAGGGAGGCCCTGGGCGAAGAGTTGATCCAAAAATTCCTGGAGATCAAACGGAAGGAGTGGGAGGAATTCAGCGTCATGGTGCATCCCTGGGAGCTGGAACGATATCTGGACGTCTGAGGTGGAGGCCATGGGGAGTTCGGATAAGATCGCCGCAGTAGACGTCTGGGTGGTGGAGGTCCCACTGAGGAAGACATGGCGGATCTCCCTGTACTCGGCCGATGTGCGCTACCACGTGGTGGTTCGGTTGGCCACCGAGGAAGGTCTCGAGGGGTTCGGCGAGGTCTCCCCGGCCGCTGCCTTCATGGGGGAGGACGCACGCATCATCCGCGGGGTCATCGAGACGTTTCTGTCGCCCGTGCTGTTGGGGGCGGACCTTTTTGACTTGGAGTTGATCCACGCCCGCATGGACAGGGCCATCCAGGGCAACGGGGCGGCAAAGGCCGCCGTGGACATCGCCCTGCACGACCTGATGGGGAAACGCCTCGGTGTCCCCGTATACAGGCTCCTGGGCGGGCGTTTCCGCTCCACTGTCCCGCTGACCTGGGTGCTGGGCATTCAGGAAGTGGAAGGAGCCCTGGAGGAGGCTCGACGCTTCGTGGAGATGGGTGTGCGGACCATTAAGTTCAAAATCGGCCAGGATCTGGCCAGGGATCTCAGGATGCTCGAGGCCCTCAGGGACACCTTCGGCGAGGGGATCAACCTCCGCGTGGACGCCAATCAGGGCTACCGGGCCGATCAGGCCGTGAAAGCCCTCCGAGCCATGGAGGCCTTCCATCTGGAGTCGGTGGAACAACCTGTGCCCGCGTGGGATCTGGAGGGAATGCGGGCTGTGGCCGAAGCCCTGGATACCCCCGTGATGGCCGACGAATCGGTCTTCTCTCTGCACGACGCCCACAAGGTAATCGTCATGCGGGCCGCCGATATCCTCAACATCAAAGTGGGCAAGGTGGGGGGACTTCATCCCGCCAGAAAGATCGCGGCCATGGCCCAAGCAGCAGGCATCCCCGTCACCATCGGGTCCAACTTGGAGTTGGGGATTGGTTCCGCGGCCAGCATTCACTTCGGGATCTCCACGGCCAATGTCCTCTATCCCTGTGACCTGCTGCTGGGGCCTGAGCTTCACCACTTTGACCTCATCGATCCCCCCTTCTCCATGGAGGGAGGTGAAGTGGAGCCTCCGGAAGACCCCGGGTTGGGGGTGAAGCTCAACAGCAAGGCTCTGGAGGGGAGCTGGTGAGGGATAGGAAGGAGAGCACCCCGTCCCGAATGGCAGCGGTGTGGGTGCGCTGCGGCCCCGCAGCGCTCGTTCTGTGCGCGGCGTTGGTGCCCCTGGCCGCCCCCAGCATCTCCTCGTATATCTTCTATCTGATGTTCTGGATCACCATGGCCAGCGCTTTCAACATCATCTTCGGGCTGACCGGTTATCTGCCCTTCGGGTACGTGGCATTCTATGGTGTGGGAGCCTATGTGACGGCCGTGATGTGGAGCAGATTGGGAGTTCCGATCCCCCTATCCATTCTGTCTGGGGGAGTGCTGGGGGTGGCCCTCTCGCTGCTGTTCGCTCCTACCCTTCGCATCCGGGGGATCTACTTCGCCATCGTGAACTTCTCCTGTGCCATGGCCCTTCGCATCCTGGTGGCCAATCTCCCCGAGGCGTGGACCGGGGGCAGCCTGGGCATCTCTTTGTCGGCAATCTACAATCCCAATGCCAGTTTCTACACGATGATGGCCCTCATGGTCCTCACCATCTGGACCGTGGGACGAGTGTCCGGCTCCCGGCTCGGAATCGCCCTTCGCTGTATCCGAGAGGACCCGGAGGCCGCCCAGGTCCTGGGGGTCGATGTGGTCCGAAGCCGGCTCAAGGCGTGGATCTTGGCCGCCTTGTTCCCTTCCCTGGCCGGGGGAGTGGAAGCCTGGTACACGGCCATCATCGATCCGGACTCCTCCTTCAACCTGCTCATCACCACTAAGACCATCGTGTACGCCATGTTCGGGGGATTGGGCACGGTGATGGGGCCGGTCATCGGGGCGGTTTCCCTGTACGCCCTAGACGACCTGATCTGGGGCAAGTTCCCCATGTTGAACCTGCTTATCCTGGGCCTTTTGATCGTTCTTCTTGTGCTTTTCCTGCCGCGGGGCATCGTTGGAACAGTGACCAGAAGGCATGCATCCCTCAGGGCGGTGATCCGGTAAGGGGGAGCGACTGGAGAGATTTTATGGCGGAATTGTTGGTTCAGGCGGTGATTTCCGGCGTGCTTCTCGGAATCCTCTACGGCCTGATCGGTATGGGCATGAACATCATCTACGGCGTCATGCGGGTGGTGAACTTCGCCCACGGGGAATTCATGATGTTGGCTGCCTATCTGAGCTTCTGGGCCAGTCACGCCCACGGCATCAATCCCATCCAGAGCCTGCTCCTCACGGTGCCCCTCTTCTTCGGCGTGGGTTTCGTCCTCTACTACCTGCTGGTGCCCAGACTCCTTCAGGCAGAGGACCCGGAGATGGCCTCCTTCTTGACTTTCGTGGGAATCTCACTGGTCCTCACCACCCTGATCCTTCTGGTCTGGGGGGCGGATCCCAGATCGGTGCCCTTTCCGTTCAAGCGGGTGTCAGTCTCGTGGGGAGGCTTCTTCTTCCCCCTTGGCAGGCTGATCAGCGCGGGGTTCTGCGCAGCGGTCATCCTGCTGCTGATCCTCTTTCTGTATAGGACCTACCTGGGCAGGGCTATTCGGGCCATCATCCAGAACAGGGAGGCCGTAGCCATCCTGGGTATCGATCCCCATCGTCTGTCAGCCTTATCCATGGGAATCGGACTCCTGCTGGTGGGGTTGGCCGGAAGCCTCGTGGTGCTGAGCTTCCCGGCCATCACGCCTGTAATGGGGGCCTCGTATACTCTGGTGGCCTTCGTGGTGATCGTGCTGGGGGGCCTGGGGAACCCCTTGGGTGCCCTGGTGGGAGGACTTGTCTTTGGACTGGCCGAAAACCTGGGAGCCGTGTTCTTCCCGGCCGCCCTGGCGCCGGTGATCGCCTTCCTCATCCTCATCATCATGATCTTCTGGAGGCCCCAAGGAATCCTGGGGCGACCCTAGAGGGGGTTCATGAGAGGAAACTCCGTGATCCTTGAGGTCAAGGACATTAGCAAGCACTTCGGCGGGCTTACCGCAGTGAACCGTCTCTCTTTCGAGGTGCAGGAAGGCACGGTGTTCGGGATCATCGGGCCCAACGGTTCCGGCAAGACCACCTCCCTCAATTGCATCAACGGGCTTTTCAGACCCGATGAGGGAAGGATCTTCTTCCGAGGGCGGGAGATTCAGGGGCTGCCCCCCCACCAGGTCGCCAAGATAGGAATCGGTCGGACCTTCCAGGTGCCCAAGATCTTCAAGAGGATTAGCGTGATGGAGAACCTACTGGCCCCAGTGCTCTCCTCCCCCCGCACGGACCAAGAGCTGAAGGCCAAGGCCCGCGAGCACCTCCACTCGGTGGGGATGCTGGAGATGGAGGACCGGCTGGGAGAGGAGCTCTCGGGCGGCCAGCAAAAGCTCCTTGAGCTCGTGCGGATCCTCATGTTCGACCCGCAGATTCTGCTGCTCGATGAGCCCTTCGCCGGCGTCCATCCCACCCTCAAGACCCTTTTCTACAAGAAGATCCACGAGCTGAGGAAGCAGGGGAAGACCTTCATCCTGGTGAGTCACGACCTTACCTCTGTCTACGCCCTGTGTCAGCAAATCATTGTGCTGGATCAGGGGGAGAAGATCGCTCAGGGAAGGCCGGAGGAGATCAAGCGCAACGAACGGGTCATCGAGGCCTATCTTGGACGTTGAAGCATGACTATCGTCGCTGCCAGAGAGATCGAGGTCTCCTATTACGGGGATATCCTGGTGCTCCAGGGGGTCTCCGTGGAGGTGGAGGAGGGAAAGATCACCATCGTCATCGGTCCCAATGGGGCGGGCAAGTCCACCCTGCTGAAGACCCTCTACGGGCTGCTGACGCCGCGTCGGGGAAGGATCCTATACCGCGGAGAGGATATCACCGGCATGAAGGTCCACCACTTCCTCTCCAAGGGCCTGGCCTACGTGCCACAGGCGCGAAGTATCTTCCCCGAGCTCACGGTTCGAGAGAACCTACTGTTGGGCTGTTGGATCATGAGGAGGGATGGGAAGGCCGTCCAGGAGGCCCTGGAGTACGTGTTCAGCTTTTTCCCCATGCTGAGGGAAAAACAGAGGGCCAAGGCCGGAACCCTCAGCGGGGGACAGCAGAAAATCCTGGAGGTGGCTAGGGGGTTGCTGACGCACCCCGAGGTCTTTCTGCTGGACGAGCCCACAGCCACCTTGGCCCCCATCGTGGCCAAGGAGATCTACGCGTTTCTAGAGAATCTACGGGCCCACAAGACCACGGTGGTCCTGGTGGACCAGAACGTCAAGCAGGCCTTTGAGATCTCGGACTATGTGTACATCCTGGAGCTGGGGAGAAATCGCGCCCAGGGTCCCAAGGCCATGTTCCAGGGGAAGCTCCGAGAGGTGATCCAGGATTGGCTCGATTACGAGATCCCGGGTGGTTGATGGCGCGTGCGAGCCGGGGGGCTTCGACTCAGCGGGGCAGGAAGAGGCCTCCTGGCATAGGTGATTCTCTCTTAGGAAAAGGAGGTTGAGTCATGAGAAAGGCATTGGTAATCAGCGCGTTGGTCCTTTTCTTGACCGCTTTCTTGGCATTTGAAGGACCGGGCTGGGCTGGAGAACCCATCAAGATCGGCCTCACCATATCCACCACGGGCAAGTATACCTTCGCGTCCTCCCAGGGATTCAAGGGAGTCCGGATCTGGGCGGACCTGGTCAACGAGCGGGGCGGCATTCCTGTCGGCAATGTGAAAAGGCCGGTCAAGCTCATCTACTACGACGACAGGAGCGACAAGGAGACGGTGGTCCGCCTTTACGAGAAGCTCATCAACGAGGACAAGGTGGACCTCTGCTTCGCTCCCTTCGGGTCCACCCTCACGGGGGCGGCCGCCGCCATTACCGAGAAGCATAAAAAGATGTTGATCATCTGGTCCGCGGCCTCAGACGCCATTTACGCCCAAGGGTACAAGTACATCGTCTCGGCCACCGAGACACCGGTCTCCTTGATGCCCAAACCCGAGATCGAACACATGAAGACCCTGGGGATCCAGAAGATCGCCATCGTCTACGTGGACGAGCCCTTCCCNGCCGGGTTGGCCAAATACGCCCGGAAACTGGCAGAGGAACGGGGCATGAAGGTGGTGCTCTACGAGAAATACTCTGCTGGGACCAAGGATTTCACCATCCTCCTCCAGAAGGTAAAACGCTCTGCTCCGGATGCCTTCTATGCCTCGGCCTACATGGACGATCAGAAAATGATGATCCGTCAGATGAAGGAAGCCAACATCATGTTCCCNTACGTGTACATGGTCTACTCCGGGATGCCCCAGTGGAAGGACCTCGGTCCCGATGGGTGGTACATCTTCGGTCACACTCTCTACCACAAGCAGCTCAACTGGAAGGTCAACGCGGGCCTGACCCGCGTCGAGTTCGAGAAGGTCTTCAACAAGAAGTTTCCCAAGGCGGAGAACCCCCCGGATTTCCAGACTTCCTTGGCCTACGGGGCGGGGGTGATCTTGGAGGAAATGATCAAGAAGGCCGGCTCCACAGACGCAGCCGCCCTGAAGGCGGCCGCCTTAGAGCTCTCCGGGAAGATCACCGTCATGACTGGGCCCTATGAGATCGACGAGACAGGAAAGCAACTCCAGATGCCCTTCATCGTCACCCAGGTGCAGCCCACCCAGGAATACCGTCTGGAGCTCCTCTATCCAGAGGAGGTGGCCACGGGCAAGGTGATCTTTCCCATTCCCCCTTGGGACAAACGATAGCCGGTGTGTGAAAGGGGGCGCGGCGGGGGCCCGCCCCCTTTTTTCGTTCTCTCTCGTACTTCGTCGATGGCAGAACATCTAAAAACGGGTGGAAGCCCCCGGGAGATGGTCCACCAAGACCTTCTTTCTGACCGAGGACCAAATCGAAGAATCGCCAGGCCTCCGAAGGCCACCTCTATGTCCACCTCCGTCCTCTCCGCGAGAACCTCAGCACCACCACACCCTGGATCTTTTCCACGAGTCACCGGTGGACCTTTAGGACCCCCTCCGCTCCCAATGCAGGAACCAGCCGCATCTTAGCCCTCCCGGCCTCGAGATACCGAAAAAGACAATCAACCGCAGAAGGACGTGCCGTCCCTCCGGAACTCACTCCAGCCCTCCCCAATCCAGCATCCAAAAGAGCTTCCCCTCCGGCCGGAGGAGAGAGGCCGGCGGGGCTCCCTCCTCCTCTCCGGAAGAGCGAAGCAGCCGATTCCAAATCTCCCCTTTGCCCGATCCCGAGACGAGCACCAGGATCAGGCGCGCCCTCTGGATGATGGGAAGAGTCAAGGTGATGCGAGGAACCCGAGGCTCCCCCCGCGGCTCGTTCACGGAAGTCACCCAACGGCGCCTTTCCTGAAGCGCACTATCCCCCGGGAAGAGCGAGGCGATGTGCCCGTCCCTCCCCAAGCCCAGCAGGAGGCAGTCGAAGGCGGGCACATCCCCCCGGGCATCCAGGGTGCGACGCAAGGTCTCCTCATAGGCTGCAGCCGCTGCCTCAGGCTCAGGGAGATCCGTGGGGATGGGGTGGATCTGGGATGGAGGGATCGGCACAGAGTCGATCCACGTCCGCTGGGCCGTCCCGTAGTTGCTCTCGGGATGGTCCCATGGAACCCATCTTTCGTCCCCCCAATAAAGGTGCGTGTCTTCCCAGGGCATCCTCTCCACCCACGGGGAGGAGGCCATGCACTCGTAGAGGCGGAGGGGAGTGCTTCCTCCGGCAAGGACCCAATGGAAGGCCCCCCGCTGTTGAACACACCTGTGGGCCCATTGGACGATGATCTCGGCGGCGGCTCCACTGAGCTTCTCCAGGCTCGAGAATCCCTTGACGTTCCCTCTCATTGGTCTTCGTCCCCCTGTATAGGACCCACCTATGGAAATCCTCCTCTATGGGAATGAGGACCCCCCCGAAGGAGCAGGTCCGTCCATCTGCTGGCCTCCTTCGGACCCCAGCTCCCCGCCTCGTAGAAATGGAGCTGCCGCCCCCGGTCCGGACAGGTCTCGCACGCCTCCAGAATGGGGGTCAGAAAACTCCAGCAGGCCTCCACCCCATCCTCCCTCCAGAAGAGCATCCGATCTCCTTGCATGCAATCGATCAAGGCCTTCTCGTAGGCATCGAGTCTGGGACCCTGGTATCCGCCGTAGTAGGGAAAATCCATGGTCACCGTCCGCAGACATATCCGGGTTCCGGGAGTTTTAGCCTGGAAGGTGAGAGTAATCCTCTCCTCGGGATAGATCCCCAAGGTCAATCGATTGGCCAGGACCCCCTCGCCGAGGATATGGCGGAACATGGAGTGAGGCACCTCCTTAAACTGGATGACGATCTCCGTGATCTTCTGAGCCAACCTCTTCCCGGAGACGAGATAGAAGGGCACTCCTTTCCATCGCCAGTTGTCCACGAAGACCCGCATAAAGGCATAGGTGGGCGTCAGGGAGTCCCGAGCCACGCCCGGCTCCTCCCGGTATGCAGGAACCCGCTGCCCCTCCACCACGCCCGTTCCATACTGACCCAGGATGAGGTTCTCCTCGGTCCGGGCCTCCTCCCAGGGCTTGAGGGCCTGGAAGACCTTCACCTTCTCGTCCCGCACACGATCGGCTTCAAAGAGGGAAGGAGGTTCCATGGCCACCAAGGCCAGCAGTTGCATCATATGGTTCTGGAACATATCTCGAAGGATCCCCACCTCGTCGTAGTATCCTGCCCGATGTTCTACTCCCAAGGTCTCGGTGGCCAGAAGCCCNACGTAATCGATGTAGTTCCGGTTCCACAGGGGCTCGAATATGGCATTGGCGAACCGAAGGACNAGGACGTTCTGCACCGTCTCCTTGGCCAGGTAATGATCGATGCGGTAGACCTGGTGCTCCCGGAACCACGCCCGGATGGCAGCATCCAAGGCCGAGGCCGTCTTCAGGTCCTTCCCGAAGGGCTTCTCCACAACCAGTCGGGGCCACCCCGCACCAGGGGTAGGCTCATGGGCCAGGCCCGAACGCCCCAGAGATGCACAGATCGTGGCGTAGAGCATGGGAGGAAGGGCTAGATAAAAGATATACCTCCCCTCCCCCTCCAACCTTCCGGGGTGGAGGTCACGCAAGAGACGGCCCAGTGAACGGAAGCCTTCGGGGGCACCGTAGTCTAAATGGTGGTAATGGAGAAGGCGTGCGAAGTCCCCCCACTCCGTGTCGGAAAAGCCAGCCTGCGACCGCACCGCCTCCTCCATGGCCGAACGAAAGTCGCGGGTGGCCCAAGGCGTGCGCCCGCAGCCCACCACGTGAAAAGGATCGGGCAGGAGCCTGTGGAGGTGNAGGTTGAAGAGGGCCGGAACCAGCTTTCGGGCCGTCAGGTCCCCCGTGGCCCCGAAGATGACCAGGGTACAGGGTTCCAGCTCCCTATCCAGAAGACACGCGGGGGCATCCTCTGGGGCGATGTAAAGCTGCGGAGTCATCCCCCTCCCCGATCCATCCATGGAGTCCTCCCTGGCCGAGGTCGTCATCCCGATCGTCTCACCGCATGTCCTCCGAATTCCCTCCGCAGAGCGGCCAGGACTCGATCCGCGAAGGTGTCCTCCTGGCGGGACCGGAAGCGCTGAAAGAGAGAGGCAGCGATAACGGGCGCAGGGACTGCCCGTTCCACGGCCTCCTGGACCGTCCAACGTCCCTCGCCCGAATCCTCCACGTAGCCCCGGATCTCGGATAGTTCTGGATCGCGCTGGAAGGCCCCCTCGAGNAACTCCAAGAGCCAGGATCGAATGACGCTCCCATGGTTCCAAAGCCGAGCCACGCGAGCGAAATCGAGGTGCGGACGGTAGTCGGAGGCCTCAAGGAGGGCGAACCCCTCGGCATAGGCCTGCATCATGCCGTACTCGATACCGTTGTGAATCATCTTCACATAGTGCCCCGCCCCCGTGGGACCGCAGTAGAGATAGCCGTCCTGGAGGGCCAAGGTCTCAAAGAGAGGACGCAACCGATCGAAGATCTCCCGATCTCCCCCGATCATGAGGCAGTAGCCTACGTGTAACCCCCAGATACCGCCGCTGACCCCCGCATCCAGATAGTGAATCCCTTTGTGGGAGAGGGCTTCTGCCCGGCGCAGGTCGTCCTTGTAGTATGAGTTGCCCCCATCCACCACCACATCACCGGCATCGAGAAAGGGGGTCAATTCCTCGATATGTTCGTCCACCACCCTCCCTGCGGGGAGCATCAACCAGACTACCCGGGGAGGGTCCAGTTGAGCCGCGAGTTCTCGAAGCCCGTAGGCGGCCTGAGCCCCTTCCTTGGCGATCCGCTCGGTCTTCTCCGGGCTGCGGTTGTAGGCCACCACCATGTGTCCCCCTCGAAGGAGCCTCCGCGCCATGTTCATCCCCATGCGACCCAGTCCCACCATGGCTACCTGCATCCCATCACCTCCCGATCTGCCCCTCAGAACGGTCTCACCCTCCGTTCAGGGACCAATGCGAACAGTCCCCTCTCCTCCAAGACCCGTCTGCCCACCTCGGCCCGTCCCCTTGCGGAGGAGGACCATCTTTGCCCGTTTATGGATCCGTATCACTCTCCTTCTTCTTAGGACGATCTGGATCAGCCTACCAGGCATCCTCTAGGGCTTCCACCTTGCGAAGACGCCTCTTATAGCGTTCCTCCTCCCGGAACCGTCCCTGGAGAAAGGCTTGGACCAACTCCTTGGCCAGCTCCCGGCCAATGACTCGAGACCCCAGGCAGAGAACGTTCATATCATCGTGCTCGACACCCTGACGGGCCGAATAGGTATCATGGCAGACGGATGCTCGGATCCCCCTCATCTTGTTGGCCGCGATGCAGGAGCCCACCCCGCTTCCACAGATCAGAACGCCTCGCTCGGCCCTCCCCTCGCGAAGCGCCCTTCCTACACGAGCGGCTGCATCCGGATAGTCCAGAGGGATCCCCTCTTCCGGATCGAGGTCCAGGACTTGGTGGCCCCACTCTTCCAGGACTCGGATGAGTAGTCGTTTCAACTCCATTCCCGCATGATCGGAGGCCAGAGCAACGCGCATCTCCTCTCCTCCATGGAGCAGATTATTGAGTCAGATACTGGATCAGGGGGCCCGGGTCAACCCCCCAGTGCACACCCACCCCTCTNGCCGTAATGGAGACNATGGTTGGCACCCTCGAACACTGAGGGCGGCCACAAATGTCTCCTGGACCATCTCCTCGATCGCTGANCAGTCCCCACCCTTTAGCACAAGGGCATACCGAAAGAGGTAGTCCCCGTGCTCGTCAATCCACTCCTCCGGATCCAGCTCCGCCCCCTCGAAAGTTGTTCTTTTGGGGCAAAGATAGACAATCTGTGAGGTCGCGTCAAATTTCCCTCGACAGCACGGATCCCGGAGAGACGCCACCTCCCTCACTAGGCACCAGCGATTCAGCGATGTAGAATGCATCTTCGTCTGTCCGAGAGGTCCCGGGAGACAGGAAATTGTATCGGAAAATCTATCAAGCGGACGGTCTGCTTTTGCTGACCGCTTTTATCTGGGGAAGCGCCTTTGTGGCCCAGAGGGTGGGCATGAGCCACGTAGGGCCGTTGACTTTCAACGGCATCCGATTTGCGCTGGGGGCCCTGGTCCTGAGTCCCCTAGCCCGGCGGGTGACGGACCCGGTTCGGTCCTTCCAAAGGATCCCCCAAGGAATGCACGGTCGGCCCTTCCTGGGAGGGGGATGCTTGGCAGGCGGGGTCCTTTTCATGGCGGCCACGCTCCAGCAGGTGGGACTGGTCTACACCACGGCGGGCAAAGCGGGTTTCATCACCGGCCTCTACGTGATCATCGTCCCCTTGATGGGGCTCCTGCTGGGGCAGAGGCTGGGATGGGGTGGATGGGTCGGTGCCATCCTTGCCGCATGGGGTCTCTATCTCCTCAGCGTCACCGAGTCCCTCACCTTCGCCCCGGGCGACCTCTGGGTCCTGGGGGGAGCCTTCTTCTGGGCAGTGCACTTCCATATCCTGGGATGGCTCTCGCCACGCCTCAACGGCATCCGGCTGGCCCGCTCTCAATTCGTCACCTGCGCCTTCCTGAGTCTGGCCGGGGCCATCCTCACCGAGGAGATCACCCCGAGCGGCCTCCAGGGAGCAGCCGTCCCCATTCTCTACGGCGGGGTCCTCTCCGTGGGGGTGGCTTACACCCTTCAGGTCGTGGCCCAACGCCACACCCCGCCCGCTCATGCGGCCATCATCCTGAGCCTCGAGGCGGTCTTCGCCGCCCTCGCCGGTTGGGTGGTCCTGGAGGAAGTCCTCGCCCTTCGAAGCCTGATCGGCTGCGGCCTCATGCTGGTCGGAATGCTTCTGGCACAGCTCAAGGGACGGCCCAGGGTCCGAACTGCCCCCATACGGGATAAGGAGGCCTAACCATCCGGGCCTCCGCCTCATAAGAAGGGTCCCTTTTAACCACACGCTTTGATCCAGAAGGAATTTTCGGTATCCTCACGTTCAGGACCGACGGGGCATGGGTTCCATGTGCCCGTCCGCGGGCAAAACGCTTTCACCTGGAGCATGCCATGGACCACGAGACCTTTCGCCGATACGGGCATGAACTGATCGACTGGGTTGCCGACTACATGCGCAACGTGGAGACCTATCCCGTCCTCTCCAGGGTCTCCCCTGGGGAGATCCGCGACCGCGTTCCCCCCTCCCCTCCCGAGGAAGGAGAGACCATGGAGGCCGTGATAGAGGATTTCCGCAGGATTATCCTCCCTGGCATCACCCACTGGAATCACCCCAGGTTCTTCGCCTACTTTCCGGCCAACCACAGCGGCCCCTCCATCCTGGCCGAGCTGCTCTCCGCGGCCCTGGGAATCAACGCCATGCTCTGGCAGACCTCGCCTGCAGCCACAGAGCTGGAGGAACGAGTCATGGACTGGCTCCGCCAGATGTTGGGGCTCCCCGGGGAGTTCCGCGGAGTGATTCAGGACACCGCTTCCACCGCCACCCTCTGCGCATTGATTTGCGCTCGGGAGAGGTCATCGGGATTCCGCATCAACGAGAAGGGCTTCATGGGAGGGGTTATGGATGGAGCCCTTCGGATCTATACCTCCGGCGAGGCCCATTCATCAGTGGAGAAGGACGCCCGGATCGCCGGCTTCGGCTCCCAAAACGTGGTCAAAGTGGACGTGGACGCGGCCTTCGCCATGGTCCCCGAAGACCTGGAGAAGCGGATCCTCGCCGACAGGAACAGCGGCCTGATCCCTTGTTGCGTGGTGGCCACGGTGGGGACCACCTCCTCCACGGCACTGGATCCCCTGCGGCCCATAGGGGAGATCGCCCGTCGTTATGGACTCTGGCTACATGTGGATGCGGCCCTGGCCGGAAGTGCAGCCATCCTCCCCGAAAAGCGATGGATCCTGGATGGGATCGAGCTCGTGGACTCCTTCGTCTTCAACCCCCACAAGTGGCTCTTCACCAACTTCGACTGCTCGGCCTTCTTCGTTCGAGACCCCGAGGCCCTTACCAGGACACTCTCCATCCTTCCCGAGTACCTCAAGACCGATCTGGACCGGCAGGTTACCAACTTCCGGGATTGGGGGATCCAGCTCGGCCGCCGATTCCGAGCCCTGAAGCTCTGGTTCGTGATCCGTTCGTATGGTGTGGAGGGCCTGCGAACAAAACTCAGGGATCACCTGAGATGGGCCCAGGAGTTCAAGGAATGGGTTGAGAAGGACCCAGACTTCGAGATCCTGGCCCCGGTGCCCCTCAATACCGTATGCTTTCGGTTCAATCCCTGGGGAGAGGGAGCTTCGGCAGAGGATCTGGAGCGTCTCAACAAGGCCGTCCTGGACGAGGTCAACCGATCGGGCCGGATCTTCATCACCCACACGAAACTCAAGGGGGACTTCTCTCTGCGCCTCTGTGTGGGCCAGACCCAGACCCAAAGGCACCACGTTCGGGAGGCATGGGAGGCCCTCTGCGAAACCCGGACCGTCAAGAAACATCGAAAGGGGTGAACATGTGAGGCGAGATCCACTGATGGGGCCGGTCAGAAGGGCTCAGGCCCCGTCTACCGCAAAGAGACCTCCACCCGGAACCCCAGCCCGAACCGGTTGTCCATGTAGAGCGTCCTTTCCGGAACAAATCGGTAGAGGCGGCTTCGGAACCTCTTTTGGAAGCCCTCCAGGTCCGAGGATTCACTCCCCAGCAGGTCCCAGACGAAGGGGAAGCGCCGAAGATAGGCCCCCATGACCTCCAGGGCCTCGGGCCCGATGCCGAGGACTTCCACCCTTCCCTCCATTTGGAGCCCTCGGATCTCCCGCCAGCCTTCTCCATCCTCGTATAAGGAGGCCGCCGCTCGTCCTGCCTCCAAGGCTTCTCGGACATGACGTGAGGTGGGATCGCTGAAGAAGTGGAAGGCCCCGGAGCGGAAGACATAGTAGAGGGGCGCCGCCCAGGCCTCTCCAGACCGACAGGTAGCCAGGGTGAAGGTGCTCTGGCTCTGGATCAACTCCTCGGTCAGTGCCCGAATTCTCTCCGGAGGAGGTCCTTGTCCATGGACCTTTCCCATCTCGCCCCCAGCTTCGCCTCTCGTCGGGCGGAATTCGAAGTCCATCGAACGCTTATGGGACCCCGCGGACTTCAGATCCTTTCGCCCCAGACTCTTACGGCTTCGGCTCCAAGGCCTGAATGTGTCAACCCCGGGCCCTGTGCCGCACGCCTTGCGCCCTGTGCCCTTCTAACACGTGAGGTGAAAGGCCCCCGCCACCTCCTCTCCGTCCCGGAGCAAGGCATTGAAGGTCCGGACAGCTTCTGCAGTGGGCTCCACCACGACCTCGATCCCCGCGGACCGTAGGACCTGAAGCAGGTCCTCGCTCACCCGGACCATCCCGGAGGACCCGGTCCCCAACACTAACACCCGGGGCCGGGCTTCGATGACATCCTGCAGATCCTCCACATCCATCCGATGTCCGCTACGGCGACGCCAATACGGCTTGACCTGGCCCTGGAGGATCTTCAAGTCCTCGGAATAGGCGCGTCCCTGCACTACCATCCGCCCGAAAGAGTAGGCCTGGATCATGGGCTTCCCCTCTCCCAAGGGGCCTCCTCCCTCACCTCTTCTCCCCCTGAGCCACCACCTCTCGGAGGTAGGGCAGGATCTCCCGGCGACAGATCCCATCCCAGACGTAATGACGCATAACCTTCCGGAACATCTTGTGTGTGTTGGTGCGGGAAAGATATTCCATGATCCTCCCGGCCGTGAAGAGCGGAGGGTCCTCCAGCCGGAAGAAGCACACGTCTGTGCCGATCTCCTGAAACGGAGGGATCTCGGAGCATGCGATGGGAAGCTTGATCATGCCAGCCTCCAGAAGGGGCAGACCGAACCCCTCGTCCTTGCTGGTCATCAGCAGGAGATCGGCCATCAGGTAGAGGTCCCGGATGAAGATCCGATCCGGGACGAGTCGTGATCCGTCGGCGTATGTATACTCCGCCAAAATAGTGATGTTCTCCTGGAGACCCAGCTCATGGATCCAGTATTTAAGCCTCCGATAGTAGGCGGTGGCCCGCCTCTCGTGGGGATCATAGGCCCCGGTGAGCATGAAGAGGACATTGTATCCCAGGCTCTTGATCCCATAGGTGATATGGATGGAGAGCTCCAGGTTCTTCCGCGGAGTGATACGCGAGGGCTGGACGATGACGAGATCCCGATCGAAGAGCCGAAGTTCCTCGGCCAAGCGTACGGACTTGGGGTCCAAGTAGAAAAACCCGATGGGATTGATCCCGTTGGGGATCACTCGCCAGCCGAAATCCCCCAGACGCGAGCAGAGTTCCTCCCTCCTGGATTCCGAGATGGTGATGTAATGGATCCGGGGATGCCATCTTTTGAGAACATTCCAGGGGAACGCGTCCAAATGCCCGGGGTAGTCCGGCCGGAGATAGGGAGAATCGTGGGTCCAACTCACCACCGGGGGGACCGTCGGGTCCATGGCCAATCGACGGAGGGCCAGGGTCAAGGGGAGGTTGAAGGGCATCTGCAGGACATTGTGCGCCAGGATCACATCAACGCCCGCCGCCCAGTCCCTCAGGATCTCGTAGATCTCCCCAGTGAGCCTCCGAACCTGTGAGGGGTCCCCCTCCCGGCAGGCGGAGTGGGCCTTCAATACCCTCGGGTTCCGAGAGCCGAGCAAGGGTTCGATCCTCACAGGGAAATCCCCGGTGTAGACCTCTCCCATTCCGGCTATTACGGATATGAAGTGACCTAGCCGATGGAGGACCGAGGCATGCTGACTGACGATCTCCTCCACCCCTCCCACAAGTGGAGGACAGGAGTAATGCAGGATCCCGATCCGCATGGGACGCTCCATTGAGTCCATCCTTGTCCGCTCCTCGGCCTCTCCTTCCAATTGGGGGTTCCTCCCTGCTAGGCTCTCCGATCCCGTTTGACCCCAGGAATCCCCCGGGATGAGACGCCTCTATTCGAAGGACTCGATCAGGGGAAGGAGCTTCCTCTCCAACACCTCATAGGAGAGGTGTTCTTTCCCGATACAATAGTTATGCTCCACCGCTTTCTGGAGATGGTCCGGTTCCATATACCTCTGGATCCTCTCCACGGTATCCCGAGTCACGAAGGCATCGAAGGCGATGACATCAAACCCGAGCGGTTCGATGTCCTCAATGAAGATGGAGTAGCGGTTGACCACAATGGGCTTCTGGAAATAGATGGCCTCCACGAAGGCGTTTCCGAACCCCTCGTACCCCGATGGATAGGTAACCAGATCAGAGGCCAGATAAGCGTCGTCCATGGTGTATCGACATTGATGATTCGCCCCGAAACAATGGCTCGAGCCCACGCGGTCACCGATGAGGAGGAGCTCCACGTTGAGCCGGTCCGCGTATTCCATGACCCGGCTCACGTATAGATCCCCCTCGTCGTCCGCCTTGTGGGAGATGACCAGCCGAGGCCTTTCAGGGATCAGGAGNCTCACGAGCTCGACGGCCCGTTCGATCCACTTTCGCGCAACAATGCGGGTGGGCTGAAGCACGAAGAGTTCATCCGGGCCGAAGCCGAGCTCTTCCCGTAAGGCCTTGCCCCCGTCGGCCGGGTCAGGAGGGTTGGCGAAGTCGAAGACATTGGGGATGATCACGTTGCTCAGTCCTCTTCGGTAGCTCAGCTGTCGGGAGGCCGCCTTGTTGATGGTCACGTGGCGGATATGGGGAAGCTTGGGCGGAAAGGCCCAGTGGATGTAATCCTCCACCGAGGAAATNAGAAAGCGGTCGCGCTCCCANCGGAAATCGTGGTGATGGGCGATGGTGGGGATCCCCGTCTCCGCAATGAATTCAGTGATGGCAAGCCCCAAAGGGATGTTCATGGGGATAGCCAGGGCGTTCTCCGGGATCAAGAGGTCCAGGTGGAAGGTCTGCATAAACTCATAGAGTCGCCCCTTCAGGAAATCGCGGAGTTCATGAATGCGTCGGCTCAGGGCAGGGCTTCGGGTCGCGGTCCCGAAACAGCCCTCCTGCACCTCCTTGATTTCGGGATGAGCAAAGTGCGCCTTTGGCTCCAGAAACGACCGATCCTCGGGGGTGTCGAGCTCTCCTGCGAAAAAGAAGCAACCATGGCCGTTTCGCTCCAGCACCTGATACCACTTGTAGGTCTCCAAGGATACCCCGTCGGTGCCCGCGATCCGCGTCGATACGAACCCGATGCGTCTTCCCATGTTCTCTCCCTCTGCGGATATTCCNTATGAAAACCTACGACGCCCTACTCCAGGCCATGGATATTTATATTACTCTTATCACGTCCCTGGGATGGGGAAAAGAGGCCCAATGCCCCACGCCAGTTCTGAACCAACAGGAGCGGGCATCTCCAGAGGACCCCCATCTCCCTTGGTGGACTCCCATGTGCGGGCTTTCTTTTTTCCTTAGGATCTGGTAACAAACGCTGGGCAATGGAGGAAGACATGAGGATCTGGGGCATCAGTGACCTGCACCTGGGGTTCTCCACGGGAAAATGGATGGATCCCTTCGGCGAGCACTGGAAGGACCATCACCTCAAGGTGGCCGCCTCCTGGTGCGAGCGGGTCTCTCCGCAGGACATCGTCCTCATGCCCGGGGACTTCTCATGGGCCATGAAGCCCGAGGAGGCTGTCAAGGACCTCCGATGGCTCGCGAGGCTTCCGGGCCGGAAGGTCCTCATCAAGGGCAACCACGATTACTGGTGGCCCAAGACCCGGGCCAAGGCGGAGCACATCCTCCCGGAGGGGGTCTTCCTTCTCAAAAAGACGGCCCTGGTGCTGGACGGGGTGGCCGTGGTGGGAGTGCGCGGGTGCCCCGTTGCCCGGAACCAAGGGGGCGAGTGGACGTGCCTGGAAGGCGACCTGGATAAGGAGATCCGAGAATTCCGCCTCTCCATCGAGGACCTGAGGCAAAAAGGCCCGATCCATCGGCCCCCACTGGCCCTATTCCACTATCCCCCTTTTCCGCCCGGTGGGAGGGAGAGCCCGTTCGTCCGCATGGCCGAGGAGGCCGGTTGCCACATTGCCCTCTACGGCCATCTCCATACCGTGGAGGACTGGGGCCGGCACTTTCAGGGAGAGCACAACGGGATCACGTATCGCCTCGTCAGCTGCGACCACCTCAACTTCGAGCCCCTGCTCATCGAGCAGATATAGCTTCTATCCGTCTTCGGTCAAGCCGAAGACGGGCACAACACCAAGGGGCCTGAGCCATGCAGAGAGACTTCCATTTTTATGCGGTCTATGTCCTCTGTCGATGCTGCGGGATGCCCCCGGAGAACGCCGAGACCGTGGCGTATGCCTCCCAACACACCGACGACGCCAAGTACGGCCATGCCCTGGAATTCGCGAACGGAGGTCGTTTCCACCAGGTCCTCACAGCCCATCGGTTCATCCACCCGGAGGTCTTCTCCCTCCAGACCCAGTACGAGATCCTCGTCCCCTTCCATTTCGTTCCGGGGGTCGAGGGTGACCGGTTCCAGGAACGCATGATCTGTCGGGCGGACGGCTCGGTGGCGCGCACCACCCTGAGGGCGGCTGCGGAGCTGGAGGACAAACCCTATCAGCTCCATCGGCTGGGCATCGCTCTCCATGCCTACGCCGACACGTGGTCGCATCAGGACTTCTCGGGACTGCAAAGTGATCTCAACGACGTGGAGGAAATCCACGTGGTCAACGAAGACAAGGCCGGAATCGTCAGGCTCTTTAAGAATTTCTATCGGGACATTGCAGCGGCCCTCATCCCCCAGCTGGGCCACGCCGAAGCGGCCACCCTGCCGGACGAGCCCTTCAGGGAATGGAGGTTCGAGCTCGCGAACCAGGCGAGGTCCCTCCACCGAAAGAACTGGGTCATCTGCCTTCAGGCCTGCCGCTCCATGTACCGGGAGCTCCGCATCTTTCTCAAAAGGAACCCCCGTTACTGCACCGAGGAGACGTTCCCCTGGGGCGGGGTCCGCCCGGTAATGGCCCGACTCTTCAAGCACAGAGGAGATCTCGATGAGCGCTGCAGCAACTGGATGGAGGCCGTCAACGACTCTGCCTTCGGGTTCCCCTGCAGGGAGGAGGAGCGGGATCTCCTGTACCACGATCGAAAGTGGTTTCGGGAGGCGGTGGAGGTGGAGGCCACCCCGGAGGGGGAGCGGTACACGAGGAGGCCCGATTTTCATCGGAGCCATTGGAAACTCTTTCACGACGCCGCCGATTCCCACCGTTTCCTGGTCCTCAAAGAGCTTCTCCCTCAACACGGGATAATATGCGCCTGACACAGCTTTCCCGTTTCCGGTCAAGCTGGTTTTGTGTAGGAGGTTCCACATGAAGGAGCGGAGTTTCGGGCCGGTGAGGTGGATCCCTGGGACCAATGGAGGGAAGTACCCCTTCTGCCACTCCATCTATGTGGAAGGGGCTGGAGTCCTCATTGATCCAGCATCGGACAGGGACCGCCTGAAGCGGCTCCGCCAGGAGGAAGACGTACGGGAGGTCTGGCTGAGTCACTGGCACGAGGACCATATCATGCACCTGGATCTCTTCGACGACCTCCCCCTTCGCATCTCAGAGGCCGATGCACCTCCTTTGGCGGGTCTGGAAGCCTTTCTGGATGCCTATGGCATGCCCGAGGGGGATGAGCGCGAGCACTGGCGCAAGCTCATGTTGGAGCAGTTTCACTTCCGGCCGAGGAGGCCCCGGGGAATTCTGGAAGGGGGAGACCGAGTGGACTTGGGGACCGTCACGGTGGAGTTAATTCCTACGCCAGGCCACACTCCCGGCCACATGGCCTTCTTTTTCGTGGAACCAAGGGTGCTCTTCCTGGGGGACTACGATCTTACCTCCTTCGGGCCCTGGTACGGGGACAGGGACTCGAGGATCCCCGACGTGATCACCTCAGTGGAGGCCTTACGAAAAGTCCCGGCCAAGGTCTGGATCGCGGGCCACGGGAGAGGTCTCTTCGAGGAGGATCCCAAAGGGCTTTGGGACCGCTACTTGGAGGTGGTCCACACCAGGGAGAGAAAGCTGCTCGAACTGCTGGCCCAAAGGCCTCGGACCATGGAGGAGATCATCGAGGCCTGGATCGTGTATGGACGTCCCCGGGAGCCAAAAGCCTTCTTCGCCTTCGGCGAGCGGGCCATCATGGGGAAGCATCTGGAGGACCTTATGGAAAGGGGAAGGGTCGTCCGGGAAGGAAATAGGTTCGTGCTTCTCTAACCCCTACAACAGGGTCCCTTGGATCCTCTGGTGACCCTGGGGGAAAAAACAGAAAAAAATTGGGCCNTTTTGGTTGACACGAAGTGGACGATCCCTTATCCTGAGAACACGTTGTGAATTGCCTTTCGGAATTTGAGCCCTCCATCGCCACGCCCTCCTCTTTGGACAGGCTCTCTCCAAAAGGTCATCATCACAGCGAAAACTGTAATAGAAGAAAGGTGAAAAGAAGATGGAAGGACGAGTAAAGTGGTTCAATGAAAGAAAGGGTTATGGGTTTATTCAGAAGGACGATGGCGGAGACCTCTTCGTCCACTTCAGCGGAATCGCCGGCAATGGCTTCCGCACCCTAGAGGAGGGCCAACGCGTCTCTTTTGAAGAGGAAGTGGGCCCCAAAGGACCTTATGCCACTAACGTCCGAGTGATCTAAGGACGTTCTCTACGGGCCGCGCAGGAGGGGCGGCCCGCACATCACCCAAAAGAAGCCCCACTCAATAGAATCCCACCTCAAGGGCATAACTGTACATCTCGCATACTGCCTCCACTGTACACTGGGCGTGGAGAGAGTTGCTCGAATCGAGCATGTAACCCCCACCTCTTTTTGCCTGTCTTATGCACCTATCCACGTCTGCGCGCACTCGATCCAGATCGCTCCGNGTAAGTACCTCCACGGAGTCTACGTTGCCCAGGAGGACCAACCGATGGCCGTAGCGCTCCTTGATTCGTCCCATGTCGTTCCCAGCCGTGGGCTCCATGGCGTGGATGCCGTGGATACCCGCCTCCACGGCCAAGTCCAGAAGGGGCTCGATGAAGCCGTCCGAGTGCCAGATGAGGGGGACATCCAGGGCCTCAACGATCCGCCTGTAATGAGGGATGGCCAATTCCTCGAAGTCCTCGGGAGAGACGAATGTCCGTCCCTTGTATGCCACGTCGTCGCCCATGACCACGAAGTCCACCCCCAGATCCTGGGCGTGCCGGGCGATGCCGATGAACCACTCCGTCCTCCTTGCGATCACCTCCTTGACCAGCTCCCGGTCGTCATACAGGGTGTAGAAAAAGTGCTCGAAGCCCATGCTCTCCATGGTAAGCCCGAAGGGGCCTGTGTGGGAATTCAGCACCAATGCCTTGTCCGGGTACCGCTTCCTCAAGGTTTCCACGGATCCGGTCGGAGTGCGCTCCTCAAGTTTGAGCGGGGGGATGTATTTATCCAGGTCCTCCCGGGACCTCAGTCTGCCTCCGACATAGGATCCGCGTCTCCAAACCCTGCCGAACTCGTCCACCCCGTTCCATCCCGCGAAGATCCCTCCTCCGGTCTGTTCCTCCTCGGGGATGTCCGCGATCAAAACGGCCAAGTTGGGCACGCCCTGGCACCAGCTCTGAGCTCGGATTGCCAGGCAATCGAGCTGAAGGCATTCACAGGCCTTGAGGAAATTCCCCTCCCCCAAGGCATTGATGAACTTGGGATCCATGGAAAAGCAAAAAAGGGGAACTCGATCCGGCTCTTGGTGGGCGAGGGCCGCCAACACCCTCTCCCTAGAGGTCATCTCCGCCATATCCGCCCTCCCTCCTTCCTTCCCCCTTACCCTTCCCCATACGCCCTATCAGCTCCTTGGCCTTCTCCACGGCCGATCCAGCGTCGGGTGCGTATCCGTCAGCACCGATCTCCCGGGCAAAGCCCTCAGTTACTGGGGCTCCGCCCACCATGACGATAACTCCATCCCGATACCCCGCCCTCTCCAGAGTCTGGATAGTCGAAGGCATGGCCCCTAAGGTCATGGTGAGAAGGGCCGAAAGCCCCAGAATCTCCGGACGATGGTCCCGAACGGCCTCCACGAATCTTTCCTCTGACACATCGATCCCCAGGTCGATCACCTCGAATCCGGCCCCGCGGAACAAGATGGAGACGATGTTCTTGCCAACGTCATGAAGGTCGCCCCTGACCGTACCCAGGACCATCTTCCCCTGGTATTGCACCCCACCACCCCTCAGGTACGGATCGAGAATCTCTAATCCCCTATTCATAGCCCGCGCCGCGATCATCACCTCGGGGAGGAAGATCTCGTCGTTCTTGAAGCGTCTTCCAACCACGCTCATGCCAGTCACGAGTCCGTCTTGGAGAATATCGCCGGGGTTGAAGCCCGATTCCAGGCACCTCCGAACCCATTCCTGCACTCCAGGGACGTCTCCCCGCTGCACGGCCCCGGCCAACCTGATCAACTCATCCCCCATAGGATCTTCTCTCCATCTTTAAAGAATCTCCCCAATGNCTGCGGATAAGTGGGTGCATCAGCCNGCCCCCTTGGGGAGCCCCAGTATCTCCCTCGTCTCATCGGGGGTCGCCACTGGCCGGCCCGCTATGCGGGCGAGCTCCCTCACCCAGATGGCCTGCTCCCAACTGCCTTTGGCCAACTCGCCTCCTGGAACCCTCACGTTGTCCTCCAGTCCGATGCGGATGTGTCCTCCGGTGATAGCGGCCAAGAAAGCTGCTTTGACCTGATTGGGGCCCACACCACAGACGCTGTAAGTGGCCCCCGTGGGGAGCTGACCAATCAGGCTGAGATGAAGAAGCGGGTCGAACGTCATCCCGCCTGCCACCCCGTACACGAACTGGAAGTGCATGGGCTCCTCGAACACATCCCCTTGACGTCGGATGAGTTTGACGTTGTAGAGCCCTCCCGGATCGAAGATCTCGAGTTCGGGTTTGATCCCGTTCTCCTTCATGAGGCGGCCGAATTCTTCGAGCATCTTGAAGGTATTCTCGAAGATGAACTCCATCATGATCTTGCCCGACTTGTGGTCCGCAATGGCAAAGTTCATGGTGTTGGTGTTGAGGCTGGCCATATCGGGTTTAAGCTCTAAAACAGGGGCTATACGCTCTTCGGCGCTCAGGCCCATAGTGATGGCCGTGCTCATNTTGATGACGAGTCCCGGGCATCGGTCCCGGATGGCCTCTATGGTGGGGCGGATGAGATTCATGTCTGGGGTGGCGAGGCCCGTCTTGGGGTCCTTGGCGTGGATGTGGACTATGCTTACCCCCTCCTGCATACATCGGTAACTCTCTTCAGCGAACTCTTCGGGGGTGTAAGGAGTGTTGGGATTGTTGGCCTTGGTCGTGGCCCCACCGGCCAGGGCCGCGGTGATGATCAGCTTTTCTGACATCGCTATTCCTCCTTCCTTGGACTATGAGGTTACGTAACTCCTCATGCCAGTGCCGCCAAGGCGGGACGTGGTATCCTTGATGAATGAAAATGCCTACCGTCTCGTCTATCCGGTCTGTTTCGTCCATCTCGTCCGTTTCGTCTATCTCGTTGGTTTCGTCTGAACCAAGAACCTGGAATCACGCCTGGGGCCCCGCCATAGGCGGGGCACCCTAGAGGGATGAAACCGCTTGCCCGAATGCGAAAGTCAATGCCTTTATTCGAGTAAGGGCGACTTCAGTCGCCTTCTTCCACCCAACCAAGACCAACTCAACGGAATGAACGAAATCAGCCAGATAGACCAAATAGACGAGATAGACGAAAGACTATTTTCTACGCAACCCAGGCTATTCCCTCAACAAGTGCGGCAGCTCCTCCTCCACAACGGGTCTCAGATACTCCAGAGACGACTCAAAGGCCTCCACGGCAGCGTCGACCTCCTCCTCCGACATGGGAGTGGATAAGGCAAACATTCCTCGGGAGGCGAAGTAGATTCCCTTGCATAGCATCTCCAAATGAAGGAGGGTCGGAAGCGCCCCTGCGGAGACCACTGAGTCCACTGCATCTTTGGCCTTGGTAGTCTTACCTTCCCGCCACATAACGACGATCACGGAACCCATACCCAGGACCTGGCCCTTCATCCCTACCCGCTCCATGGCCTGAAGAAGGCCCCGGCGCATCCGGTCTCCAAGGGCATTGAGCCGTTCCACAGCGGCCTGATCGTATAGCTCCATGGCCGCAAGTCCTGCCGCCAGCGTTATGTTGTTCCCGTTGAAGGTCCCAGTGTGCCGTATATTCTCTGGGTGAAATGGGGCGAATCGCTCCATGATCTCCTTCCGCCCGCCGAATGCCCCGATGGGGAACCCGCCTCCAATGATCTTGCCCAATGCGGTGATGTCAGGAATGACGCCGGTTAGGGCCTGCATGCCTCCCGTGTGCATGCGGAAGGTGATGATCTCGTCGAAAATGAGAAGCACCTCATATCGATCAGCCAGCTCCCGCATTCCCTGAAGGTATCCCGGCTCGGGAGGAATTCCCCCACCTGCACCTAGGACAGGCTCCACCATAATGGCCGCGATCCGATCTTTTCTCTCTTTGAGGACCCTTTCCACGGCATCCAAGTCATTGAAGGGGACGATGTATACTTCGTTCAGCACGCTAGTTGGTACACCTCGTTCCACATGGGCAATGGGAAGTTCCGAGCCCGATGTATCCGGCATGACGTTCACGTCCACAAAGTCATGTGATCCGTGGTACCCTCCGTCCATCTTGATATAGGCGTCCTTGCCGGTGTAAGCCCTGGCGGCCCTAAGGGCAAAGAGCGTGGCCTCGGTCCCAGAGTTGCAATACCGAATCATCTCTAGGGAGGGGACCCGGGAACACATATGTTCGGCGTGTCTGTATTGGATATCTCCCGGNGCGCCCAACACAGTTCCCTTCTGGAGTTGTTCCCTTGCTGCCTCTACGATCCTGGGATGAGCGTGACCATGGATCAGCGAGGTATAGTTGTTGAGGAAATCGATGTATTCGTTGCCGTCACAATCGTAGAGACGGCAGCCCTTCCCCTCTACCATGTAGATGGGATAAGGGAAGAAGTATGTGGCCGTGCGGGTGTCCCCCCCGGGAAGGCATCTCTTGGCCCGCTCGTCGCGTTCCCTAGAGCCCTTGGTCTTCTCCTCGTATTTCTCAAAAATCTCTTTTTTGATTTTTTCAGCCTTCTTACCTTTCATGAGGCCCCCCTTTCAGCCTGATCCTCAAAATAGAAATATTTCCCGGCAACATCCGTTTTGGCCCATAACCCCTTTCCTCTACCTATCCCATCCTTTTCCGTCCTCAAGAAGTCTCATCTAAACAGATCGACTAAAAGCATAGCGACCTGGGGCACAAAGGTAGTGATAAGCATAGCCAAAGTCATCGCGCCCAAAAATGGCCATGCCTCCCTGGCTATTGCCCCCATCTTCTCTTTGCAGATGGGTGCCGCAAACCACAGCTGCGGCCCCATAGGAGGAGTAATCTCACTGATCAGGGAGTTCATAATGGCCAGAACCCCATAAAAAACCGGGTCTATCCCCAGACTCTTCACGCTTGGGAGAAACAAAGGAAGAACTATGATGACCATGGGTATGCTGCTGAAAAAGAACCCCATGGCCAAGAGCAAGACCTCCACCACCAACAGGAAACCGAGCGGACCCAATTCCATGGAGATNACCCATTCGGTAATGGCCTGAGGAAGCATGATGTATGCGAACATCTTGCTCATGAGATCGCCTCCTATGATCAACANATAGATCATGGAGGCAAGCTTTGCCGTCTCCACCAGGGCAGCCAAGATNCCATTTAGGTTCAGGGCCCGATAAACCAGGACTCCCATAGCTATGGCATAGAAGACCGCGACCGAAGCAGCCTGAGTGGGGCTGAAGATCCCCCCGTAGATCCCCCCCAGAACCACCATGGGCATCAAGAGCACGGGGAATGCTTTGATGAAAGACTCGCCTCGCATCTTCCAAGAGGCTGGAGCCACTGTGGCATATTTCCTTCGTTTGGAGATCAGGACGGCCACGATGCCCATCAGGAATGTGCTAAGGACTCCTGGACCGATGCCCCCAAGAAATAGGTCAGCGATGTTTATCTGATTCAAGGCACCGAAGATGATGAAGAACATGCTAGGGGGAATCAGAAGTCCCAACTCCCCCGCCACCACGGAAAGCCCCGAGACAAAAGGCCTGTCGTAGCCTGTCTCCACCAAGATAGGAACGACTATAGTCCCTAAGATCGCCAGGCAGGCGGCGCTGGAGCCGGAAATGGCCCCAAGAAAGGCCGCGAAGATGAGCGATGCAACGGCCAGGCCCCCAGGCCAGTGGCCGAACATGGCCTGCATGAATTCTCTGAGAGGCACCATGCCCCCGCTTCGGAGGATGAGGTTGCCAGCCAGGATGAAGAAAGGGCAGGCAAGCAAGGGATATGAATTTATGGCCGAGAAGAAGATCTGGGCGAGGTTCGCTAGGGGGAGGCCCATGACAAATAAGGCTATTATGCTTGAGCCTACCGCAAACGCGATGGCCAGAGGAGCCCCGGTTAAAAAGAGAATCGCCATCAGGGCGATTCCCACATAGATCAAAAAGTCCATGGGATTCGTTTNCCCCCTACCCTACGATGCAAGTCACCATTTCTTCCGGAGAGACTGAATAAATGCAATAACTGCGAAAATCGAAAAGATGAACATGCTGATAGGGACACAAAGCTCGACAATCCATATCGGGATTTCAAAGTACCTTGGGAATACGGCCTTTTTTTCGTAAAGCTGCCGAACAAAAAGGGCCCCTCCCACAGTGATCGAAATGCCGTATAACAGCGTGCAAAGGCTGTTGAATAGCTCCACAGACATNCTCACTTTACCGCCAAGTCTTTCCTTGAAGAAGTCTATTGAAACATGTCCTCCTTCGGCCAGTAGNGGACCAGCCATCATAAGCANGGCCCAAACCGTAAGCCATACTGAAAAGTCGATAATAAAATCATAAGACATATGAAAGAAAACCCTGGCTATAATCTCACTCATGCTTATGCATACGGCTGTGAATAAGATAATCCCGCAGATGCCTTCGTAAAGCTTCTTCATGGATGGCATAGAATACTCCCCTTCATCTCCGGTGCTCGGTCTCCCTAATGATCTTTATCCTGACAGGCCCGGCCCCGGCTGATCCACCCCATCTCCTCCTCTCTTTGGGCCGGAGGGGTCACGAGCCCCTCCGCCCAAGCATTTCTTACCTTGCCGAATCAATGGCCTTCAAATACTCGGGATCGATTCCGGTCAGCATGTCATCGATTCCCGCCCTCATGGCAGCACGCCATCTTTGGGCCTCCTCCCGGCTCAAATTGATCAGCTCCAGCTTGGGGTTTCCGTCCCACTGCCGTATGCAGCTTGCCTGAAAGTTTTCGTAAAATTTCGACACATCGATGCGGTCGAACACATCTTGAATGGCCTGACGGGTATCCGGCTGAAGGGACGCGTACCACTTGGTGTTGACCACAAAGCAGATCGGCTGGATGGCGAAGGAGATGGTTACTGCATACCTAGTATATCTGTCCAGGTTGTAAAAATAGAGTGCCGCCGGGAAGTCGGTCACCAGCCCGTCTATCATGTGGGTTTGAAGGGCGGTGACAACCTCCGTATAAGGGAGGGCTACAGGCGTGGTGCCCAAGGCCTTCAATGCCTTGGCAAAGGCCTCGCCGCCCGCAAACCGAATCTTTTGCCCTTTGATATCCGCCATGGTCTTTACCGGGCCTTTATTGGTGAAGAAGTACCAGTCCCCGGTGTTGAACATCCACTTTAGGATGGTGACACCCTTTTCTTTGGCGAGTTTTTCATGCAGCTTCCTCCAGGGGGGAGTCTTCATTACCTTTATGAAATGTTCCCAGCTCTCAAAGATTCCCGGAGCCTCTACCAGCTTCCATTCGGAGCCCAACTGTTCCAGAAAATGCGGCCCGCTGTAGGTCATCTGAGCAGCCCCGGAGGCCACACCGGTCAGGGCTTCGTCCTGGGTTGCAAAAAGTGTCCCCTTGTCCATGATCTTGAGTTGAAGTTTACCCTTGAGGGCGGGATGGGTTAGGATCCTGCCCAACAAGGCGTTTATGTACATGTTTAGGCCAAGGCCTTCGCTAGCTTCCGGGTACGAAGGCCCGGCGCTCACAAATATGACCTCTTGGGCCCTCTTTGCCTTGGCCTCATGGGGAATCAATAATGCCTGCGCGCTGAGGAGGGAAACACACAGGGATACGGCCAGGACGATCACTTTCCTTTTCATCTTCTTTCTCCTTTTTTGTCGTCTCTACCGAATACACTTAAGGAAACGCTGCGTCTCTTCTCTGCCGGCTCCTATCACCTCCCCTGCCTTTTGGTCTTTTTCTCACCCATTAGCTAATCACGTATCCATCCTTTACCCTTTCTCAAAGTACACACGGCCCCCCTTGGAAGAGATACGACCGGAAATCCACATCTTTATTTCAAAGCAATCAAATCATAAAGGCCCCTCCATTGAGATCCAGGGTCACTCCGGTAACAAAAGGGGAATCCAAGAGGTACTCGAAGGCCCGGACCACGTCCTGCACCGTGCCCAGCCTGGGCACCACCACCTTCTTTCGCAACTCCGCTTTCTTATGGTCCGACCAATCCGAAAAGATCCCCGCATCCTCGATAAATGCCGGTGCAATGGCGTTGACCGTGATTCCGTAGGGGGCAAGCTCGCGTGCCGCATATCGGGTCAATCCCAAAAGCCCCGCCTTGGAAGCCGCATAGTGAGGCCCCACAACCCCACCTCCGCGAGCGGCAATGGAGGAGATGTTGACAATGCGACCGAACCGGGCCTCCTTCATGTCGCCTACTACCTGCTTGCACCAAAAGAAGGCCCCGCTCAGATTGACCCGGATCGTCGCCTCCCAATCCTCCACGGATAGGGCTTCCATGCTCCTTTGGGGCATGATCCCCGCGTTGTTCACCAGGACGGTCACCGGCCCCAGTTCCTCCCTTACCCGTTGATAATGGTCGGCCACTGTCTCGGGGTCGCCCACATCACCTTGAAGCAGAAGAACTCCTTGCCCCTGGGCAGTCAAACTCTTCAAACGGTGCAAGGCACGCTTCGCAGCGTCCTTGTCGCTCCTATAGGTGACAGCAACCGAGGCACCGCGCCTCACCAAGGCCTCGGCTATCCCTAGGCCGATTCCCTTGCCCCCTCCGGTCACAACGCTCACTATGGATCGCATGGTAAAGCCTCCACATTACGATGGAACGGGCTCAGCATGGAAAAGTGAGCCTCTCAAAACGACTCCTAAGTAACAAGCTTTCCTTCAGAAACCCNCTCTTTTCTCCACCGCCGTGAGGACCTCATCGAAGATCCCGACCATCTCGTCAATCTGCTCTTCCGTGACGATGAACGGAGGACCGAACATCACCATGTCCCCGGCCCGACCGCGATCGCATCCCCCCGAGGCTTCGATGAAGAGGCCGCGGCTCAAGGCCTCCTGGGAGAGCTGGATCCAGAACATGAGACCTGGCTCCAGGGGCTCCTTGGTCCTCTTGTCCTTGACGAACTCGATCCCTCTCATGAGCCCCATGCCACGGATATCTCCCACTGTCGGGTGCGACTTCAAGTCTTCCAACCTCTTTGCAAGGTAGTCCCCTTTCTCCGCACAACGCTCGACCAGGTGATGCTCCTTCAGATAATCGATGGTCCGGCTCACCACGGCCGCGGCCATGGGATTCCCCGCCCAAGTAAACCCCGCGGCGAACAGTCCGGATTTCCGTGCAATGGTATCGGCCACCCGGGCCGAAACCGCCGCCGCCCCCACCGGGAAGTAGCCTCCCCCCATCCCTTTGCCCAAGGCCAGGATGTCCGGAATCACGTCGAATTGCTGGAACCCGAACCATTTCCCGGTTCTTCCGAACCCCGTCATAACCTCGTCCAGAATGATCAGAACGTCGTACCGGTCGCAGATCTCCCGGACGCGTCTGAAGTAGTCCATCCGGGGATGGGCCCCACAGAGGGACATGCCAGAGACGGGCTCTGCTATAAAAGCAGCCACTGTCTCTGGCCCCTGGCAGAGGATCTCGTTCTCAAGGGCCTGGGCGCACTCGAGGTCGCAGGAGTCGGGGGTTCGTTTGAACCAACACCGGTAGCAGTAGGCCGGAGCAATGTGAGAAAAGTCCCGGAGCATGGGGTCATACTCGGCCCTGCGGGCCGTCATCCCGCTCCAGGAAAGGGCGCCCATGGTCATCCCGTGATAGCTGAGCCACCGGGAGATGACCTTGTACTTGGAGGGATTGCCGTTGTCGATGTGGTACTTCCGGGCCAGCTTGATTGCGATCTCCGTTGCCTCGGATCCTCCAGAGACCATGAAAACCTTGTCCATAACCCCACCGGTGGCCTCACAGACCTTGGTACAGGCCTCCTCCAGCCCAGGCGTTGTAAAGTCAAGCCTGTAAACAAAGGCCACCTCCCTCATCT
The DNA here is from genome assembly GCA_002010915.1 of Desulfarculaceae bacterium JdFR-97. Classification (GTDB taxonomy): domain Bacteria; phylum Desulfobacterota; class Desulfocorpusculales; order Desulfocorpusculum; family Desulfocorpusculum; genus JdFR-97. The sequence goes on along the minus strand of MTPG01000119.1, from coordinate 4,263 downwards.
GTTCCACGAGGGCATCGACAATCTCCCCCACCCCGTGCCCTAGGTTGCAAAGGATGGGCCCTCCGGCGCTGTCGATATATCTCTTCCCGTCCTCGTCGTAAAGGTAGATGCCCTCCGCCCGCACAATGGAGGGGTATTGTCGGTTCATGAAGACATTAAGCACATGAGTTTTTGAGTCAGGCATTCAGAGGCTCCTTTCTTTCAAGAAGGAAGTGGCACAACAACCCTGTTTGGATGGACGTCCTGTCTTACTGCCCTGGTTGTCCCTTTCCAGGATCAGCGCTCTATGGGGAAAAATGCGTAGTTTTGACTTTCCTGAGAAGACCCAGCAACTTCCACGTGGATGCGGCCCTAGGAACTCCCGCCGCCTCCACGACCTTCGTTCATTATTTTTTCACCAAATAGGCCTCGAGCATGTGTAGAAGCTCTCTTTTACAGCCTTCCAGGTCAATGCCATCGGGATCTGCGATAACTTCCAAGCCGATTCCGTCAATGGCACCTTGAATTACCGCAGCAAGGTCTTTTGAACAGTGTTCCCGAAATTCGCCCCTTTCCTGTCCCTCCCTAAGGATACCGGAAAGGTAACCAAAGCACCGTTCGTTGATGGCGGGCGACCATGGATTTCCTCCATCTTCAGAGGTAAGGTCGAAGCCTGCCTCAGACAGGGCGATGAATTTTTTTATATGGTCCAGAATGAATTGAAATTGCGCATCTACATAGGTCCAGAGTTTGTCCTTGGAAGAGGTCTGGACATCCACTCTAGCCTTTCGGAATTGGAAAAGTTCGTCTATGAGGGCCGTCCAGATCTGGCCCACGAGTTCCTTTTTGGTCTTAAAGTGGTAATAGATGACCCCTTTGCTTATCCCTGCCTTGGAGGCGATCCATTCGAGCGTGGTCGATTTATATCCCCTTTGGGCAATACATTCCAGGGCTATCTCCAGGATCTGCCGTCGCCGTGCCTCCTCAATGAAGGTTCGAGTTCCTCTCTTGCGATTTGACTTCATAATCAAAAATTTGACTANCCGTCAATTTTTTGCTTAAAGGCCAAACTATCCAGTTGGAATGCTAATGTCAAGCACTTTTTTGGNGGGAGTANCCNGCCCCGTCGAGAAGGGTCCCTTGGGCCTATCACGAGCCGGACTGGAAGTGTCTTTTCGCCCGACCCAAGGCCATCAAGGGAAAATAGTGACGGTAGAGATTGTAATTGATCATGAAACCCCGAGCCAGCTCCGTTCCCTGGTCCAGGGTCCCCGACTGGTCCAGAACCGAACGGCTTCCGTGGCCGTATCCGGGAAAGCCCGTCCCAGTGTACTGGGGCTCGTNCCAGGTTCCGTCTTGTTGTCGATCCAGGAGGAATCGCACCCCGCGCTCCACAGCATCATCGAAGTCGTGGACACCCAGGGCCAGAAGGCCCATCAGGGCCCAAGCCGTCTGGGAGGGTGTGCTCTCCCCCACCCCCCTCAGGGACTCTTCCATGTAGGAGGCAGGGGTCTCCCCCCAGCCCCCGTCGGGGTTTTGATGGGAGACGAGCCAGCGGGCAGCCCTCAGCACGTACTCCGAGGTCATATCCTCACCTATGGCCCGCAGGGCCGGCAGAACAGCACCCGTTCCGTAGAGGTAATTGACCCCCCATCGGCCGAACCAGCTGCCGTCGGGCTCTTGCTCCTTTCGGATGTATCGCAGGGCCCGCACCACCACGGGGTCCTTCATGCTCCTGCCGAGATGAGCCAAGGCCTCCACCGCATGGCCCGTGAGGTCAACGCTGGGAGGGTCGAGCACCTCGCCGAAATCGCAGAAGGGGATCTTGGTCACAATGAGGTTCATGTTGTCCTTGTCGAAGGCCCCCCATCCCCCGTCGGCGCATTGAAGCCCCACAAGCCAGCGCTCCCCCCTTCGGATAGCGGTCTCAATCCGCTCTGAATCGCGCAGGAACCTCCTTGCACGAGCAAGCACCAGAAGGGCTACGGCCGTATCGTCGGTATCCGGATAATTACGGTTGGCGAACTCAAAGGCCCATCCCCCCGGCTCCACCCCCCTGGCCTTGACCTGCCAGTCGCCCGGGGCGAACACCTGCTGGTCCAACACCCACTGAACGGCCTTGACAATGGCCGGACAGCGTTCAGCATCCAGGTCGCAATCCAAGAGAGCCAAGAGCGACAGGACCGTATCCCAAACCGGGGAATTGCAGGCCTGAACGTACGTCCCGCCATCCCGTTCGTACTTCCAGTGGGGCGCATCAATGGCCCCGATCCCCTTGGCCATCACCGGGTGATCCAAGGGATACCCTTCCACATGCAAGGCCATGAGGCTGTAGACCCACGGAGGCTGGATCCCCCCCCAGGCCCCATCTGCTTCCTGATGTCTGATGATCCATTCCGTACAGAGGCGGATCGCCGTCTCTCGACCCGGTCTCCAGGGGAAGGAGACGTATCGACTGAGGAGGCGGTCCACCGCGAAGAAGATCCGCTCCCAGGTCAGCCCCCGCGATGAGGGCTTCATGGGAGGAGAGGCCGCTGCCCGGCCTTGGGGGAAGAGTTCGTCCAGCCTCCTCCCTTCAGGGAGGGGCCGCACCGGCCTCCGGGCGGAGAGAATGGACAAGGGGAGGAGGGTGGCCCTCGCCCACGAGGCAAAGCTGTAGATGTTGATGGGGAACCATGAGGGGAGGAAGATCAGCTCTGGAGGCAGAGTGGGGACGGCCTCCCAGGACCACTCCCCGATGAGGGCGAGCCAGAACTTTGTGAAGACCCGAAGGTGGTTTAAGGCCCCATTGCGGAGGATCCACTGACGTGCGGAACGAAGCTCGCCGCTCTGCGGATCCATCCCCACGGCCCTAAGGGCCGCATAGCACTCCACCGTGGTGTTGATGTCACCATCCGGGGCACCATAGTAAATTCCCCATGATCCGTCCGGGCGCTGCTCGTTTAGGATGGCCTTGGCCAGTCTCTGAAATTTGTCTTCATCCTGGACCCCGAGGAAGTGGAGGGCAAGGATCCATTCGGCCTCCATGCAGGAGTTGGACTCCAACCTCCCCACCCAATATCCCTCGGGGGCCTGATTCTGGACAAGCCACTCCACGGCCCCATCAATGGCTTCGTTGAGCCGCTCCCGGAGATCTCTTCCCCTCACCGGAAAGGCGTATACGCTCATGAACCACCCCTGTGATTGAACTCCACGCTCTCGGAGATGGATACCCTACCTATCCTAATCTCGTCCCTTAGCCTTTAGAAGGGGTGGGAGAAACGGAAAGCCCTCGAATGAGGACCCCCGAGACTTGTTCCAGATAGGAGGAGTCCGCTTCCCGGTTCTTCTGAAGCCTGGCCAGGAGGTTTTCAATGATGGCCCGATTCTCCCACCAGAAGAGGGCCAAGGCCCCAATCATCAGGACTAGAAAGACTGGTTCCACATCGCTTCGAATGATCTTGCTCTCCTGGACCCGACGGATCTCCTCCTCCAAGGAGCGCAACATCTCCTCTTCGCCCGGCCAGAGGGAAGTCTCCCCCTCAAGGCGGGACCATGCCACAAGCCGGATCAGGGTCTGATTCTCGCCCAGGAAATCGAAGAAGGTCTTCAACACCCCGGCCAAAAAACCCCGATCCCTCTCCCTCGTTCTTCTTCTGCTCTCCCATGCTTCGCGAAAGCGCTTGACCGCGATCTCCTTGACGGCCTCATAGAGGTCATGTTTGCTCCCAAAATGGTGATGGATGAGAGATTGGGAGACCCCGGAGGCCCGGGAGAGGTCCCGCATGGAAGTCCCAGAAAAACCCCTCTCGGAAAAAAGTTGTTCGGCCGCGCGAAGAATGGCCGAACGGGTGGCTTGGGCATCGCGAATCTTGGGTCTGGCGCCGGGCATCGATCCTACCAACTAATCGATCGATCAGTTAATAACATACTGAAGTCCTTGTTGTCAAGGAGATTCGATCCGGAAAATAAAGCCGCACGTTGCCCTCCCCCACGTGGGCGCTCTTTACAGAGAAGGCGTTATCTGTTATAAAAACTCTAGCCTGTAGGGGAAAATCGGTCCCCCGGTAGCTTCCCGCTCAAAGCGGGATTAACCACTAGGTTGCTGGAACTCCACCTCTCAGGGGAATACCCTAGAGAGAGGGAGCGGTTCCCCGGTAGCTCAATCGGCAGAGCGGGTGGCTGTTAACCACTAGGTTGCTGGTTCGAGTCCGGCCCGGGGAGCCAATTGTAAGTAAAGGCCGGGATAATCCCGGCCTTATTTGTAAATCTTGGCTTACTACGTCTACATACTCCAAAGCCAAT
>MTPG01000073.1 GCA_002010915.1 Desulfarculaceae bacterium JdFR-97 | reverse complement strand
GGCATCATTGACCCGACCAAGGTGGCCCGTCTGGCCCTGCAGAACGCAGCCAGCGTGGCAGGACTGCTGCTCACCACCGGCGCCGTCGTCACCGAAAAACCTAAAGAGGAGAAGGGAGGCGGCATGCCCGGCGGAGGCGGCATGGGCGGTATGTACTGATCTCGACTCCCTCCTCGGCCCGCCCCGAATGGGGCGGGCCTTTCCTTTTCCTCCCTTGGAACTTTTTCCGCCCAGCTCTTGACACCCGATCCGGGTCTGATAACTTTAATGTTCTCATTTTCCGACTCCGGAGGCATCTCAAAATGGACTACAAGTCCACCCTGAACCTTCCCAAGACCTCGTTTCCCATGAAGGCCAACCTGGCCCAGCGTGAGCCTGAAATTCTCCGCAAATGGGAGTCCATGGCCATCTACGAGCGGATCAAAGAGGCCTCCAAGGGCCGGGAAAAATTCATCCTCCACGACGGTCCGCCCTATGCCAACGGCCACATCCATATCGGGACGGCCATGAACAAGATACTCAAGGATCTCATCATCAAGAGCAAGTTCATGGCCGGATACAACAGCCATTACGTCCCTGGATGGGATTGCCACGGCCTGCCCATCGAACATCAGGTCGACCTCATGCTCGGAGAGAGGAAGGCCGCGTTCCGCAAGGTGGAGCTCCGGCAGGAATGCCGGAAGTACGCCGAAAGATTCATCGCGATCCAACGGGAAGAGTTCAAACGCCTGGGAGTCTTCGGAGACTGGGAGACTCCGTATCTGACCATGGCCTTCCCCTACGTGGCCACCATAGTCAGGGAGTTCGGGAAGTTCTTTACCAGCGGGAGCGTGTACCGGGGGAAGAAACCAGTATACTGGTGCGCCTCCTGCAAGACGGCCTTAGCCGAGGCCGAAGTGGAGTACCAGAGCCATCGAACTCCATCCATCTACGTGAGCTTCCCTGTGGTCTCGGACCTCTCGGAGCGAGTGCCGGAGCTGGAGGGAAAGCCCTGCTTCGTTATCATCTGGACCACCACCCCATGGACCATCCCGGCCAACTTGGCCATCGCCCTTCACCCTCATTACCCTTACGTGGCCGTGAAACGGCAGGATGAAGTCTATATCTTGGCGGAGTCCCTCCTCTTTTCCGTGGTCTCCCTCCTCCAATGGGATCCCCCGGAGATCGTTGCCCGGTTTTCGGGAAGCGACCTGGAGGGGATCCGTTGCCGCCATCCTTACCTGGACCGCGACTCCCAACTCATCTTGGCGGACTTCGTCACCTTGGATGCAGGAACTGGCTGCGTTCACGTGGCCCCGGGCCACGGTAAAGAGGACTATGAGGTCGGGCTCAAATACGACATCCCTCCCTATACCCCTGTGGACGACGACGGACGTTTCACTCCGGATGTGGAGTTTTTTGCAGGGCAGTTCGTCTTCGACGCGAATCCCGCTGTTTGCGAGAAGCTCCGTGAGGTCAACCGCCTCCTTTACGAGGAGGAGATGACCCACGAATACCCCCATTGCTGGCGCTGCAAACAACCCATCATCTTCCGCGCCACCGAGCAGTGGTTCATCTCCATGGAGACCAACGACTTTCGAAAGCGCACCCTTGAAGCCATTGACCAAGTGGAGTGGATCCCTCCACAAGGCAGGGACCGGATCCATGACATGATCGAACACCGGCCCGACTGGTGCATCTCCCGGCAGAGGGCCTGGGGTGTTCCCATTACGGTCTTCTACTGTGATTCCTGCGGGGAAGTCCTGGCCAACGAGAAGACGTTCGAATACGTGGCCTCCATCTTCGAGAAGGAAGGGGCCGATGTCTGGTTCGACCGGCCAGCCGGAGAGCTGCTTCCTCCGGGCTCCCGATGCGGCCGTTGCGGGGGAGAACGGTTTCGAAAGGAGACCGACATCCTCGATGTCTGGTTCGACTCTGGAGTCAGCTGGGCGGCCGTGCTGGAGCCCAATCCCCAGCTGGCCTATCCAGCCCATATGTATCTGGAGGGAAGCGATCAGCACCGGGGATGGTTCCACAGCGCTCTGCTCACCTCGGTGGGGACCCGCAAACGCCCCCCTTACAGGAGTGTCCTGACCCATGGCTTTGTGGTGGACGGTGAAGGGAAGAAGATGTCCAAGAGTCGGGGCAATGTGGTGGTGCCCGATGAGGTGATCCAGCGCTACGGGGCCGAAATCCTCCGCTTGTGGGTCTCGGCCGAGGACTACCGGGACGACATGAGGATCTCCCAGGAGATCCTTCAGCGTCTAAGCGAGGCCTACCGACGGATCCGCAACACGGCCCGCTTTATTCTGGGCAATCTATACGACTATGACCCCCAGCGCCACGGGGTTCCCTATGAACGGATGCGAGAGCTGGATCGCTTCTTCCTTCATCGCACCCAGAGAGTCATCGAACGAGTATTGAAGGCCTACGAAAGATACTCCTTCCACACGGTCTTTCACACCCTCCATCAGTTCTGCGTGGTGGATTTGAGCGCCCTCTATTTGGACATCCTCAAGGACACACTCTATATCCTTTCTCCGGAGGATCCGGCTCGACGTTCCGCCCAGACGGCCCTCTTCGAGATCCTCCGGGACCTCACCCGCTTGATGGCCCCCATCCTCTCCTTCACATCCGAGGAGATCTGGGACCACCTTCCCTCCTGGGAGGGCAAGGAGGTCAGCGTCCATCTCAGCCGATTCCCGGAGCCCCGACCGGAGTGGATGGACGAGAGATTGGCCGAGGGATGGGAGGCCCTCCTGCCGGTTCGCAGCGAGGTGACCAGGGCACTGGAGGGGGCCCGAAGGGCCAAGCTCATCGGCCTGGGCCTCGACGCGCGGGTCCTGATCTCCCCTCCACCGTCTCTGGTCCCGCTTCTTGAGGCCCATCGGCCTTGGCTGGAGGACCTCTTCATCGTCTCGCAGGTCCAAATAGTGAGGGGCGAGCTGGAGGGGGATGCCTTCGAGAGCGATGAGATCCCGGGGCTGCGCATCCGCGTTGAGCCTGCCCGCGGCTCCAAGTGCGCCCGATGCTGGAAGTGGGACCTCACGGTGGGAGATCATGCCCACCATCCTCAGGTCTGCTCGCGCTGCGCCGGCGTGCTCAAACAGCTGGGGGCCTGATCTCATGCAAAGGAGCGACCAGTTGGGAATCCTGCTCGTCGGGGCGGTGGTGGGAGCGGATCAGTTGACCAAGGCTCTGGTGCAACGGAGCCTCTCCCTCCACGAGTCCATCCCGGTGATCCCGTCCATCTTCGACATCACCTATGTGCGCAACACAGGGGTGGCCTTCGGCTTGCTCGCTTCACCCCGTTCACCCCTCACCATAGGACTCCTGATCCTCTTCTCCTCGGTGGCCGTGGCCGTCCTCATCGGCCTCTGGATTCGGGGCAGAAAAGAAGGTAGACTCTACACCATGGCTCTGGCCCTTATCCTCGGAGGGGCCGTGGGCAACNTCATCGACCGGATCCGCCTCGGAGAAGTCATCGACTTTTTGGATCTCCATTGGAGGGATCTCCACTGGCCCGCCTTCAATGTGGCCGACTCCTCCATCACGGTTGGAGTCGGCCTCCTCCTCTTCCACCTTTTCTTCCATGGAGACGGAAGGCGAAAAGGAAAGCCTAAAGAAATGGAATACCCCTCCAGAGAGATCTGAGACGAGAGCTTCCTTTAGGGAGAGAGTGTCTGGGGAGCAAAGGGAAGGTCTTTCCTTGTGCCCCGTTGGGACGGAGGAGAGATGTTTTCGGGGTACTCCGAAATCACCAGCACGTCCATACCCTTCTCCGCCAAGTTGCGGGCGAGGGTCTGTGCCTCTTCTCTTCGCGTGAAACGGCCCACCAGAACCCGATAGATCCTTGTGCCCCCCACCTCGGTCTCCACTACCCGAGCCATCTTTGCACCCAACATCTCCTCAATTCTTCGCTGAAGGTCCTCGGCGTTGGTCCGCTCGGAGAACGAGCCTACCTGAAGGGCATACGAGGGCCGCACCGAGAAATCGACCTTGTGGAACCCGGGAGGCCGTTCCAGGATCTCCAACCGCACCCGACACGTCCCCTGCTCCACCATACCCAGCACCCGGGCTGCGGCGTAGGAGAGGTCAATGACACGACCTTTTACGAAGGGGCCACGGTCGTTGATGCGTACGACCACGGTCCTATGATTCTCCAGATTCGTCACACGCACCAGGGTTCCCAGGGGGAGGGTAGGATGCGCGGCCGTCAGCCGTTGCATGTCGTAAGGCTCTCCGCTGGAGGTCTTCCTGCCGTGAAACTCCACCCCGTACCAAGAGGCTACCCCCTCCTGCACCTGAGTCTGACCAAGGGGAGGAGGGGGCCCTTCCCCTCTTTTGGAAGGAGGGAGCGGGGTCCTCGCGCACCCCAAGGCCAAGATGGCCATGCTCAGAAGGATCCCCCAGAGCCGTCCCTGAAAGATATATTGAAGCCCGCGACCTTTGCGATGCCCGAAGCGTTGTATACGGGACGCAGGCCCGAACCCTATGAGGGGGGTCCATCCATCCCCTCTTTGGCACCAGGAAGAGGTGTCCAAAGAAGGGTTGGGGAGACCGCCTCTTTGACCCGAGTCAGAGACGGAGCGAATTGCATTCATGGGGAGGCAAAACAGCAAGGATCAGCCCACGGCGCCCTTGGATGGGGTCGATCGGTCGGATCGGGGCTTCTTGGTCAGGGCTTCCTCCATGGCCAGATGGAGTTGATCAAGATAGAAAGGCTTGGGAATGGCAACCTTGACCCATCCCTCTTTCAGGGCCTGCCTAGCATAACGGCTTTCGGCGTGACTCGTAACAAGGACGATACAAGCATTAGGGTCCTTCTCCGCGATGGCCCGACTCGCCTCGTACCCGTTCATCCGAGGCATATCCAGATCCATCAGGACTAAATCGGGACGGAAGGCCTCGTACTTCTTCACCCCTTCCTCCCCGTCCATAGCTGCTTCCACCTCCTCGCAGCTCCAGAATCGGAGGAGATCCAAAAGCAGCCTGTGAATGGTAAGGTCATCGTCCACAATCAACACCCTCAAACCACGAAGGCCCATGGGAACCCTCCCGTCAAAGGCCGAACCCCATGCTGTCACTCTATCCACCTTTTTTTACACTGTCAAGGAAAAACCCAATATATTGCCCCATTCTTTCTTTGGAGCCCTACATCTAGAATTTTGCCCTACCCGTCTCCAATTTTCGAACAGTCCCCTCCCCCTGAGAGACAACCTCTCAACGTCGACCCCGCCATCACCACCGGGGTAAAAGAGGGTCAATCTCCACATTTTTTCCTGGAGTGAATTCCGGAAAGCGCTTATTCACTTAGCTCCGTATTTACTGGTCACGAGGATGTTCCTGGAGCCAACATTCGAGATTTTCCGAAGTTGCCCCCCGCCTTGGCGAATCCCGCCCTTGGACGGGACCAAAGGGCGGATTTCCGGGCTTTGCGGCCGTCATCCCGCCGCAAAGGCGGGACAGCCTAGAGCGAGCCGAAAAATATCGCCAGTGAGCGCAAGGAACATCCTCCTGAACTAAACGTCAAATGAACTCCTGCAGAACTAAGTGAATAAGCAGATTCCGGAAAATCAAGGACCAAATCGGAGGGCACTATAGGAAAGGGAGTCCCTTCCTGTCAAGGGTCGAGGTCATTCACCGCCTCCGTTGGTCTGTGCCGCCCGAAGTCGAGCCTCGTCCAAGCCGAAATGGTGGCCTATCTCATGGAAGATCACATCCCGGATGCAGGTCACCAACTCCCTGTGAGTTCGGCACCGCGCCTCAATGGAACAGCGGAAGAGGGTAATCTTGTCTGGAAGGACGTTTCCGTACGTGGTCCCCCNGCGGTCCAAGGGGACTCCTTGATAAAGCCCGAGAAGTCCCAGAGGTTCCCGGATCCCCATCTCTTGGAGGAGCTGGGGGGAGGGACGATCTTCCACCACCAATGAGACGTTCTCCAAGCGTCGCCTTATCCATTGGGGAAAGGCGTCCAGGGCCTCTTCAACCCCCCTGAGGAATTCTTTTTCACTCATCGCACCCCCCATGAAGGCGACATCTGACCCTCTTGCCGCAAAGACCCCNTTATCGCCGGGAAGGGGACAGGTCGGATTCCCNCTCCTCTCCAGCCTCAAGTTGGGGGGCGATCACCTCCTCGAGGAACCGAAGGGCTTCTTCGCGGTCTCGATCCAGGAGGATGGCCTCGATCTGCTGGATTTCTTTTTCTGTCAGTCGAAGGGTCCTCTTCTCCATCCCCAATACCTCCGGACGGCCGGAGGGAGGGAAATGGCTTGAGGCCGCTCACTCGACCCTAACGAAGGCCGTATGCCGCGCCCCACATACAGGACAGGTCTGGGGGGCTTCCCTCTCAGCCGTGTAACCGCAGACGCGGCAGACAAAATAGGGGAACTCCTCAGAGATGCCCTCCAGGGACTCCAGGGCCTTCTGGTAGAGGGAGGCATGGATCTTCTCCACCTCGTTGGCGAAGTGGAAGGTCCTCTCTGCGGTCTTGTTCCCCTCAGCCTTGGCCGCATCGATCATCTTGGGATACATCTCCTTGAATTCGTGGGTCTCTCCGGCGACGGCCTGTTGGAGATTTTCGCTGGTGGTGCCAATCCCCTTAAGTGCCTTGAGATGGTTGTTGGCATGAACGGTCTCGGCCTCTGCAGCGGCGCGGAAGAGCCGCGCCACCTGTGGATAGCCCTCCTGATCCGCCTTGACCGCAAAGGCCAAATACTTNCGGTTGGCTTGAGACTCACCGGCAAAGGCCTCCTTCAGGTAATGTTCGGATTTTGACATGGAGCTCCCTCCTTCTTATTGAANCATCCTTCGCCGGGTCCGGCTCCTCCGAAGCCTTGNGGGAAGCTTAACACGGCGGCGGTCTACATCTCAACCCATCATCTCCCCCCGATCAACGCCAAGGACACCAAAAGAAGGGTCTCCATGGTCTCGCCAAGGGCCCCCAGCATGTCTCCCGTGATGCACCCCATCCTCTTCCCATACATGCGAAGGAGAAAGATAAGTCCCACCACGAAGGCAGTGTTGACCACCGTCGCCTCCGCCCATTCCAGAAGAAGAGATCCTCCCAAAACCACGGCGGCACCGGGTAGGCAGGTCCACGGGCGCATCCTCGAGAAGAAGCTGTGGGCAAGCCCATCCTCCCCTCGTCCGTAAGGAAGAGAGAGGATCCCGGCCACCATGGCCAGCCTTCCGTAGGCAGGAACCAGGACCAGACCGACCCAACGGGGAGAGGAGAGGGGGGAGCTGAGGGCCGTAACCTTGAGACCCAGCACGAAGATCAGGGCCAAAACACCCCAGGTTCCGATGCGGGAGTCCCTCATGATCCGGAGGGCCTCCTCCCTACCCCGATGGCTGAAGAGACCGTCTGCGGCATCGGCCAAACCGTCCAAGTGAAGCCCTCCGGTGAGGAGGACCAGAACTAACGCATCCAATGCCCCCCGCAGGACGGGGGTAACCCCCGGACCCAACAGTGCATCCCAAAGGGCCCACATCCCCCCCAAGGCCAGCCCCACCACGGGAAACCATGGGAGCATCATCGATCCTTTCCATACCTGGGTCCCGGGCAATGGGAGGATCGTAAGGAAGCCCAAGGCCCCTAACAAGCCGGACAAGGGCAGTCGATCGTGGTCCTTCGTCAAATTCAAGGAACTTGCTCCACGCTTCCCCCTTTGATAGGGACCGGGATCCCGGCTACCATTAGAACCACCCGATGTGCTGTTCGGGCCATGATCTGGTTGGCTCCTCCGGCCAGATCCCGAAAACGCCGTCCCAGGGGATTTTCGGGGACAATCCCCCATCCCACCTCATTGGTCACCACGGCGGCAGATGCGGAAATGCCCTGCAAGACCTCAGCCAGACGGCTCACCCTTCCCAGAATTTCGGAATCCTCCATTCCCTCCAAGAGAAGGTTGCTCAACCACAACGTCAGACAATCCACTACAACGACATCGGCGTGCGGCCCCTCCCTCTCGACGGCCTCGGGGACGCGCAAGGGCTCCTCTACGGTCCTCCACCCCGCACCCCGTTCCTTTTTGTGAGCGCGGATGCGCGCCTCCATCTCCTCGTCGCCCGCAACTGCAGTGGCCACAAAGACCCGGAAGACCCCCTTATCCTCGGCCCACCGTCGAGCCCACTTGCTCTTTCCGCTTCGGCAGGCTCCTGTAACCAAAAGGATCTCTCGATCCAGAGGGCTCATAGCGCCAACTCCGCAACCCTTTTCAGACTCCTCTCCAGGTCCTTCAGGGAGAAGACCTCCAGGGAGACACCATCTCCATATCGCCGAAGGAAATCTTTGAGAATCCCCCACCTTCGGTGGTCCAAAGCTTCCAGTCCACGATGATCTTCCCCGTCAGAGACGCCATGGAGGTGGATCATGACGGTTCGATCCAGATATGTGTCTAAGGTCTCCTGCAGGCCAAATCCGTANCGGATTAGATGGCCCACATCCAGGCAGAAGTGCATCCCCAACGCCTCCACCAGGGACTCGATCCACTGAAGCGGATATCCCAGATTCTCCACAGCCAGCCGTCCGGGATCGACACCCTGTCCCAGGAGCCACTCCAGAGAGTTCTCAAGCCTTCTCAGCCATCCCTTGTGGCCCCCATCCTGCCCCTCTCCGCCTCCCGGTCGCCTCCAGTCCAGGTGAAGAATATAGACCTCGGGCCCCAGCGGCAGGGTCCTTCGATAGAACCGCAGGACCGTCTCACACCCCCGCGTCCGAACTCTGGAGTCGGGGTCCCCGAGGTAGAGATCCACGGGAAGATGGACATTGTAGGTCACCTCAAAGGAGGATTTCAAACAGATCAACTCCCTCACCTCGACCCGCGTGGGGAGGTTGTCGGACCTTCCGCTCTCGAAGAGGACCAGCTCGATCTCATCCACGTAGGGGGCAAGGAAGTGGATGTTGGGGAGGATCTCGTCGGGGATGATGTAGGAAGTGGTCCCCAAACGAAATGGCATCCTGCCCTTCAGCCTCGGAAGATGAATTCCCGATTTGATCTTCGATCGCAGAGTTGGAGCTCCTCTTGTGTTTGGCAAGACTTTGAGGGAGGGGACTCGGTCACCTCATCCCGGGCCCCAGAGGGCGGATCCTGGCCACCTCGGCCTTCCAACTTTCTCCGCTGCCCCGAAACAGCTCCAACTCCAGCCAATAGAGATCGGCCCGGTCCCCCACCTCCTCTACCCACTCTCGGGGATCGTCCAGGAGTTGCTTGAGGCCAGGGATGGATACCTCCTTCCGCACGATGACGAAGGGAAGTGCCACTCGGGCACGTTTCTCTCTTTCCTTGAATTGAATGCGGGGCTTGGGATAAAGGATCCGAAACGAGCCGTAGTGCCGGAAGACGAAAAGGAGTGCTTTTCGGACCTCATGCCGGTCCATTCCCTGGGGCTCTAAACTAAAGCCCTCTGTGGTAAGCTCCATCAAGGCCTTGACGTCATGTTCCTCCGCCATGCGGGAACCCCGCGAGAGGAAATCCCGTACAGCCTCCGTGGGGTCCTCCTTCCCTCCACAGGCNGCGAAAAGGACAAGGCACCCCAAAGCCACCATCATCCGTCCCAACTGAAAGAAAGTCTTGAGATTTAGATTTAGACTAATTCTACCCCTCCCAGACCTCTTCCCGGTAGAAATCCCTAACGGGTCTTCCCTCCGCCCGCTCCATGGTGGCGATCCAGCGTTCCACCCGCTCGGCTCCGTAGGTCGCCCTCCATGCAGCCAGGATCCGATCCAGGGGGACATCATGATGGGTGCCCAGATCCTCCACATATTCCATGAACCGCTTGTTTTCGTTGTTGTACGGATGAAAGAGGGAGTCCTCTCTCCCGTTGAACTCCAGGGGTGGGACATTGTGCCTGCGGCAGAGCTCGATGTTGAAGGCCGGAGTCGCCTTGACCCATCTCCCTTCCAGAAAGAATTCGGTATACCCATGGTAGACGAAGATATCGGTCCCCATGTATTCCAAGAGCTGGCGGGTGGCGAGGTGGTTTCTCACCGTGGCGAAGCCAAGGCGCGAGGGGATCCCCCGCGCGCGCCCCAGGGCACACAGCAACGACGCCTTGCTCACACAGTACCCCCGCCCCCTCTTGAGGACATTACTCGCCCGGTAGTGTTCGGGACGATAGAAGGGCGAGTACGGATCATACCAGATGCCGTCCCGCACCGCATAGTAGAGCTTCACGGCTTGTTCAACGGGGTCCCGACTTCCCCCTGTGGTCCGGCTCGCAAGCTCCACGATCTCCGGGTGGTCGCTGTCGATTATGGCCGTAGGTCTCAGGTACCGCTCATCCACGTCCTTTCTCCTCATTCCATCCTCCAGAAAGACAGAAACTTCCTTCTCCACCCTCCACTCACACCCCACACTTCTTCTTCGCCATCCAATTGATACTCCAATTGCCCCGATGTTACAATCCTGTTGTTGGAGGATCCCTTTAGAGATCCCCTTGGGAAGGAGACCTCGGAAACCATGAGAGAGGCGAGAGACCCCTTCGGCGTCTCCTCTGTCCATTGGGAAGAGCTTGAGGCCATGGATCCACAGGAGACCACGGAGAGAAGCCTGTGTCCATGGGACCCGCTTTCGGGCTATATGGTGCCCTTTCTCCTGGAGACCTATTGTGTCCACCCGAAAAACCGGTCTGTCCTCGGAAAGGACGGCTCTCCACCGAATCAGCCCCACCTTCCGTTGGTGCTGGTCCACTACCTGATCAATGCCCGGGACCTTCCGTTGGAGGGGACGTGGGTCACCGAACGGCAGATCCCTGGAGGAGACCTCTTCTTCCAGCGCACCCATACCCTGCCTACGGACCGCTTGGTATCGGGGCTCGGCCATTGTCCCGAGGCCCTGATCGAAGCAGCCAAAATCCATGGAGGAATGCGGGTCCAGGAGTCCCCCTTTTCGGTCCAACTAAGGCCCCTACCTCGCATCCCCCTGAGGATACACCTCTGGCCTGGGGACGAAGAGTTCTCCCCGCGGTGCCTCTTCACCTTTGACGCTTCGGTCCCCAGACATCTTCCCCTGGATATCCTTTGGGCCCTCACCCACGCTGTGGCCGACTGCATCCTCCGCACCGCTTCAGATCCTCCCGCACCTTCCCCCGGATCCGGGCCAGACGCCTCCAAGGTAACTGCCATGCCCCTCCCCTAGGCAGGGCACCCTAGAGTCATGAAAATGACCGCTATTTCGTCTATTTGGTTCGTCTCGTCCATTTCGTCCTTTTGCTCTGGGTCGTCTATTTGATTTTTGGCCCTCGGCGGAGAGTTCGTCACGCCAGATGCGTCGTTCCCCCTGTGAGGGAAATCTACCTTCGTAAGGATTCCTCGGCTTGACATTGGTCCTTGACGGACGAATCTTTTTGTTGAGGCCACAACTGGGAGGAGGTTGGGGGCCTTGGCCCGCAAGAGCATTTGGACCCGGCGCAAAAAAACGCGTTCCTATGTCTGTCACTGCTGCAGGAAGGAGCAGCCCTTCTGTTGGAGCTGTAAGTGCGGTTTCCAGATCTGCCTCTCCTGCATGCAGGAAAACCAATGGGGAATGAGCGGCAACTCCATAACTTGGATCTGCCCGGACTGCGGGGATCTTCGGGGCATCTGATCCCATTGGNGCCAATCCCTGAATTTCCAGCCCTTCACCACCACCGAACGGCTGCGGGCCGGCGCTCCACCAATTTCCGATAGGTCACCGCTGGGAACCCCACTGTCATAGCCCCGTAACATCGATGGTCCCGTGGGATGCCCAGCCATTGACGGATTCCCCGGCTGTGATTGACCGCACCCTCCACAAAGCCGTTGAAGCAGCACCCCAGGCCCAGGCTGTGGGCCAGGAGGGAGGCACTGTAGAGGGCTGCCGCGCAGTTAAACGCCGAGCAGGGGTCCCATGCCTCGGCGTGAGCCAGGATCAGGGCGGGGGCATGATGGAGGATGGGATCGAGGGAGTCGTTCCCCGAGGTCTCCGCATGCCGAACCATGGGAAGATACCCCCTGAGAAAGTCGCGCATTCGGGAGCCGGAGGCCAAAGAGATGAGAAGCCCGCCCCACCAGGTCCCTGCCATGCGGAAGAGCCTCCTGTAGAATGACTCGGTCCGTCTTCGGAGCTCGTTCAATATCTCCGCGGATGTCACTACCAGGTAGCGCACGTTTTGGCTGTTGGTCCCTGTGGGTGTATACCGAGCCCCATCCAGAATATGTTCCAGGAGGTGGGAAGGGACAGGCTCCGGGCGGTAGAGCCTGACGGAGCGCCTCTGCCTCAAGAGGAGCTTGAGGGCCTCGGGGGTCACAGTCGGCCCCTCGGGGGCTGAAATATCGGTATAGGTCTCTCTCTGGAATACCGCGCCGGTGGGACATAGGGCGCTGCAATGGCCGCATCCGATACACCAATCTCCCCGGACCACTTGAGCCTTTCCCTCTCGCAGATCGAAGACAAAGGAAGGGCAGGCCTCCCGGCAAAGCCCGCAGCCGGTACAGGCCTCCGGATTCACCCGGGGAGGATCGTGGGTCCCTGGCATGGCCCTCCTCCTGATGTAGACCGAATTGAACCTTCAGCATATGCCCTTTCGAGCTTTCGTACTCTATCACGAGTCCTCGGAGTCGAGCTATCCTCCTTCAACCTGAATCCCGATCGCCGTGAGCGGGGGATGGAATGGCCGATCGCCATACACAGGAGCACCCGCTGCTGCAGAAAAAATGTCTTGAGAGTCCTCGATGTTTGGTATATAGGGGGTACCCACGTAAGGGTTCGAGAGGCCCTGGAGATCTCCCCCTTTCGATGAACAATTCCTGTTGAAAGTAAGGGGGCCGCCATGCGTGTCCTTTACGAGAAACGCGATCGAGTGGTCACCGTGGTCATCAACAGACCCGAGGTGCGAAACGCCGTGGATGGTCCCACGGCCAGGGAGCTGGCCGAGGCATTTCGACGATTCGAGGCCGACAACGAGGCCCGCGTCGCTGTCTTGACGGGGGCGGGGGGATGTTTTTGCGCCGGGGCCGATCTCAAGGCCATCTCCCAAGGACGGGGAAACCGTCTGGATCCGGAAGGGGACGGGCCCATGGGCCCCACGCGCATGCGGCTTGCTAAACCCGTCATAGCCGCCATCGCCGGTTACGCCGTGGCCGGAGGGCTAGAGCTGGCCCTGTGGTGCGATCTGCGGGTGATGGAACGGGACGCCGTCCTCGGGGTCTTCTGCCGGCGATGGGGTGTTCCACTCATCGACGGCGGCACTGTTCGGCTCCCCAGGCTGATCGGATTGTCCCGGGCACTGGATCTGATCCTGACAGGAAGGCCTGTCTCCGCCGAGGAGGCCCTGGCCATGGGGCTGGCCAACCGGGTCGTGGAGCCCGGTCGATCGAGGGAGGAAGCCGAGGCCTTGGCCCATCGCCTCGCCCGATTCCCCCAGCGATGCCTCCTGAGCGACCGTCGATCCGCCTACGAAGGAATGGACCTCCCCATGGAGGAGGCCATGCGGGAGGAATTTCGGATCGGCCTGAAGACCATCCAAAGCGGCGAGAGTCTGGAAGGAGCCCAACGGTTTGCTGGAGGCGAGGGGCGGCACGGTGCCTTCGACTGAATCCCTTGGGCCTCCCGGAAGCCCGTCCCGTCGATGGTGGTGGGCAAAGAGGAGGAGGTGAATCATGGCCTATGACCAAAGGCCTTGGCTGAAGTCATATGATCCAGGGGTGGATCCCGACCTCACTATTCCCGATGTATCGTATGTGGATCTTCTGGAGCAGAGCTTTGACAGGTTTGCAGAGTGCCCCGCCTTCCACTTCCTGGGTGCTTCCCGCACGTTCGCAGATCTGGAGCGCGACTCGGCCCGCTTCGCCCGCTTTCTCGGGGAGATCGGCTGTGAGTCCGGGGCCGTGGTGGGGATCCACCTACCCAACATTCCCCAGTACATGATCGCCCACGCTGGAACATTGAGGGCTGGCTGCATCGCCACGGGGATCTCCCCTCTGCTGGCCCCCAAAGAGATCGCTTACCAGATCAACGACTCGGGCGCCAAGGTCCTGGTGACCCTGGATGCGGCCTTCGAGCAGAGGTTTCTCAAGATTCAGGATCGGGTTNCCGGACTCGCCCATGTGGTCGTGACCAACGTGGGGGACTTCCTCCCCGGCCCCAAGCGCATTCTGGGAAGGTTGCTCAAGAAGATCCCCAGGGGAAAGGTGGTCCCTGTTCCAGGCAAGACCGTCCATTCCTTTATGGAGGTCCTCAGGCGGTACCCTCCGAGGCCGCCCCATGCCTGTCCCAAGCCTCAAGACATCTGCCTCATCCAGTACACCGGAGGGACCACTGGGCTCCCCAAGGGAACGGAGCTGACTCATAGGAACATCGTGGCCAACATCCACCAGGCCCGTCAGTGGTTCGAGGCTGAACCCGGGAGCGAGGTCTACTGCTCAGGCTTTCCCTTCTTTCATATGGCGGGGTTGATCCTCTGCATGACCGCCATGGGAATAGGAGGAAGCCAAGTCCTGATCCCAGACCCACGCAACACCGACCATATCTGCAAGGAGATCGAACAGCACCGGCCCACCATCCTGGCCAATGTCCCCTCCCTCTACCAGATGCTCCTGGATCACCCCAACTTCTCATCCCTGGACTTCTCCTCTGTAAAGCTGTGCCTTTCGGGAGCAGCCCCCTTCGCCGTGGAGGCCATTCGGGCCCTGGAGGCCGTGGTGGGAGAAGGCAAGGTGGTAGAGGTCTACGGGATGACCGAGACGAGCCCGCTTCTCACCATGAATCCCTATCGGGGGAGAAAGAAGATCGGATCGGTGGGGGTCCCCATCCAGAGCACATGGGTCCGCCTCATGGACCTGGACACAGGCACCCGCCAGTTACCCCTGGGCGAGGAGGGGGAGGTGGTGGCCCGCGGGCCTCAAGTCATGAAGGGCTACCTGAACAAACCCGAGGAGACGGCCCATGTCCTGCGGGAGAGGGAAGGACAGCGATGGCTCTTTACGGGGGATGTGGGGCGCATGGATGCTGACGGATTCCTCTACATTGTGGATCGGGCCAAGGACATGCTCAATGTAAGCGGCTTCAAGGTCTTCTCTCGGGAAGTGGAGGAGACCCTTTACGAACACCCTGCTGTAGAGTTCTGCGCCATCGTGGGAATCCCCGATCCCAAGCGGCCGGGAAGCGAGCGCGTCAAGGCCGTCATCCAACCCACCAGCGCACACCGAGGCATGGATCCAGCGGAGCTTCAGGAGGAGATCCTCCGATACTGCCGGGAGAATATGGCCCCCTACAAGGTCCCCAAGATAGTGGAGATCGTCGAGGAAATCCCACTGACGCCCGTGGGCAAAGTGGATAAGAAGGCCCTCAAGTAGAGGAAAGGCCCTCTTCCAACTCCCGAACCACGGCCTCCGCAAACCCCGAACAGGTCACCTCTCGAGCCGAGGAGATCTGCCGGGCCAGGTCGTAGGTCATGATGCCTTTGGAAATGGTCCTCTTGAGGGCTTCTTCCACTGCGGAGGCGGCTTCCATCCATCCCAGGTGTTCGAGCATCATGGCTCCCGAGAGGATGAGGGAGCTGGGATTCACCTTGTCCAGGCCCGCATACTTGGGCGCCGAGCCGTGGGTGGCCTCGAAGAGGGCCGCTTGATCCCCCACATTGGCCCCCGGAGCCATCCCCAGCCCCCCCACCTGGGCGGCGAGGGCGTCCGAGAGGTAATCCCCGTTGAGATTGGGGGTGGCGATGACATGGTAATCTTCGGGCCGAAGGAGGACCTGCTGGAACATCTGATCCGCGAGTCGATCCTTGAGGACCACACAGCCAGGAGGAACGGGCCCTTCTCCCAACCTCGACTCCGGAATCACCCGGTCTCCGAACTCCTCTCGGGCCAGATCGTAGCCCCACTGCCGGAACCCGCCCTCGGTGTACTTCATGATGTTCCCCTTATGCATTAGAGTCAGCGAAGGGTAGTTCCTCTCCAAAGCGAAACGGATGGCCCTTCGGATGAGCTTCCGGGATCCCTCGGGGCTCATGGGCTTGATCCCAATGGCGGACCCGGAGCGAATCTCCATCCCGTGTCGCTCGCGTAAGAACCGCCTCAACTCCTCGGCCTCGGGACTGCCGGAGGGGAATTCAATGCCCACATAGACGTCCTCGGTGTTCTCGCGGAAGACCACCATATCGACCCGCTCCGGGTGTTTCATGGGGCTCGGAACACCGGGGATATACCGGACGGGACGGATGCAGGCGTAAAGGTCCAGCACTTGTCTAAGGGCTACGTTGATGGATCGAATCCCGAACCCCACAGGGGTCGTCAGGGGGCCCTTGATGGCCACCCCCAGCTCACGGATGGCCTCCACCGTCTCCGAGGGAAGCCACTGCCCCGTCTCCCGAAAGGCCTTCTCCCCGGCCAGAAGTTCCCTCCATCGAATCCGCCTTTGACTCCCGTAGGCTAGCTCCACTGCCGCATCCAGGACGGCCTTGGTGGCACGCCAGATCTCAGGTCCGATCCCGTCCCCCTCGATGAACCCCACAGTTCGAACGTATGGCTCGTCCACCGCTTTCTCTCCGGTCCTTTCTCCAGGAATTCAGAGCATCCTCCACACCTGATCCTTGTTCCATCCTTCGGAATGTGGTAAAAGATCGTGCGACCCCGATGTCGGAATCTTCTGCTCCGGACCAGAAGGAACCGAATTTCCCCAGGGAGGATCCAATGAGGTCCGCTTCCTGAGGACCCTTTTGGACTCATGAATATGAACGATTCGGTGACCAAATTCAAGAGCGTTAAGTTGGACCGGGTGCACTTGACCTTCGAGGAGGCGGGAAAAGGACCTCCGCTCCTTCTCCTCCACGGCCTTCCAGGCCCACATATCTGGAAGAAGGTCCTTCCCCTCATGTCCCCTCGCGTCCATTGCATCGCTGTGCATGCCTTAGGCTTCGGGAAGTCCCGATCTTCAAGGCAAGAGGACTACGCTCCCGAGGTCCAGGCCGAGTGGATCCGAAGGTTCTTGGATCGGGCCAAAGTGGATCGGATCCATCTGATGGGTCACGACCTGGGAGCCGCCTGCGCCCTCGCCTTGGCCGTGCGGCATCCCCACAGGATCGGAAGGCTTATCCTGTCTCATTGCCCACCCAGGGCCGACTGGATTCACCCCCTGGTTCGGCGGATCGATCGTTGGTTCGGTCTCCCTGGTGGAAGGTCTCTCCTCCGGCGTTTTACCTCCTTGGCAGGGAGCCGTCGACTCTGGGGTGGTGTTTTTCAGGACCCTTCGATCATGAAGGGAAAGGAATGGAGGAACTGGAACGCCCCTCTTCTGGATGTGCCCTTGACGGAGATCCGTCGCCTCCTTCGACAATCCGGAAGGCCGTTGAGCCCTCAGACCCAGGAGGCCATGGCGAACTATCGACGTCCCACCATGTTGTTATGGGGCTGCGATGCTCCCTTTTTGAGCCCTTCCTGGGCCGTCCAGCTCTACCACGATATCCCAGGGGCCAAGAGGTTCGAACTCATCCCTTTTGCTGGCCATTTCCCCCAGTGGGAACGGCCGGAGCCCTTTGTGCGAGCCGTCCTGGACTTCCTTTTGGCGACCACCAAGAAGAGGCGATCCTCCTTACCGGTCACCGAGAAATCAGGACCTCCGGCTTCCTGATGCACTCCACACGGCGCAGACCCCAGGACAGGAAGACTCCGGTTAGACCGACCCCTTGCCAATCCCCCGAAACCCTTTGAGAAAGGCGACGAGGAGTCTGACTCCGAAGCCGGTGGCCCCCTTGGGCGCGTAAGGCCGATCCTTTTCGGTCCAGACGGGCCCGGCTACATCCAGATGGACCCATGGTTTGCCCCCCACGAACTTCTGCAGGAAGAGACCCCCCTGGATGGTTCCGGCATCGCGGCCTCCTGAGTTCTTCATATCAGCGACTTCGCTCTTGATATATTCCTCGTAATCCTCAGGGAGGGGCAGGGGCCAGACCATCTCACCGGTTGACTCACCCGCTCGCCTCAAGGCCTCGAGCACCTCGGACGCATTGCCCATCATCCCGGCGATCCGGTCTCCCAGAGCCACGATGCAAGCCCCGGTCAGGGTGGCTAGATCGATGAGGAGGTCGGGCTCGAACCGCAGGGCATAAGAGAGGGCATCGGCCAAGATCACCCGTCCTTCTGCATCCGTGTTGGTCACCTCAATGGTCCGTCCGGAGAGAGTGGTCAGCACATCCCCGGGTTTATATGCCTTCCCCGAGGGAAGATTCTCGGTGGCAGGGACCACTCCCACGAGGTTTACAGGAAGGCGCAGGCGTGCCGCAGCCTGAATCACTCCCAATACCGCGGCCCCTCCGGCCATGTCCGTCTTCATTTGGTCCATCTTCTGCGCGGGCTTCAAACTGATGCCTCCGCTGTCGAAGGTGATCCCCTTTCCCACCAAGGCCACTTTGGGAGCGCGGGGATCGTCGGCTTCGTGTTCCAATACGATGAGACGGGGCGGCTCCTTGCTGCCCGATGCGACCCCCAACAATCCTCCCATCCCCAAGGAGGCAATATCGTCTTCATCCAGGACACGATGTTTGATCCCCCATTGCCGGGCCATCTCCTCCGCTCGTTCGGCCAGAAGGGTCGGGGTCATCCGATTGGCGGGTTCGGAGACCAGGTCTCTCACCCATCGCACCGTCTCGGAGACTAAACGGGCTTCCCTCACCGCCAGATCGATGCGTGTCCTCCCCTTTTGGGTCCCGGGAAGGAGAGTCACCTCATGGGGGTCCGGATCTTTCTCCGGGTCCTCGCTCCGGATCCCCTCGAAACGGTACAGACCCAATTCCATTCCCTCCACGGCTGCACCGGCCAATTCCTCCAAGGAAGCCGATGGAGGGGGACTGGCCTTCAGGCTCACTCCAAAACGCCGGACTCCAAGCCTTCGTGCAGCTTGAGCCGCACGGGCCAAGGCTCCACGCCAACGATCCAGACTCCACTTGTCGATCTCACCCAGCCCCAAGAACATCACCCTCTTGCTGGGAAGGGCTCCGAAGGTATGTTGTACTAAGGTCTCTCCCCACTTTCCCCGGAAATCCCCGGAGGCAAGCACCCGGGAGATCCAACCTTCGGAGACATCGTCCAAAGACTTGAGATCCCCCTCCGGTCTTCGGGTCCCCTGGAAGGCAGGCAGGACAAGAAGTGGGGAACGAAAGGTCCAAAGTCGTTGTCCGGTTATGCGAATCTCCATTACCACGCCTCCTCCGTGTTGATTCCAGGCATGCATTCGGCCTTAAGAAGGGCAAATGGGAGGCCGTCACGCATTGCTCGAAGCCTCTCAAAGGCAAGAAGAAACTGCGCGCCCTATCTATTCCTCTCCTCCAAAGTCCCTCATCCCCTCCGCCAGTTCCTCCAACCGTCGGTCCACCAGGGCGTTGACCGTCCCCTCCGGGAACCTCCCGTCCGGGCCCCTCTGGCCTGCCTCGACGCCAGTGAGGATCTCTATTCCTTCGTCTACATGGTGGATAGGGATGATGTGGAACTTCCCTTGGGCAACCGCTTCAACCACGTCTTTGCGGAGCATGAGTTCCTGGACGTTCTGAGCGGGTATCATGACTCCCTGCGTGCCCGTCAGGCCTTTTATGCGGCATACATCGTAGAAGCCCTCGATCTTTTGATTCACGCCACCGATGGATTGGATCTCTCCTTTCTGATTGACGGATCCGGTGACCGCAATGTCCTGGCGCAGGGGTAGATCCGCTAGACTGGAGAGGATGGCATAGAGTTCCGCCGAGGAAGCACTGTCACCCTCCACACCCGAATAGGACTGCTCGAAACAGATGCTGGCACTCATGCTCAGTGGCTTGTCCTGGGCGTATTTCCCCCTTAGATATCCCGCCAGGATCTGCACCCCCTTGTTGTGAATAGGGCCCCCCAGTTCAGACTCCCGTTCGATGTTGATCACCCCGGCCTTGCCCATGGAGGTCTGTGCGGTGATGCGGGACGGCCTGCCGAAGACCAAATCCCCCAAGTCATGGATGGAAAGGCCGTTAACCTGCCCAACCTTCCATCCCTCCGTATCAATCAGGATCGTCCCTTCAGCGATCATCTCTCGGATCTTTTCCTCCACCAGGTTCAGCCTCCAATGGCGGTGGGCCACGGCCCGATCCACGTGGCCGGAACCGACCAGATCGGCCCCCTCCTTGCGGGCCCAATATGCGGCCTCCCGTATCAGGTCGGCTATCTGGTGGAATCGTGTGCTGATCTTACCCTTGTGACCGGCCATCCTGACCCCTTCCTCCACCACTGTCATCACAGCTTCTCGGTGGAAAGGTAGAAGCCCCTCCTCCCTCGTGATCTTCCGGATGAATCGTGCGTATTGGCGGACGGCCTCATCTCCGTTTTCCATGACCGTGTCGAAGTCGGCCTTGATCTTGAAGACCTTCTTGAAGTCGTCGTCCCGGTCGTAAAGGATCTGATAGATCTCCGAGTCTCCGATCATGATCACCTTGACGCGAGCCTTTACGGGCTCGGGTTTGACACCCCCGGCTGTGATGAACATCATGGGATCGTAGCTTTGGATCTCCACCTCTCCCCGCTTGATGCTCTTTTTCAAGGCGGGCCAGACCCCCGGCTCCATGAGGGCGTCTCGGGCATCGAGGATGAGGTAGCCCCCATTGGCCCGAAGGTAAGACCCAGCGTGGATCTTGGTGAAGTCCGTTTTCCATACGCCTCGAGGATCGAAGGTCCTCTCGATGGTGCCGAAGAGGTTACGATAAGTGGGATACGATTCCACGATCACCGGGGCGCCCTGGGTTTCGGAGTTGTCCACCAGCAGATTCACTTGGAAGGACAAAAAGGGATCCTTGGTCTCGGAGGACGCCCCTCCGGCTGCTGCAGGCATTTGCTCAAGGGGGGGTTTGGATCTCAGGATGTCCAGGTTCTCCATCAAGTGATCCTCCACATCCCGGAGATAGTCCTGGACCTTGGGCTGATCGAATCGGGTGCGAAGGGGTTCCAGGGCCTCGGAGATCACAGGTCCGATCATCTCTCGATCGAAGCGCTCCAAACGCTCCGATAGGGTCTTCTCCAGATCTCGGACCCGCTTGATCCGTTCGTTCATCTCCTTCATCAACTCCTCGTATCGTCCCCGCATCCTTTGGAGCTCATCCGCGGGAAGCTTTCCCCGCTCCATCTCCTCTTCCATCTGATCCCAGGGAACGGGCTTTCCTTCTTTGAGGGGGAAGAGCTCCGTGCGGCTGACCGTCCCCATAGGGAGGGTGACCATAGCGTAGCCCTCCTGTTGGATCTTTCGCTCGAACTCCTTAAAAAGGGCCTTTTCCTCATTGCGAATCCTCTCAACGATCCGTTTCCTCCCCTCTTGATAGACCTCGGATTCAAAAACCTTGGGAACCTTCTCTCGGAGGGTCTCCACGAACCTCTCCATCTCCTTCTGAAAGATCCTCCCATAACCTGGCGGAAGGTAGAGGACCTTGGGGGCCTCCGGGTCCTTGAAGTTGTTTACGTAGCAGATGTCGTCCGGAGTCCTTCGGGTCCGTTTGATCTCGTCCAGACACAGGCGAACCGAGGTGCTTCTGCCCGTTCCTGCCACACCGCACACGTAGATGTTGTAGCCGTCGGAGTCCATCTCCAGGCCCATACGAAGTGACTCCAGGCCCCTGCGCTGACCCACGACTTCATTGGTGGACTCCAACTCCTCCGTGGAAAGAAACTCGACACAAGACGGATCGCAGCTCCACCGCAGCTCGGAAATCGGGACTTGCGGAAACCACTGGCTCCTTTGAAGCTCCATCGGCTGATCCTCCGGGGTTCCAGAACTGGTCTGGGACACAGATCTCCCCCGCTGGCACGGCTTTAGAGGGACTCACCCACCCTTGCCAAGAGGGATCCGCCCCCCAGATTCTTCCCTACCAAGAGGGCACTGACTTGTCAAACAAAAGAAAGGCAGGAAGGGTTGCCACCCCTGAAGAGAAATCGAGCTTTCCTGCTCTCGTTCATTCCAAACGAGGCTTCTTGAAGGAAGAAAGAGAGGCGAGGCTTGGTACGGTCAATGGACAGTCTCGTCCGAGTCCGCTGTGGCCATCAGAATATCCATCTCATCGATGAAGTGCTCGGCCAGTTTGTCCGCCACGTAGATGGGCGCACCGGCACGAAGACAGAGGGCGATGCCGTCGCTAGGCCGTGTATCCACTCGAATCTCTTGGCCGTCCTTGACCAACCGGATCTCGCCGTAGTAGGTATTGTCCACCAAGTCATGTATGAGGAGACATTTCACTTGAGCCCCCAGGTCTTCGATGAGCCGGATCATCAGATCGTGGCTCAGAGGACGTTTCATGCTCACCTTGTTCATCCCATAGAGGATGGCGCTTCCCTCGAAAACGCCAACTTGAATGACGAGGACCCGGTCCTTCTCCGGATCCTTGAGAAAGATGCTCATGGCGCCGCTATCTGGGATGAGGCCGACGCGGTCCACATGCACTTCGATCATTGGAGACTCCTTCCGTCCCCGGTCTTCGAGGACCTCTAGTCTTGGCGACGCAGGGACCCTCCCCTCCCGACGTCACCCCTCCAATCCAGTATAACGGATCAGACGCGTCTCCTCCTACCCTGAGGAGGGTTCAGCTCTCCCGTTCCATGGCAGAGACTTTTGGGAGATCCCCGCTACTCCTCAGGGAAGGAGGAAATGAACCCCGTCCACTGGATCGCCGTTATTCCCGTGGGAAGAAGGTCGATGTCGAAGACCTCCACCCCTTCGATGGTCACTTCCCTCCCCTTCCATGGGAAGACAACCTGAAGCTCCCCCTCGCCCGGGGTCAGCCCCAGAAGTCTCGCCCGGGTTTGGCTGGAGGCATAAACCGACATCTGACCCTCCCCTGTGAAGCTCATCTCCAGCCTCACGTCTTCGAGGGGGAATTGACGGTCCCCCTGGATCATCCTGGCCCGGGGGATCTTCAGGGAACGTGCCTTCATGACCCCCAGCCTCCGCCGCCAGAAACGACCCCTTCTGGCTTCCTCCGAGGTCCGCCATCCAATACCGAGGTCTCTTTGGGCTCATCGGACCCGAGCGGTAATTTCCCGGAGAGCGGATGCCCGACGCAGACCTAAAGCGTTTCACCGCTTAGATGCAGACCCAGGCCGTCCCCAACAGGCCTCGGTGCTCCTTCCAAAAGACGAGAGAGAGGACCAAAGACGTTTCGAGGCGGGGGGGTCTTCCACACGGAGAGACCGAACTGGCCTTTCTTCCAGCGCAGCATCTCACGAAACGCAGGAATGCCCCGAAGGGGTCCCACCACAGCGTGGATCACTTCCCCCTCATGGAAGTAGATCTTCCCGGTCCGAGGCTCATCCCATACATCGATAAGATAGTTTTTCCCGCTCACGCCCACGGCCCGACTCAGGTAGACAAGAGGCACAATGGAGAGGTCCCCGATCGTCTTCCTCCCAGGTTCCTGAAGNGCAAAAGGCTTTGTCTTGGAACGGGNGAGGGAATGTAAGAAGTCCTCCAAACCGCGCTCCTGGTCCGAGTTTAACCCCTCGAATTCCAATCCTAGTTGGGAAAGGGGCTGAACCCTCCTCACCCGACAGGCCACGTCCAAGAAAAGGACACCATTAGGGAGAACACCCCATAGGACTAACGTTTCCCCCAGCTCCGGGGAGACCTC
This sequence comes from Desulfarculaceae bacterium JdFR-97, assembly GCA_002010915.1. Classification (GTDB taxonomy): domain Bacteria; phylum Desulfobacterota; class Desulfocorpusculales; order Desulfocorpusculum; family Desulfocorpusculum; genus JdFR-97. Next base: position 110,458 of record MTPG01000073.1, on the reverse strand, counting down.
AGGGCTCTCGATGAGACATCCCTTGCGACTGAGGTCCATCACCGTGGCCGGAGCCCCCTTGCCAGAGGCATCCGTGATCCAGACCGAAAAGAACGTTCGGGCCCTGAGTTCGCTCCGGAGACGTTGAGTTTGAATCTCCTCGGGATAGGCGAGGCAGATCAACGAGGCTTCGCCGCTGATGAGCTGGACCACCTGCGAACGGAAGCTGCAGATCTCCTTGTTTTCAACCCACCTAGCAGTGCAGGGCATACCCTTCTGGATCAGGCCCTTACGCCCCGCTGGTTCCGGAAGATCAACCAGAAGCGCCCGATGCGGGACCCAGCCCCTAAGGGTAGTCCAACACTTGAGCTCCTGAAAATCAAGCTCCAGCCTCTGGCCGACCCGAAACGCCATGTTGTTGAACCTTTTGAATCATTAAGTTTGGGGAACCCGAAACCTCCTTTATCCTTTCTTATCAGAGTCCTCGACGCTTTGCAATCCTTCTAAACGGAAAAAACCTCTTGCTCACGGGCCTCCCTGGACANAAAGGTGGAGCCCCTTTTTTCTATTATGATGAGATCTCTTCGATCAGCTTGGGCATCTGATTGGCCTTCTGGATCCTCTTTTCTTGCTTCTTGAGAAAACGAGACCGCTTCTCGAGGACGTAGAGATAGGCGGAAAGTCCAACCAAAGCCCCGATCTCGAAAGGGAGCAGGATATCCCACAGGCTCATGGCAGACCTTCTTTAGGTCCATTTTGTAACAAATCTTACGATTTCGTTTCTATCTTCGGGTTCAAGGCCCCTTTATTCGGAGGCCATGCCCTTCCTAGAGGGACATCACACTGGAGGCCCTCCTCCTCCGGTAGATAAGGCAGCAATTTGTGTACCATCTCCTCCGATGCCTTGGAGCCCTAGGCTGAAGGGCCCTGTTCCAGCAGGTTCCGTAAACGACGAGACAACACGGAGCAGATCTTTACGGAGATGGACGGAATCTCCAGGAGCAGGTCCATCAGGGCAGGACGATCGATGACCAACAGGCGGGTAGTCTGCATACTCTTGGCGGTGGCTGCACGGGGTTGGCGGTCGAAGACCGACATGCAGCCGAAGTGATCCACAGGAGTAATGCGGCGGAAGACGAACTCTTTGTGTCCACCGTAATCCTTGATGGCGACGACCTCACCTTGGATCACGATGAAGAAGGAGTTCGCAGGATCCCCCTCCCGGAAGAGGATCGTCCCCGGGGGATGTTCCTCCTCCCTGGCCACCTCGGCCACCGCGGCCAGTTCTTCCACCGTGAGGTCTTCGAAGAGGTAGACCTCCCGAAGATAGACCATCTTTTCTACTGTAGACATCATGCCCCTCTCCCTCCAGACATCCCCTCCAGATCTTCTCTTGGGCTCGGAGGTCTTGGAAAGCGACGGACTCTCACCTTCAGGAGAAATCACGGAGAGTGCGGTCAGAAGGGCCCTCCCCAGAGTATCTCTTGCCAGCCATTCCCCGCCCTCTGCCAGCACCCGCCGGCCCACTTCCGTCACCTGTCGCTTCAGACTCGAGAGAATCCTGAGGGCCGGATCCTCGCCGCGCAAATGGACGCCCCACACCTCTCGAGCCAAGGCCTCTCTTTGATGATGCTGGGATTCATCCAACAACGAAATCCAGTGTGCGCGTCTTCTGCGCGGAAGGAGGTATTCGGCCGCCTCCACCGCATTGGACCGCATCCTGATGTCCGCGGACTGGAGCTCGTCCACCACCGTCCACATCCTTCTTTCAGGATCTCGAAGTCCGCAGACCAGAAGGCCCGCCTCCACCTCGATCCATCTGCGTTCCATAAGGTAACGGACAACCAATGCCTGAATCGGATCTCCATCCTCCATTTGGTCAGAAATCCGAACCAGTCGATCCCATCCAAAAGCGCGTCTCAAGCAGACTTCCGAGGCGAGCCTCAGATCCCCGATGGAGAGAGAAAGCCGTTCAGCGGCCCGAAGGACCCCTCTCCGAACCTGGGGGTTGGGATGGGAGACCCAGTGAAGAAAACGGCGCAGCGGAATCCGACCCATCTCGGATAATCTTTGAAAGGCGGCCCGGCGCACCCGAAAGTGGGGGTCTTCCAAGAAACCCCAAATGGTAGAGGGAAGGACCTCCGAGGGGAGATGAAGTACCAGGGCCTCTCGAACGCGCCATCGAGTATCCTCCCGTATCCTGTCTATAATCTCCGCCAACTGACCCGCGGCAGCACACCGGCAAAGCCCCTCCAGAGCAGCGACAACAACCTCCTCTTCTATGTCGCGGCGGACCCATGTCCGGATCCAAGGAATCCATGCGGGATCTCCTGTTCGTCCAATGGCCCGAATAAGCTCCGGGGAGGGAAGACTCTGGGCCTCTAAGGCCTTCTCGACCCGCCTCCGTAGTTCGGCCCAACCGCTCGGCCCCTCGCACCCGTAGAGAGCCAGAAGGGAGGCCATCCTCACCTCGGCCCGGGAATGCTCACCTAAAGCCTGCAAGAAGGCCCGATGACGCGCACAATCGGTCTCTCCGACACGCTGAATCAACACGGGAAGCGCCACTTCCGAGACTCGGGGGGCCACGGCGACCAATCGGTCCACCACCTCGGAATCCAGGGGCGGGGGGATCATCTCAAGGAGGGCCTTTTGACACTGCGGGTCCTTGTGGGGAAGGATCTCCAGGACAAGTTTATTGAGGAAGGGATGCCCGATCCGTGCCAGGAAGGCCGCATACCATGAACAACGACCCCCTTCCTCCGATCGGATCCGATCCATGAGGATCCGCATGGCCCTCGCATCCTGGAGCAAGGTGCGGAGCTCTTCCTCATCCAGGCTTTTCACATCCAGATGGGCGCGATCAAAGGACTGCAGCAGATAGTCGCCATAGCGTCGCTTGAGTACAAAGGCGGCCCCGACCCAACATCCCACCACTACCAATCCCACCCAGCAGAGCTCCTTGGGCGACCAAAACCGCTGGGTGAAAAGCAACACCAAGGACCCCATCAGGGCCCCGGTCCGGGCCACGGTGCCCCGGAGAAAAGGTCGGATCCGACCTCGAAGTGCGGGTGGGAGCAGGCCCACCAAGACCCCCCTCGCCGGGTTGTTGAGGGCCGTCCGGAGGATAGATGTACTGACCCGGGCATAGATGGCGGCGGGTAAGGTAAACGAGAGCCCTAGGATCACAAATACTACGATGTAGTTGAGAGGATGGAAGATTAGGGACGTAGGGATACCCAGGCGTCGGTAGATCCTCGGAGTCAGAAGCAACAGGCCGAACGTCAGGATACGGAAGGTCCCTCGGAACCAAGCGTAGAAGTTCAATAGAGCTGATTCGGCCACGAAATGACGGTCCAGGATATAGCTGAATTGGAAGTTCAGTAGGGGGAGGGCCAAGTTGGGAAGGAGGGTGATCAAGATGAGGATGCGTGCCAGAGGCTGACCCTGTACTTCCTTCAGAAATCGAATGAGTCCTTTGGGGGGGGCTTCCCCCACAGGTTCCGCTGACGACTCCACTTGTCCGACCACATTGCCCCTCGGCCATGTCACCCGCAGGGACAGGCCAAGGACCACCATGAGTCCTCCGTAGAGGCTTAAGAGGGCATCCGTCCCCATCAACCTCCCCACAGGGGCCGTCAGATAGCTCCCCGCCACGGTCCCCAGTGTCCCGCCAGCGGAGATAAGAGGAAAGAGCCTCTTGGCCTGACGTGTATGGAAGAGCTCGTTGCAGAGGTTCCAAAATAACATCAAGTAGACGGCCGGGAATTGGACCTTCATCACATAGAGGAGGGGATAGACCAGGGGTGGCCCCGAAAGAAGGACCACCCTCATCCCAGCGGTCAACACTCCAATGATTAAGATGATCCAGCTGAGGGAACGCCTCAGTGGAAAGGACCCCAGGAGCATGCCCAGATAGGTAACGACGAAGAAGGAAATGATCCCGTTGGCGAAGAATACGACGGGGAGGTGCTCCACCCCATAACGTTTCAGAAAGGCGGTCTCGGAGAAGTTGGTGAGAAAGATCTCGCCGAAGCGAAGAGTAAAAAAGAGGAGTGTCACTCCCCAGAAGGCCGGGAGGTCCTCCCTTTGAAGTCCCAAGAACCGTTGCATCCTGGGAAAGGAAAGCCTCATTGTCTCATTCTATCCCAAAAGACTATGGGATCAACCTCCTCTGCTCTCTCTTATCAGGGGGCATGTCAAAACCAAAGAAGCCGTCCAGGTTCGTTTGAGGTGGCTTTGCGTTCCTCTTGTCACGACGAAGAATACGCTCTATAAATGGCGTTGAGAAGCCTTTATCCTCCACCCCACCAGGAGGAGAGGTTACATGTTCTCCTCTCCCCCCGAGAGCCACAGTCAATGGGTTTCCGCGACCTCAGTCTAAGATGGAAGCTGCTGATCCCTTTTCTCCTCTTATCCTTTGCGGGGACCACCTCTCTGGTCTGGATCGCCTTTCATTCCCAGCACAAGCTCATTTATCTCAACGAGCGGCGCATCCTGGAGGGGCTTTATAAACAATTCCTCCAGGGAATCGAGGAGAAGACCCGCCAGGCGTTAAGTCTGGCCGTGGCCATTGCCAACGACCCTCAAGTGGAGCGGTCCTTCGCAAAAAGAGACCGCGAGGCTCTCCTTTCCCATCTCCTGCCCATCTACGATAGGCTTAGGAAGGAGTTTGGAATCCGCCAGATCCATTTTCACACTCCGGGGGCCGTCTCCTTCCTCCGGGTGCACCTTCCCTCCCAATTCGGCGAGGAGATGGCCTCCTATCGACCCACGATCCTCAAGGCCATAGAAAAAGGGGGGGGCGTGGGAGGTCTGGAATGGGGCAACACAGGCTACAGCATCCGGGGGGTCACCCCCGTAGCCTTCCAGGGGAAGGTCGTGGGCACCGTGGAAGTGGGTTATTCCTTTGGGAATCCCTTCATCAGGGCCTTCAAATCNCGTTACGGTTGCGATCTCACCCTCTATGTTAAAGATCCGAAGGACGAGNGGCGCATTCTCGCTCTGGCCTCCACCCTATCAGAGCCCCCCTCGCGTTCACTCCGGGACTTCGATCGATTTCAGGGACAACGGACTCCCCTCCTCTGGATGCCTTATCCCGATGAGGATGAGGTCTCGGGGCTCCTGGGTCCGGTCTCCGACTTTTCAGGCCGCGTGGTGGCCCTCGTGGAGCTCCGGATCAGTCGGGCCCCTGTCCTCCCCTTGATCCGACGGAGCCGCCGTGCCATGGCTCTGGTGGAGATCATCGCTCTGATCCTGGCCACGGGGGTGGTCTGGTTGGTGGTCCAACGGTTCCTCACCCCCATCCGAGAGATGGCACGGGGAGCCGCGGAGATAGTCTCCGGAGATCGGCTGCACATGCCCGTGCGGGGGAGGGACGAGATCGGTCAGCTCGCCAGGGCCCTCAACAATATGGTNGGATANCTAGAGGCTTCCCGGCAGCGTATGAGGGATTATGCCCAGGACCTGGAGAAGGAAGTCCAAAAACGGCTCCAGGAACTTAGGCAATCCGAAGAGAAGTATCGTATCCTCGTGGATCGTGTCCCTCTGGTGGTCTATCAGATGACGCCGCAACGAAGGATCACCTTCGTCAACCAGTTCGTGAAAGAACTGTTGGGAGTGGAGCCCCAGGAACTGATCTCGCGCATCGGAGAGTTGGACCCTTACATCCATCCCGAGGATCGGGACCGAGTGAAGGAGGGGTTCCTCCAGTCCCTGGCTCAAGCCCGGGAATGGATGGCGGAATACCGAATGGAACACACCCAAGGCCGTATTGTCTACGTCCGGGAACACGCCTTGCCTCGCACCGATGAGAAAGGCACGATCGTCCAGGTGGATGGAATCCTGGTCGATATCACGAGCGAGAAGAGCCTTCAGGAAAAGACCCTCCTGGCTGAGGAACTCCGGACGCTGGGGGAGATCTCCGCCCGGCTGGCTCACGAGATCCGAAACCCTCTCACCTCCATCGGAGGCCTTACCAGACGGCTCCAGAAGGAACTCCCCAAGGATCATCCAGCACAGAAATGGGTGCGGGTGGTGGTGGGTCAAGTGCAACGGCTTGAGCAGATTCTCCAGATGATCCTGGCCTATATCCAGCCTCTTGAGATCCGGACTGTTCCAGGGGATCCGGGCGCCATGTTGGAGGCCCTCCTCGAGGACCTACGTCCTGAATTCAGGCAGAGGGGGTTGGACCTTTCATGGAGGATCCAGGATGGGTTGCCTCCCGTGCTCATGGACCCCTCCATGCTCCGAAGGGCCCTGGAGACTCTTTGCAGGCACACCCTCTTCTACATGGACCGAGGGCAGACCCTGTGGGTCCAGGCTCGACGGGAAAACGAGTGGGTACGGATCCGGCTCGAGTACCCCAGCTCCACCTTGACCTCCGAAGACCTGGAGCATTATTTTTATCCCTTCCTCTCGCAAGGGGTCCCGGATCCTTCTCTCCTGGATCTCCCCATCTCCAAGATCATCCTTTACAAACATGGGGGATTGGTCCACGTCCGACGGCTGGAACCGAACCGCATCCGCTTGGATCTAGCCCTCCCACCCGCCCCAGCGGATGAGTCCCCTCGCCCCCCCGAGGCCCTTTGACCATATCCTTGGAACAGGTTCCTCTCATCCCCTTGGAAGAGCTGGACGGCCACCTCGTCCAAAGGCTCGAAGGCATTCCCTCAATCTGGATGGGAGGATCTGTGGGGACAATCTCAAAAAAAGAGGGGGGCGACAGCCCCCCTTGCGTCCGAGTAAAGTCTATTTCTCAAAAGAGCCCTTTGACCCTTCCCGTGTTGACATCTACGTCCACTCTCCGGAAGGCGGGATCCGAGCTCGTCCCCGGCATGAGGCTGATGTTGCCGGCCACCGGGCAGATGAACCGCGCTCCACCATAGGTGAGGAAGTCCCGGATATGGAGGGTCCACCCTTTGGGAACCCCTTTGAGGGTGGGATCATGAGAGAGGGACAAATGGGTCTTGACCATCATGGTGGCATAGTCCCTGAATTTGGGGTCTCTCTCGAAACGCTCGGCCTTGGCCTCGGCCTCCGCCGAATAGCTCACTCCGTCGGCGCCATAGACCTCCTTAGCGATCAGCTCGATACGTTTGCGTAGCGGAGTGTCCAAATCATAGAGGAACCGGAAGTTCACCTCCTCCTCGCAGGCGTCCAACACCGCATCAGCGAACTCCAAGGCCCCTTCGCCCCCGTAGCGCCAGTGACGGGAGACGGCCACCCGTGCACCGGCCTCCTCGCTCATCCGTTTGACGAGTTTAATCTCCTCGTCCGTGTCCGTATGGAAGGCGTTGATGCACACCACGGGGTTGATGCCGGCCTTCTTGACGGTCTGGATGTGATGGAGGAGGTTGCACATACCGTCCTCCAGCCATGCCAGGTTCTCCTCGAAGTATTCTTTGGGGATGGGCCTTCCGGGCACCACAGGAGGGGCCCCCGCATTGACTCCATGATGCTTCAGGGCCCGAATGGTGGCCGTGATCACGGAGACATTGGGGATATTCCCTGAATAGCGGCACTTGACGTTCCAGAACTTCTCGAAGCCGATATCCGCCCCGAATCCGGACTCGGTAATGTGGTAGTCGGCCAACTTCAAGCACATCTTATCCGCCACCACGGAAGACTGCCCCACGGCGATGTTGGCAAATGGGCCAGCGTGAACGAAGCAGGGTTGCCCCTCAATGGACTGGAGCATGTTCGGGTTGACGGCCTCGCGGAGCCAGGCCGTCATGGCGCCCGCTACCTCCAGGTCCTCGGTGGTAACCGGGTTGCCCTGTTTATCGTAGGCCACCACGATCCCGCCCATGCGCTTCCGCAGGTCGGCCAGGTCGCTGAAAATGGAGAGGATGGCCATCACTTCGGATGAAACAGCAATGCCGAACCAGGAGCGCATCATAAATCCATCCATCTTCCCGCCGATTCCGATGATGATGTTGCGGAGGGCCTGAGCGCAGAAGTCTATCACCCACCCCATCTCCACATTTCGAGGATCGATGTTGAGGCGTTTCAGATTGCGCTGGGCCAACTGCTCATCGGAGTAGTTGAACTCGTGTTGCAGGCGGGCCGTGAGGGCCACCATGGCCAAGTTGTGGGCGTTCATCACAGCGTTGATGTCCCCGGTCAGCCCCAGGGAAAATTCCGTTAAGGGTATGCACTGAGACAGCCCGCCCCCCGCCGCGGACCCCTTGATGTTCATGGTGGGGCCACCGGAGGGCTGTCGTATGGCCGCCGTAACTTTCTTTCCCCGCTTTCCCAACCCCTGAAGGAGGCCCAGGGTGGTGGTGGACTTCCCTTCCCCGAAAGGGGTCGGGGTGATAGCCGTCACCTCGATGAACTTCCCGTCGGGTTTGTCCTTCAGGCGGTCCAAGACCCGAGCGTAATCCACCTTGGCGATGTAATGGCCGTGGGGAAGGAGCTCATCTTTGGTGATCCCCAGCTCCTCGGCCAGCTGCTCGGATCGCTTCATGTGCTTTTCCGCCTCCTCCGCGATCTGCCAGTCCGCATACTTGGTCGGGTCCAACGGCATCTTCTACCTCCTCCCTAGCTATTCTTTCCTTCTTGTTCCCGGCGAGATCCCACTCCGGGCACCTTCCCTCCTAGATGAAGCGGGGCGGATTATAGTGGAAAGTGTGAAATATGTCAATGCCACGGCTCCCCCCCATGGCATAAATACGCGATAAACTCTTGGAAAAATCATCCCTTCCAGGGAAGAAGGGACTGCATGGTACTGCCGATCTGCTGAAGCCAGGTCCTGGAGTAGACGTAGTTCACCATCAGACCGCAAGAGTCCTGAAGGCCTCTAGGAGAACGGTTGGCCCCGAAGTTGACGTTTCGGATACTGACGCTGGCCCCATTGCCCAGGTGGAAGTTGGCCACAGGATTCAAGGGTTTCCCCTTCCGATTCTTCTCCTGGGTGATGTAATGGTAAGCGATCTCTTGAAGGGGCTTTTTCAACAACCGGGTGTAGACGGGATCGTCGATCCATTGGGAATCGGAAAGGATCTCCACCAGCAGGTCCGAAAGATCCTCCGGGGCACTCCCCTGCACCTCGGAGAAGTGTGCCTTCAGGGCCTGTTTGGCCTTTTCGGAGAAGTAGGACCCCAAAGAGTCCCGCTTGAGCACAAAGGAGGCATCGTCCCCCTGTAGGATTCGCTTGAGATAACGCTCCCAGAAACCGGTGAGAGGGCTCAGGGTGGAAAAGGTCTTGATGTTGGGCCGGTCCCTCTTGATGGCGTCTACTACTTGAAAGATGAGGACTTTGCCCAGTCCCAGACCGGCCAGGCCGTTCTGGGTGTTGTTGATGGAGTAGAAAATGGCCGTATCCGGCTCTCCTTTGGTGGAACCCTCGCTCTGCTTCTCTCCAATTATATCATGAATGGAACGAGCGATACCCCGGGTGAGGGCCACTTCGATGAATACCACCGGTTCCTCGGGCATGGTCCGGTGATAGAGGGCGAAGCACCTCCGATCCTCACCGAGCCGGTCCCCCATCTCCTCGATACGGGCCATGGGATGGACCATATCATGTTCCTTCAGAAAGAGGATCTGCCGGTAGGGAGAGTCCTGGGTGATCTCTTGCAGGAAAAGAAACCCCTGCTGGAACCAGGAATTGAATAGGTGAGCGATATCTTCGTCGAGCGGTTCCAAGTCCATGGCTGATTGCCGGTGAGCTGCGAGCAGATCGGCACGGAAGTCCAGGAGGAATTTGAGACCCCCGGACCGATTGACGAACCGACGAAATCCTTTCACCCTGGGGGATTCCAACCTTTTTCGGAGGCGGCTTAGCCGTCGGCTCCAGGAGAAAGGATCCTCGTCCGTGACCGAAAGGAGGCCCTCCAGCTCCTCTTGAAGCTCCTCCCGGCCTATCTCAAAACGATGGATGAACCCCTCGAAGAGACGGAGCTTGCCCTCCCTCGGAAGCCGCACGTAGTTGCCCTCAAAGCTGGTTAGGGCATCCTCGGGCACTTCCTCGCTGGATTGGATTTCCTCGAACAGATCGAGCAACTCCTCCACCCGCTTCTGGAGGGCCTTGTCCGACTCTTTCGCCTCCGCACCCCTCTTGAGCATATTGCCAACCCCCCTCTCCTTGGGAAATCAAAACGGTGTCCACCCTCCCGCCTCCATCCAGGGCATGGACGGGTCCTCCCACCTCTCCATTGTAACTGCCATGTCCCGCCCAGGCGTGACACCCTGGAGTCATGAAAATGATCGCACACCTATTACCAATGCAGCCTCTATAATACGCAGGCTGAAGCCTGCGGCTACCCCGCCTATGGTGGAGCTCCACACTCCGTGCTCCATGTTCGGTGGGTGTCCCTCGCCTCGAGCCTTGCGCCGCTTCGCCGGNGAGGGAAAGCTATTTTCTATGTATCTCATTGTATCCGGCAGCCGCACCCATGGACAATCCCCTTCCTCGGTCCCTCCGGGTCAAACCACCAGCGTGTCGATAAATCGAGACAGTTGCTTTAGGTTTCGACACTCTTCCACCATATGACACATGGGGGCGTACTCATGCATCACGCTGTCGCCGGAGCCCCAAGTGGATCGAGACTCTGGGTTCAGCCAAATGAGGCGTTTGGCCCTATGGCGGATCCGTTCCAGCACCCAGGCTTGGGAAGGAAGGTGATTGTTGCGGCCATCCCCAATAATGATCACCACGGTGCGGCCGTTGACCTCTCCCAAATATTCCTCATGGAATTTCAGGAAGACCTCCCCATAGTCCGTATAGCTGAAAAGGCGGACACCCGACTCCTTCAACGCCCGCCCGAGGGCCTCCTGAACAGGGTAGTCTTGGAAGAATCTAGTCACCTCTCCCAGCTCGCTGACAAAGATGAAACTCCTCACCGAGGAGAATTGCTCTTGAATGGCATAGAGGAGGTGCAGCATGAAGCGGGACGCCGTCCAGACAGAGGAGGAAACGTCGCACAACGCCATCACTTGAACCCTCTTTTTCCTGCGTCTTTTGAACTTCAGTTGCAGGGGGAGACCTTCATATCGAAGGTTCCACCGCAGGGTCCTTCTCAGGTCCAATCGACCCCGGGGACGTCTCCGTTCACGACGGGCGATCTTGCTGCGGAGTTTGTCCACAAGACGTGCCACTTCCTTCTGCATCTGGAGGATCTCCAGATCCGTCAAAGCGCCGAAGGACTTGGTCAAGATGGACTCCGTGTGCACCTGCCGCTGCAGGGCCCGTCGATGCCGAGCCACTTCTCTCTCCACCAGCCCTTTCACCAGCCTACGAAGAGCCTCGAGGTTCCATAAGGCAACCGCTTCCATCTCTTTCCATGCGTCATCGGGGGTGGATCCCCTCCGCAAGACCTCCAGAATCCTATGGATCTCCTCCTTTAAGACCTCTATCCCAAGCCGTTCCAGGGTCCTGTGGGTAAAGTAGCCCACCTGGAGCGGGGTCCGGGCCGTCCCCACCCCGGCACTCCACGCGGCTGCTGCAGCCTTCTGCTCAAGGGCCATTCCCCTGCCCATCAGCACTGCCTCAGCCAAGGCAGAGGCTTCGACCCCGGCCTCCTTCAGGCGTTGAGCCAGAACCGGATCATAGACGAAGCGCCCTGGATCTTCTTCTGACCCGGAACTCGGGGGAACGGAAGGCTGGCTCAGGGCGGAGAAATGGAGGTGAAAGAGCCGTTCGAACTCCTCTTCATGACGCGGGTCCTTTATCAGGGTAGCCCGCAAGGCCTCACGAACGTGCTCTCGGGATTGAAGAGATATCTCATCGAGGGCATGAAAGGCGTCCAAAACCTCCGAGAGGCTCACCGCAGCCCCACCTTGACGCAGGGCATCCACGAACCGAAGGATCTGTTCTTCCATGGAGTCCGACTTTACCCGCCACCAAGTCCCTTGATCTCCTCCTCGACCCGGGCGATATCCTGTTCGTGCTTCAACAGCACGTTGAGGGTTTCGCGGAGGAGAGGGGGGTCCAGGTGTTGGGCGTTGAGCAGGACGAGGGCTCGGGCCCAATCCAACGTCTCGCCGATGCTCGGCCGTTTCTTCATCTCCAGGGTACGGATCCTCTGAACAAAGGAGACCACCTGCTCGGCCAGTCTTCCGGAGATGCCGGGGACCTTCCGATGGACGATCTCTCGCTCCAGCTCCGGATCCGGATAATCCAGATACAGATAGAGGCACCTCCGTTTGAGCGTCTCGGTCATCTCCCTGGCGTTGTTGCTGGTCAAGATCACATGGGGAACCCATCGCGCCCGGAGGGTGCCCAGCTCGGGGACGCTGACTTGGAAATCGCTGAGCAGTTCCAGCAAGAAGGCCTCGAATTCCGGATCTGTCTTGTCCACCTCATCGATGAGCAAGACGATGGGCTCTTCGGCCACCACCGCCCGCAACAAGGGTCGGGGCACCAGAAACTCCTGCGAGAAGAAGACATCGTCTTGTTCGGCAATCCTCCGTACGGCCTCCGTGAGAGTGGAACACCCCTCCAACGCCTCGCCGATTTTGTCCCTCAGGATCTGGGTATAGAGGAGCTGCTTGGCGTACTCCCACTCATAGAGGGCCTTGGCTTCATCGAGCCCCTCATAGCACTGCAGACGTATGAGCTCGCGTCCTAGGGCGGCGGCAAGCGCCTTGGCCAATTCGGTCTTCCCCACCCCGGCAGGCCCCTCCACCAGGATCGGTTTGCCCATCTTGTCGGCCAGGAAGACGGTGGTGGCCAGCCGAACGGAGCACACATAGTCCTGTTGCTCCAGTCGGCGTTGCACCTCCTCGATGGAGGAGAAGGCACTCCGGATTCTGGTATCGGAGATCATGTAAGCCCTCTCGGTACGAGCGCCGTCCGGCACGTTCTGTCAGGCCCGGAGCGTGCGCAGAATCTCCTCCTGAGCGGCCAGATCGTCCCATTCCTCGGGGAACCAGCCGCGGAGGGTGCGGACCACTTCGTCCCGAATCTCCTCCGCAGTCCTGAAGGTGAACAGCCGCTGCGTAAGCTCAAAGGAGTCCCGAAGCGTCACGGAACGGACCAGCTTTTTCACCACGGGGATGGCCAAGGTGTTCATACTCAGCTCATCGAATCCCATCCCAAGCAAGATGGGGATGTAGAGGGGCTCTCCAGCCATCTCCCCACACATTCCCACAGAGATTCCCGCCTGGTGACCTGCCTCCACAACAGCACGGAGCATACGAATCACAGCCGGGTGAAGAGGCTCATAGAGATAGACGACGTGCTCGTTGACCCGGTCGATGGCGAGCGTGTACTGGATCAGATCGTTGGTGCCGATGCTGAAAAAGTCCACCTCTTTGGCCAGGAGGTCCGCGATGGAGGCCGCCGAGGGCACCTCGATCATCACCCCGAGGGGAATCTCCGGGTCGAAGGCTACCCGCCGCTGCCGAAGCTCCTCTTGCACCTCCCCCAAGACCTCCTTGACCTGTTTGATTTCCGCCACCCCGGAGATCATGGGGAGGATGATGCGCACCTTGCCATGAGCGCTGGCCCTCAGGATGCCTCGGAGTTGGTCTTTGAAAACGTCCAGCTCCTTTAGGGAGTATCGGATAGCCCGCAGCCCCAAGGCCGGATTGCTCTCTTCGGGGGCCTGGGCGGCCTGCGGGAGCTTATCCCCACCGATATCCAGGGTACGGATCGTGACGGACCGTGGGGCCATCTCCTCCACCACTCTCCTGTAGGTGAGATAGTGTTCCTCTTCGGAGGGAAAGTCCGTTCGGTTGAGGTAAAGGAACTCCGTCCGGTAGAGACCGATCCCCTCCCCGCCATGTCTCTTGACCGATTCTACCTCGTCGGGGATCTCGATATTAGCCCGGACGACGACGCGGTACCCGTCCCGCGTCTCCGCCATCAGGCGGGCGTAAGTCAGCAGTTCCTCACGAACGACCCGATACTGGGTCTGCCGTCGCAGATACTCCTCGAGAACGGACGAGGAAGGGTTGACCCAAACCACCCCTCGCACCCCGTCCACGATCAGGGTGTCGCCGGTTCGAACGCGCTCGGTGATGCGTTCCAGACCGACCACCGCGGGAATCTCCAGAGATCGGGCCACGATAGCCGTGTGAGAGGTCCGCCCCCCCATATCCGTGACAAAGGCCTGAATGACGGATTTGTCCATCTGAGCCGTATCGGCCGGGGATAGGTCATGGGCCACCACGATGACCTGTTTGCGGATCGTAGAGATGCTCTCCTGCACCTCCCCCTTGAGGTTTCTCAGAAGGCGCTGGCCCACGAAGTCCAGATCGGCCACCCGGCTCCTCAAGTAGTCGTCCTCGGCCCCCAACAGGATCTTCCGGAATTTTTCCAGGACCTTGGAAAGGGCCCATTCAGCGTTGATCCGCTCTTGTTCGATGGCCCGGACGGTCTCGTGATGGAGCGACCGATCCTGAAGCATGCGTATATGGGCATCCAGGATGTGCAGATGCTCCTCCAGCAATGAGGCTCGAACCCGCTCGCGGATCTCCCTCAATTCCTCCTGGGAACGCCGCACGGCTTCCCGGAACCGTTCGATCTCCTCCGGAATTCTGTGATCCTCCAGCAGGGAGAACCGGGGGATCTCCACCTTCTTCCGATCCACCAGGTAGGCCTTCCCGATGGCGATTCCCGGAGAGGCACCGACTCCGATCAAAGGACCCTCCTCCACAGGACGCACGTTTATTCCTCCTGTTCCTCAAATTTGGATTCAATTAGGGCCCCGATGGCCTCTACTGCCTCCGCTGCGTCGTCCCCTCTGGCCTTGACGGTCACGCGGCTTCCGAACGCTGCGCCCAAGAGAGTGATTCCCATGATACTCTTGGCGTCCACATCGAGGCCGTCTTTGGACAGCCATATGTCCGATCGGAACCGGCTGGCCACCCGGACCAGCTTGTTGGCCGCCCGAAGATGGAGCCCAAGGCGATTCTTAATGATGTAGGTTTTCTCAATCGATTCCATGGCATCTAAGATTGGGAAAAGATCACCCGTGAAGGGTCGGGGCCTTTCCCAATGCCTCCGAATAGGACCTTTGTTCTACTTAACAGACCCATCCTTTGAGGTCAACGAGGACCGCCTCACGGCGGACCCTCGTCTCTTCCTCTCCTCGGTCAAAAGCCTGTAAACCTCCTTCTTGGGCAGGCCCGTCTCCTCGTGAATCACCCGGATCACCTCCCGGTCTCCCAATCCACATCGTTCCTTCAAAAAGGCGATTCGTTCCCTGACATTCTCCGACAGGGTAAGGCTCTCTCTAAACCCCTCCACGGCCAGACAGACCTCCCCCCGCGGCGACTCGCGACTAGCCCACTGCAGCAGTTCCTCCACAGTGCCCCGAAGAAGCTGCTCGAACCGCTTGGTGAGCTCTCTGCCCACCACACATCGCCGGTTCCCCATCACCGAAAGTAACGCCTCCAAGGTGGCGGCCAGACGCCTCGGTGACTCGAAGAAGATCAGAGTNCTCGGATCGAACCGAAGTTCTTCCAGTCTTCGCCTCCTTCGCGAGGCGCTCTTGGGGAGAAAACCCTCGAAGACGAACCGATGGGTGGGCAGCCCACAGACTGAGAGAAAAGCCGCCACCACCGAGGGTCCCGGAACCGGGATCGGATCGATCCCCTCTTTCAGGCACCCCTGGATCAATTCATAGCCCGGATCGGAGATCCCTGGTGTGCCGGCCTCGCTCACCAAAGCCACCCGTCTCCCTTCCAGGAGGTGGCGGACGATGCGCTCCGACTTTCCCTTGGGTCCCTGTTCGTGGTAACTCACAAGAGGGGTCTGAATTCTGTAGGAATGAAGCAACTTCTGGGTCCTTCGCGTATCTTCCGCTGCGATGAGATCCACCGACTTCAACACTTCCAACGCCCGAAGGGTGATATCCTGGAGATTCCCGATGGGAGTCGCAACCACATAGAGTTCGCCCCGTTTCCCCTGCTTCATGTCGCCCTCCCGAAGGGATGAGGCCTTGTATCCTTCATGCCAACATCCTCCATCCTATCACGAAAAGGAACCAGCTCTCCAATCCATGCACGCGGTCTCCTCACCCCCAGTATTGAGGGGAAGACAAGCAAGAGCATCTGCATCCCCCATCGAAGGTGGCATTGACAGCCCACGGTCCTTCTGTTACCTAAGAGAATCAGCTCGGTCGCATATCCCACAGGAGGTGGAGGTGGAGATTCGAAGAATCGGACTTATCACCAGCGGCGGCGATGCCTCCGGTATGAACGCGGTCATCCGGGCAGTAGTTCGAACCGCCCTTCACAAAGGGGTGGAGGTCGTGGGATTCTATCAAGGCTACCGTGGAATCATCCTCAAGCGATATGAGACGCTCGACTCCCGCTTCGTCAGCGGGATGCTCCATCGAGGGGGAACGGTCCTGCAGTCAGCCCGATGCGAAGAGTTCAAGACCCCCGAGGGGCAGCAACAGGCCATGGAAAATCTCAACCAGCTTGGGATCCAGGGGATGATAGTGGTGGGGGGTGATGGATCCCTCACCGGTGCCTTGGCTCTTCAACGAATGGGGATACCCACAATCGGGATCCCGGCCACCATCGACAACGACGTGTACGGAACCGACATGGCGGTGGGGGTGGACACATCCCTGACGGCCATCGTCCACGCCGTGGACATGATTAAGGACACTGCCTCTTCCCACCAAAGGGCCTTTATCATCGAGGTGATGGGGAGACATTCCGGATATCTGGCCCTCATGTCGGCCATCGCCAGCGGTGCCGAGGCCGCCATCATACCCGAGTGCCCAACGGACATGGACGCCTTGGCAGAGCGCCTTCTTCGGAGATACCACGATGGACACACCAATTGCATCGTCATCGTGGCAGAAGGGGCCTCCACCGCTTATCAGGTGGCCGATCAACTCAAGGACCGCATCGGCTTCGAGACACGGGTGACGGTCCTGGGGCATCTGCAACGGGGAGGGACTCCCTCGGTCTTCGACCGGCTGTTGGGGAGCCGGCTNGGCATGAACGCCACCGAGAGGCTGCTTATCGGCGACTCAGGAAAGATGGTGGGTCTCGTAGGCAATAGGACTCTGGCCACCCCGCTGGAGGAGGTCCTCTCCAAGAAGAAAACCCTGGATCTCAGCCTCCTGGAAGTGGCGGACATCCTCAGTTGATTCCGGATCCTCCGGAAGGTCACTCGGCCTCGATCTCAAAGGCATTGGGGAGGATCTCCACCACGGGGCGTTCTCCTTCCTCCAGACGCACCTCCACCACATCGAACCGTGCGCTTATCCCTTCCAGACGTCTCTCCTTTAGGAAATAGCGAGCCACATCGCGAAGCTTACGCTGTTTCCGGCGATCCACCCGGCACTTGGGAGGTATGTCCCCTCGCCCTTCCTCGCTTTTCACCTCCACGAAGACGAGTTGCCGACCTGTGCGCGCCACGATGTCGACCTCCCCGAGAGGGCACCGGTAATTGGCGGCCAGGATACGGTACCCCCTTGCCTCCAGGGCCTTTCGGGCGACGGCCTCACCCCGATCTCCCAACGACTTGGAGCGTCTCCTCACGCTGATCCATCCTCGGGTGCTGTCACCCCCGATAACAAGGTATTTTCCGGCATCCCCCGAACCCCCCGAAAGCTCCTTCGGTGGATGGGGCAGAAGCCGTGCTTTCGAAGCGCCTCCAAGTGGTAACGGGTAGCGTAACCCATGTGCCGATCAAAGCCGTATTGAGGATAAAGTTCATGGTAACGCCGCATCATTCGGTCCCGGGTAACCTTGGCGATCACCGATGCGGCGGCGATGGATTGACTCCGGGCATCCCCCTTTACCACCGGGATCTGGGGAAGGTCTAGTCCGATCCCTCGAGGACCGTCCACCAAAACCACGGCCGGCCGGGGATGCAACTTGTGGACGGCTTCCCGCATGGCCCGCAAGGCGGCCTGAAGGATGTTGATCCTGTCGATCTCATCGGGTTCGACCACCCCAACCCCGATGGCCACGGCCCGGCATCGGATCCTTTCGAAGACCTCCTCCCGCATCCGGGCCGAAAGGGATTTGGAATCCCTCACTCCCTCGATCCGACATCCCTCAGGAAGGATCACCGCAGCGGCCACCACAGGCCCCGCTAGGGGTCCCCTCCCAGCCTCATCCACCCCTGCGAGGAGCCCCCCCACAGCGCACCGGAACCCCTCATCGAAGGCGACTGGATCCCGCTCCGAGGGAATCCCGGGGAAGAGAGGCATTTGCAGGAACCCCGATCCTCCAGGACCCATGGCCTAGGCCTCCATCTGGAGGGCTCAGGACGGCCACCTTGAGGGCGCCCTTCACGGAGAATCAGACACGCCGCTCGCGGATCCGGGCGGCCTTACCCTTTCGCTGCCGGATATAATAGATGCGGGACTGACGGACCTTACCCCGCTGAACCACCTCAATATACTCGATCATGGGGGAATGGAGGGGAAAGGTACGTTCAACACCGACCCCATAGGAGACCTTCCGCACTGTGAAAGTGGCCGTAGAGTTACCTTTACGTTTGCGGATGACGACCCCCTCGAAGACCTGAATGCGCTCTTTCCCGCCTTCCCGAATCTTAACGTGCACCTTGACCGTATCCCCGGGACGGAACTCGGGGATATCCACACGCATGTGCTCCTTCTCGATCATCTCCAGCACCGACATTGCCTCATCCCTCCTAGGCGGACGTCGATCCCGTGCCAGGCGCCCCAGAGAGGCCTTGGGCCCCTTCGAGGGCGACTGGCAGGGGGACGTCCGCGGAGACTTCTCGTTCCAGTCTATCCCCGAAGAGCCGATCCAGGATGATGGCAGCAGCAGATCTCACGGAGAGATGGTTGTATTCGGCTCCCTCCAGGATCGGCCTCAGGATGTAGTCAGCCCCTTGGATCACCTCTCGTGTCAGCCCCCACCCTGTGCCAAAGAGGATCATGACCGGTCCTTCGTGGCGGACCAGCAGGCTTCGCATTGCCCCATATCCCATCGCCTCTGGGAAAGAACGGGCCGTGGTGGCCAAAACAAGAGGATGGACTCCACATCGATCCCTCACCCAGTGTCGGGCTTCCTCCAATGTCCCCACAGGGTGGACGCGGCTCAGTGCCTCCCTACGATTGGGATGGGCATCAGCTCCGTGTCCGCTCCTCCAATGCTCCACAATGCGCCTCAGAAGCCACTGCTGCCGCTGCAAGGGGTTGACCACCAGCAGGGCCTCTGCCCCGAACGTCCTCCCCGCCCTGGCCAGATCATGGATGTCCAGGTTGGTGATGGCCGTGGCCACCACCCGGTCCTTTCGGTCGTAGACCGGGTAATGGACCAAGGTAAGGAAGAGACGCAGTCCCCCCTTCGCCATCGGGTCGCTCACCCCTCGGCCTCGGACCGAAGCCTCTCCAGGAAGCGTAGGTCCTCCGAATCGAGCTCGGCCTTGGAAAGAAGATCCGGCCGCCTCTCCAAGGTGCGCTTCAAGGCCTGCCTTCTTCGCCATCGGGCAATGGCCCCGTGGTCCCCCGACAGGAGTACTTCCGGGACCCTCATCCCCCGAAATACGGCCGGCCTTGTATACTGGGGATACTTGAGAAGACCACCTTCGAAGCTGTCCTTTAGGGCAGAATCCTCATTGCCCAGGACTCCGGGAACCAACCTGGCCACCGCATCGACGATCACCATGGCGGCCAGTTCACCCCCGGTAAGGATGTAATCCCCGATGGAGACCTCTTGGTCCACCCAGCCCTGTCGAACGCGCTCGTCCACCCCCTCGTAGCGTCCACAGACGAGGGTCAGATCCGAAAGTGATGCCAGCTCCTTGGCCATCTGCTGGTGAAAGACTTCCCCTTGAGGGGTCAAGAGGATCACCGGCCCCTTAGCACCCCGAGCCCGTATCTCCTCGATGGCTGCAACCAGAGGATCGGGCTTCATAACCATCCCCTCTCCCCCACCGTAAGGATAGTCGTCCGTGGCACGGTGAGGCCCTACTCCATACTCGCGAAGGTCATGGGTCTCCACTCGAATCTTCCCTTCTTGGATAGCCTTGGCCAGGATTCCCCACCGGAACGGAGACTCGAACATCCCGGGGAAGAGGGTCAGGATATGGAACACCAGACTCACAGCAACCCCTCTACCAACCGGATCCGTATCCATCCCTCCTTGAGATCCACTTCCTGAACCACCTCCCGGATGAACGGAATCAAGACCTCTTTATCTCCCTTGTAGCAGACAAGCACCTCGTTGCTTCCCGTCTCCAGGAGATGTTCCACGACTCCCATATCCTCACCCTCTTCGGTCAGAACGCGAAGGCCGATAAGGTCCACCCAGTAAAATTCATCGCTCTCCAGTGGAGGAAGTTGGTCTCTACGCACCCAAAGGCACTGCCCCACTGCACCCTTGGCCTTCTCATAGTCGAAGCCTTCCAAAGTGAGGATAAAGGGACCCCTCTGAAGGGGCTGGATCCGAAGGATTCGATGAACGCTAAGGGCTTGAGGATGGGGTCCTAGCCGGACGTGGTTCAGGGAGAGGAGGTGCTGGGGATCATCACCTTCGAATCGAATGCGAATCTTCCCATGCACCCCATGCGGCGCGAGCACCCTGCCGATGACGAGAAACTCCTCATGGCACATCGGTCCCTGGAGTTACTCGATGATCTCCAGCACCGCCCTCTTTTTAATCTTGGTCGAGGCCGCACTCAGGATGGTCCGCATTGCTCGGGCCGTCCTTCCCTGCTTCCCGATGACCTTTCCCAGGTCCTCCTTAGCCACCTTCAGTTCGATCACCGAGGTCGTGGACCCTTCGATCTCCGAGACCTGCACCTCATCCGGATAATCCACGAGGGCCTGTGCGATGTATTTGATGAGCTCTTTGAGGTTCACGTCCATGGCCACCTCCGCGCCATCATGGGCTGATGATCCTCATCCTGAGAGACCCCACGAGTTCTCATTCCGAGGAGGCAGACGAGGACTCCTTACGACGGGCCTTGCGAATCAACTGTGAGACGATCTGTGTGGGTTGTGCCCCCCGTTGAAGCCAAAGATCGACCTTCTGTGCATCCAGATGGATGACGGCTGGTTCCTTGGTGGGATCGTAATAGCCCACCTGCTCGATAAATCTTCCGTCCCTCGGGGCCTCTGAATCCGCCACAACAATCCGGTAAAACGGTCTCTTCTTCGCCCCCATCCTCGCCAGTCTAATCCGAACACCCATCTCCCTTTATCACCCCCTCTTGTCCCCTCCAAGCTCCGGCTCAACTCGACTCCGTTGGGTCCGCATGGAAGGTCAACCGTTGGCCTTCCTTCTCAAGAAGGCCCCGATATCGACTCAAGATGGCCTCGATTCGGTCCTTTCCGGCGAGCTTGATCTTCTGGAGCCGCTTCTTCTCCATGGCCTCCTCAGGACTCAAGTAGCGGCCTTGATAACTCTCCAATTTCTCTTCCAGAAGCTCATGCTCCCTCATCAGGGCCCGAAGCTCCGGATGATGGGGTATAATGCGTTCGATCAGTTCGAGATCTTGAGGCTCCATAATCAAAATCCATCCGGAAACAGGATCGAAAAGTCCAAACGGATCTTATATCTATACAGGAAACCTTATTGATTGTCAATCAATCAAATCGGATTCCCTTCCAACTATATTGCTCCTACGTTACCCGCAGCTTCCTCTCCGCCTCGGACCTCCGAAGATACTGAGGTGTCAAGGCGTCCAGATCATCGGCATCGCCTCGCTGGAGTCGATGGAGCCCCAGGCGGGCGATGACCGAGGCCCTCGGATGAAGGAGTTCTGGGGGGGCGAATCGAGCACGGCCCCCCAAGATCCTTTCGATGGACCCGGTGTAGGCATGGACCCCGTTTCCCACGAAGAGGACCGTATCGGAGAACCCCTCCAGCCAAAGCTCCAGCCTGCGCACCGCGGGGGGCTCCAAAGGCCGCACAGAGCCCTCTTCGGATCGATACCGGGCCCCATATACATATCCTTTTCGAGCATCCACCAAGGCACAGATTTCCCCCTCCCAGAGGGAAGCGTTGTGGGCCAAGGCCTCCAGGGTGGAGATCCCGGCCAAGGGAATGCCAAGGGCCAAGGATAGCCCTTTTGCCGTGGAAAGGGCCACACGAACCCCTGTGAAGGATCCGGGACCCAGGCCCACACAGATCCCTTCCAGTTCCTCCAGTGAAACCCTCGTCTCCTTCAAAAGACGATCCACGGCCGGAAGGATCCTCTGGGAGTGAGTTTGGGGGCTGTGGATCCAGATCTCTCCTCTCAGGAGAGAGCCCTCCAAAAGAGCCACACTTCCAGCCTCAGTGGAGGCATCCAGACCCAAGACGACCCTCATCGATCCCCCTGTGAGCCATCCTGCGGCGGTTCGAGGGTGCGTTCCACCCCCGCTCTTCCGTCACCTCCTCCCTTGATCTTCCAATGGTAGATGCGGTCCAAGTCCCGGTAGATGGCCCATGCCATGATGCATGCCAGGATGACTATCCCCACGTATTGAGCCAGACCACGAAGGCGGCGGCTTGGGGGTCTCCGGGTGATCGCCTCCAAGGCGAAAAAGGCCAGATGCCCTCCGTCCAACACGGGGATGGGGAGAAGATTCATTACAGCGAGGATCACGCTGATGAAAGCGATGAAGCTGAAGTAGTTTGCGGCCCCCATTTGGGCCTGCTTGCCCGCCTCCATTCCTATCAGCAAGGGNCTGCCGATATTCTTGAGGGATTCCTTCCCCTCCACCAGTCGGATGAGGGTGCGGAGGGTGAAGAGGGACTTGTTCCACGTCCACTGNGCAGCTTCCACCAAGGCCTCGCCAGGCCCGTAATGCCGCACAGCCACCTCCCCCGCCGATGTAACTCCGATCTGCCAGAGGCGGATCTCATCTCCGTAGCGGCTTACCACCGTCCGAGGGCTCGGCTTCAGAATGAATGACAGCACCTGCCCTTCCCTCTCCACTCGGAACACCATCTTCTTGCCCTCGCTTCGGATCACCTTATCCACGAGCTGTTGCCAGCGCTCCACGGGGGTCCCGTCGATGGCCAAGATCCGGTCTCCTCCCCGCAACCCGGCGGCTTCGGCAGGAGATCCTTCCAGCACCTGGTCGATACGGGTGGTCAAGTATGGGACCTCCCCCCAGAAGAGGACCCACACGATGCCGACCGCCAGCACCAAGTTAAAGACGGGCCCTGCCAACACTATGAGGAAGCGCCTCCCCACCGACTGGCCCGAAAAGGAGCGGTGACGATCTTCGGGGGCCACCTCCTCATCGGGCTCCTCTCCCATCATCTTGACGTAACCGCCCAGAGGAAAAGCGCAAACCGCATATTGGGTGCCTCTCCATGTGAACTTGATCAATTTTTTCCCGAAGCCCAACGCGAAGGTCAGAACCCGGACACCCAGGGCCTTGGCCAGCAGGAAGTGACCTAACTCATGGAAGAAAATAAGGATACCGAAGGCCACCAGAGCGTAGAGGAAGGATATCATCCCATCAGCCCCCTCTCGATGAGGCCTTCGGCCGTCTGGCGAGCTCGTCGGTCCGCTGCCAAGACGGACTCCAGGTCGTCCTCCCGGACATCATCCCGATGAATGTGCATCACCTGTCTTACTACCTCCACAATGCGGGTAAATCGGATACGTCCTTGGAGAAAGGCGTCCACAGCTACCTCATTGGCCCCGTTGAGCACCGCTGGCATGGCCCCTCCGACCCTCAGGGCCTCATAGGCGAGATCCAGAGCGGGAAATTGATCGCGTTGGGGTTCCTGAAAAGTCAACGGACCGGCCTCCACCAAATTGAGGGGGGGCAGCCCTGTCTTGATCCGTTCGGGATAGGCCAAGGCATAGGCAATAGGGATCTGCATGTCGGGGATGCCCAGTTGGGCCATGACGGATCCGTCGATGTATTCCACCATGGAGTGGACGATGCTCTGCGGGTGGATCTGAACGTGAATCTTGGAGGGGGGGAGGTCGAAGAGCCATCGGGCCTCGATGATCTCCAAGGCCTTGTTCATGAGAGAGGCGGAATCCACCGTCACTTTCTGCCCCATCTTCCAGGTAGGATGGGCCAGGGCATCTTTGGGAGTGATATATTCCAGGGATTCCCTGGGGAGACCCAAGAAGGCCCCTCCGGAGGCGGTCAGGATGATCCTGCGCACATCCTCCTTTCGAAACCCCTGAAGTGCCTGAAAGACGGCACTGTGCTCGCTATCAACCGGAAGGATCCGGACACCCCGATCCCGCGCTTCCTGGGTCACCACACGGCCAGCCATAACCAGGGTCTCTTTGTTGGCCAAGGCCACATCCTTTCCTGACCGAATCGCCTCCAGGGTGGGCATCAGCCCCACGGATCCCACCAAAGCCGACACCACCATCTGCGCCTCGGGATGAGTGGCCACGGCTCGTAGTCCTTCATCTCCATGTAGGACCTTCAGGTGGATCTTGCCTCGAACACGCTCCCGTAAAATCCTGGCTCCTTCTTCATGAGCTGTACTCACCAGCAGAGGCCGAAACTGGAGGACCTGTTCCGCAAGCAGGTCGATGTTTCGTCCCGCCGCCAGCGCTACCACTTGAAAGCGGTCTGTATAGCGTTCGATGACACGGAGGGTGTTTCTTCCGATAGAGCCCGTAGACCCCAGGATCGCGATTCCCTTGTGCCTCTTTC
Source organism: Desulfarculaceae bacterium JdFR-97 (assembly GCA_002010915.1). Taxonomy (GTDB): domain Bacteria; phylum Desulfobacterota; class Desulfocorpusculales; order Desulfocorpusculum; family Desulfocorpusculum; genus JdFR-97. Next base: position 85,958 of record MTPG01000073.1, on the reverse strand, counting down.
GAGCCATGAACTACACTTTTCCTCCCTTTTTTCCTCTTTCAGAGCGCGGCCCAATAATAGACCACGGGAATGGAAAAGAGGAGGCTGTCGAGCCGATCCAGGATCCCGCCATGACCCGGAAGCATCCCCCCCGAGTCCTTTACCCTCCCGGAGCGCTTGAGCATGGACTCACAGAGGTCACCCAACTGTCCCATGACACCCACCACCAGGGCCAGCCCGATCCCCGACCCCCCAAAAAGCGGAGGGAAGAGGATCGCCGCATACACTCCTCCCCCCACCAGGTTTCCTGCCAGACCGGCCAGGGCCCCCTCCACGGTCTTATTGGGACTGATACGCGGGATCAGCCTGCGCCTCCCCCAAAAGCTGCCCACATAGAAGGCTGCGGTGTCTCCCACGGCGGTGACGGTCATGGTCCACAGGATCCAGTGCACCCCCTCGGGCAGACCTCGGACCAGGAGAAAGTAGGAAGGCAGCACAGCCGCATAGAGATAACCCAACAGCCTTATGCCCAGGTCCCTGGAGACGCCCTCGGGATCGGGCCTCAGACACATCTCCAAGGTCATCCAAAGGAGGAGGCATGCGACGGAGGCCATCAGAAGGCCGCGTTCTCCGCTCCAGAATGCCCCCGCCGGAATCAGCAGCGCCGAGATCCAACCCAGGAGCTTCCACCCCCATTCCCGGTCGACCTCCAAAAGTCTCTCTAACTCCCGCTGCCCGAGGAGGACCACCACGGCCACCAAGGCCGCCATGACCCCCTTTCCCCCAAAGACGATGCATGGGACCAGGCCCGCCAGGAGGACGAGGGCCGTCATCCATCGTTGAGCTTGAACGGAACGAGAGACACCCTTGGATTTCCCTCTCATGGGAGGAATTCCCGAAGCTGCTCGCTAGTCCTCCCGAAGCGCCTCTCCCTGCGTTGGTAGTCCAGAAGGGCCTCCCGGAGGTCTTCCTCAGAGAAGTCAGGCCAGAGGGTCTCCGTGAAGTAGATCTCGGTATAGGCCGTCTGCCAAAGAAGGAAATTGCTGATGCGCTGTTCGCCGCTGGTCCGAATCAGGAGGTCTGGATCCGGCAGGCCCGCCGTGTCGAGATATCTCTCGAAGATCTCCTCGGTCAGCGATTCTGGGGCGAGTCGACCCTTCAGGAGGTCAGCAGCAAGTCTTCTGGCCGCGCCCAGGATCTCGGACCGTCCGCTGTAGCTGAGGGCCAGGTTGAGGATCATGTCCGTACCCGCTGAGGTGGCCTCCATGGTCTCGTGGAGGACCTTCTGAATCTCTGGATCCAGGTCCTCCATCCTCCCGATGACTCGAAGTCGGATTCCGTTGCGGATCATCTCCTCCCGTTCCGAGCGGAGGTAGTCCTTCAGGAGCTCCATGAGGGCTCGAACCTCCTCGGGAGGCCTGTTCCAGTTCTCCAGGGAAAAGGCGTAGAGAGTCAATACCGAGATGCCCCATCGACGGCAGGAGCGGACCACAGCGCGAACCGTATCCGCCCCCTTGCGGTGCCCTTCGATCCTCGGCAGCCCTCGGCGTTTGGCCCACCGTCCATTGCCATCCATGATGATGGCTACATGTCTCGGCAGCTTCTGAAACGGGAGTTCTTCCATGGACGTTCCCCAGGCGTGGCCCCGCCAGTATAGCACCCGCTCCAGGGCGCACGCAAGGACGGAGGCCACACCGGTTGGAGGGCTTCGAAAATAACAAGAGGCGTGTGCANGACACACGCCTCCCCCTTCCGCAGCGGCCGGAATCCTNCCCCACGGCCTTCAGATCTCCATGATCTCCTCCTCCTTCTCCCTGAGCAGTTCGTCCACTCTCTGAACGAAGCGGTCGGTGATCTTCTGGACCTCTTCTTGGTAACGAAATAATTCGTCCTCGGTGATCTCTTTCTCCTTCTTCATCTCCTTGAGGGTCTCGTTGGTCTCCCTCCGGCGGTTCCTCAAATCGACCTTCCTCTCCTCGGCCATCCTCCGCACTAATTTTACCAACTCTTTTCGCCGTTCTTCGGTCAGCGGGGGGATGGCGATGCGGATGATCTTTCCGTCGTTCATGGGGGTCAGGCCCAGCTCCGATTTCTGAATCGCTTTCTCGATCTCGCCCAGAACCCCTTTGTCCCATGGCTGGATGGTTATGAGACGGGGCTCCGGGACGCTGAGGGTGGCCACCTGATTGAGTGGGGTCAGCGTGCCGTAGTAATCCACCCGGATCCCGTCCAAGAGGGAGAGAGAGGCCCGACCCGTTCGGACCCGATCATAGTCCTTCCTAAGCTGCTTCAAGACCTTTTCCATGTCCGCACTGAGCTCGTCGAGCAGATCCTTCACCATGATCTCACCCCCGAATGAGCGTTCCCACTCGCTCTCCCATGATGACCCGTTTGATGTTGCCTCGAACCTTTAGATTGAAGATGATGATGGGGATGCGGGCGTCCCTGGTGAGGGAGACGGCCGTAGCATCGAGGACGCGAAGGTCCCTTCTGAGGACCTCCATATACTCCACCTCATCCAGCTTATGGGCGTCGGGGTGACGTGCGGGGTCCTTATCGAAGACCCCGTCCACCTTGGTGGCCTTGAGGATCGCCTCCGCACCGATCTCCATGGCCCGCAAGGATGCAGCCGTATCCGTGGTGAAATAGGGATTCCCGGTGCCGGCGGCGAAGATGACAACCCTGCCCTTCTCGAGATGGCGGGTGGCTCTTCGTCGGATGTAGGGTTCGGCGATCTCGCGCATCTCGATGGCGCTGAGAACGCGGGTCTCCACACCTCGCTTCTCCAATGCGTCCTGCATGGCCAGGCTGTTGATCACCGTGGCGAGCATCCCCATGTAGTCGGCCGTGGCCCGATCCATACCTTGACTGCTCGCCGTCAGCCCCCGGAAGATGTTCCCCCCACCGATGACGAGACCTATCTGGACCCCCAGCTCGGTCACCTCCTTGATCTCGTCACCGATCTCCTCCAACACCCGCGGCTCGATGCCAAAGCCCTGATCCCCCATCAGGGCCTCACCGCTGATCTTCAGAAGGACGCGACGATATCTCGGTCTCACATCTCCTCCTCAACCGGGCTCAGGAGGCCTCGCCCTCGCCCACCTGGTAGCGGACGAACCGGCGCACCACAATGTTCTCCCCCAGCTTGGCGACGGCCCTCTGAATCCTCTCGGCCACAGTGATCTCATCCTCCTTTATGAAGGGCTGCTCGAGGAGACAAAACTGTTGATAGAACTTCTTCAGCTTCCCCTCAACGATGCGATCGATGACCTTCTCGGGCTTCCCCTCACCAATGGCCTGCTCCCGGTAGATCTCCCGCTCCTTGGAGAGGACCTCCTCAGGCACATCCTCTTTGGAGACATAGAGGGGTCGGGCAGAGGCCACCTGCATAGCCAAGTCCTTGGCCAGGGATTGAAACTCCTCTGTACTGGCCACGAAGTCCGTCTCGCAATTGAGCTCTACCAGGACTCCGATCTTGCCCCCGAAGTGAATGTAGGAACCGATGAGGCCCTCTTTGGCAGCCCGGCCCGCCTTCTTCTCTGCCGTGGCGGCCCCGCGTTTTCGCAGGATCTCTACGGCCTTCTGGAAATCCCCATGGGCCTCGGTCAGTGCCTTCTTACAGTCCATAACGCCGGCACCGGTCTGTTCTCTCAAGGCCTTGACGCTCTTCGCATCCACTGCCACGGTTCACCTCCCTATCCACAAGCTGCAGGACTCAATCCTCGCGTTTTCCTTGGTCGGTCTCTGGCCGGGTCTCCACTTCCTCGGCGGGAGAGGTCCTCATCTCCGGTGGAAGCTCCGGCTCGGCAAGGTCGTTCTGTGCGGTCTCTCCGGCGGCCTCCTCGGCCTCCGTGGATGAAGGAGGCTCAGCCGTCTCCGAGGTCTCTTCAGGGGGTGGCACCTCGGCACCCTCAGACGCCCCCTCCGCCTCCCGGATCCGCTCTTCGCGAAGGGCCAAGCCCTCCAGACAGGCATCGGCCATCAAGGAGGAAAAAAGCCGGATGGCTCGAATGGCGTCGTCGTTGCCCGGGATCACATAGTCGATCTCGTCCGGATCGCAGTTTGTATCCACGATGGCGACCACGGGAATCCCCAGCTTCCGCGCTTCCCGCACTGCGATATATTCCTTTTTGCAGTCCACGATGAAGACGGCCCCGGGCAGCTCGTTCATCTCTTTGATCCCCCCAAGGTTCCGCTCCAGTTTTGCGCGTTCCTTCTCGAGGCGGAGGATCTCCTTTTTAGGGTACTCCTGGAGACGGCCGTCCTCGGCCATGGCTTCCAGCTCCTTGAGGCGGTCGATTCCCTTACGGATTGTCTGGAAATTGGTCAGCATCCCACCGAGCCAGCGGTGGTTCACGTAAGGCATCCCGCAGCGGGTCGCCTCTTCCCGGATGGATTCCTGTGCTTGGCGTTTGGTCCCTACAAAAAGGACATCCTTCCCCTCCGCCACCGTCTCCCTCACGAACTCATAGGCCTTCTTGAAGAGCTTGACTGTCTTCTGCAGGTCCACGATGTAGATGCCGTTTTTGGCTGCAAAGATATAAGGCTTCATCTTGGGATTCCATCGGCGGGTCTGATGACCGAAGTGGACCCCGGCCTCGAGCAGTCTCTTCATGGTTACTGTGGCCACCCTGACACCTCCTCCTTTCGGTTCGTCCGTCTTTGGGTCGAAGGAAAAAAGGAAGACCCTCACTGGGCCTGATCATAGATTCAGCAACAAAGTACTAAACCTCTTTTTTATCAGATTTTCGGAATCTTGGCAAGGCGATACCTGCTGTCTTGCATGCTCGGAGAGAGAAGTCTCAAGCGCCAAGTGGGTCCCTCACAACACACCATCCACGTGGAATGCGGTCTTGGCCTTCCTCCTCCGCATCTTTCTAACTAACTGCCCATGCCCCTGCGGGGCACCCTAGACCCTAGAGTCGTAAAAATAGCAGCCCAGAACTCAGAGGCTGGACAGGAGGTGCCCTGAACGAAATTGAAGGTCTTTTCGCAAATCCCGCCTCTGGCGGGATCGAAAAGAACTTCTCAAAGTGAAGGGCACCTCCTGAACGCCAGCTATTTTCTACGTAAGCCCGCCTGGGAGATAGATGATAGAGTCACGTGCGGTACGAAGCATTGATTGAGACGTAGTCGTGGGAGAGATCGCAGGTATGTAGGACGGCCGATCCCTTTCCCTCGCCCAGGGAGATTCGGATGTCGAACCGCTCTTTCTTTACGATCTCCTCCGCTGCCCTCTCCGCCTCCTCTCCCAGACCTCTTCCCGATCGCACCAGCTGTACCGGGCCGTACCAAAGATCCACCCTCTCCGGGTCTACTTCAACTCCGCTGTATCCCACGGCCGCAAGGATCCGACCCCAGTTGACGTCCCCCCCATAGAGGGCCGTCTTCACAAGGAGAGAGTGGGCCACGGTCCGCGCCACCCGGTCGGCACAGTAGTCATCGAGGGCCCCTTCCACCACCAGGCGAACCACTTTGGTTCTCCCCTCTGCGTCGTCGACGATGGCCAGTGCCATCTCCTGAAGCACCTCACATAGGGAAGCCCGAAACGCCTCCAGATGCTGTCTCTCCTCCTCAAGAGGCGCCCCTCCAGCCGCTCCGTTGGCCAGAATCAGGACTGTATCGTTGGTGCTTGTATCGCCATCCACGGTGATCCGATGGAAGGAGGTCTCCACAGCCTCCTCAAGAGCACTCTGGAGCGTAGAGGAGGATACCGAAGCGTCGGTCACAACAAAGCAAAGCATGGTGGCCATTCGGGGGTGGATCATCCCCGCCCCCTTGGCCACAGCAGCCAAGGTTATGGTCCGCCCTTCCACCTCTATCCGTCTCACGGTCCACTTGGGACGGGTGTCGGTGGTCATGATGGCCCGCGCCACGCGGGGAAGCCCTTCACAAGACCGTTCCCTCACCAGGGCCTGGATACCCTTTCGGATCCGCTCCATGGGGAGGTAGGTCCCGATCACCCCTGTGGAGGCCACCAAGACCTCTTCCTCTGGCACCTCCAAGGCCCGGGCCAGCCAGCGGGCGCTCTCCACTGCGTCCTGATATCCACGCTCACCNGTGCAGGCGTTGGCACAACCCGAATTGACCAGAACGGCTCTGGCCCTTCCCGCTTTGAGCCTCTGACGGCCCAGGAGCACGGGGGCCGCGGCGAACCGGTTGGTAGTGAATACCCCAGCACAAGCCGCCGAAGCCCTGGAAAGGATCAGGGCCATATCCAGTTCCCCATCCTCCTTGAGCCCGCACGAGGCGGCCGCAAACTCGAATCCCTCCACACCCGCTTTCATCTCCACCGTGGACACCCCCAACCGAGTACGAAATCCGGCTCAACCCCTCCCCCCCGCCCGAGTATGGGTCTCCTCCTCGGCTTCAAATTACCTTGAGGGGGTCGCCGTGGGCGAGCCCCATCTCTACCGACCGCAGCACTTCTTGTATTTCTTTCCGCTCCCGCAGGGACAGGGGTCGTTCCGCCCCACCTTCTTCCCCTCCCTCCTGACGGTCTTGGGCCTCTGTTGTTCTTCCGACTGGCCCGGGGCCGCTCCTCGCCCATAGACGAGACCGCCCGGAGCCCATTGGCGTCTCTCCACGGGCTCCTCCACCAGCTCCACCCGGAAGATGTGTTCCACGGTCTCCGAGCGGAGCTTGGCGTTCATCTCCAGGAACAACTCGTAGCCCTCTTTCTGGTACTCGCGAAGAGGGTCCCTCTGGGCATATCCGCGGAGGCCGATCCCCTCTTTCAGGTGGTCCATGGCCAAGAGGTGTTCCTTCCAGAAGGTATCCAGGTTCTGAAGAAGGATCATCCGCTCCAGCGTGCGCATCACCTCAGGACCGTAGTCNTCGGACTTGGCGCGGTATCGATCCAGGAGGATCTGAGCCACCTCATCACGAAGCANCTCCGGATCGTCCAGTTGGGAGAACTCCTCCTCGCGAAGGGAGACGCCGAGCCGCATCCTCAACTCCCGCAGGAGGGCCTGCAGATCCCATTCCTCTCGGGGGGTCTTGGGGGGGATGAGACGATCCACCACTTCCTCAGCCCACTCGCGGATCATCTCCTGGACATCCTCCTCCAGGTGGTCGCCTAGGAGAATCCGCNGCCGCTGAGCATAGATCACCTCCCGCTGTCGGTTCATCACATCGTCGTATTCCAGAAGGTGTTTCCGGATGTCGAAATTGTGCTGCTCCACCCGCTTCTGTGCGTTCTCGATGGCTCGGGAGACTAGGGGATGCTCGATGGGCTCTCCCTCCTGCATCCCGATCTTGTCCATGATAGAGGCGATGCGCTCCGAGCCGAAGATCCGAAGCAGGTCGTCTTCTAGAGAAAGATAAAACCGGGAAGAGCCCGGATCCCCCTGTCGTCCGGCCCGGCCTCTGAGCTGTCGGTCGATGCGTCGGGCCTCGTGTCTCTCCGTCCCGATGATATGGAGCCCCCCCTTCTCCACCACACCGGGCCCCAGCTTGATGTCTGTGCCCCGGCCTGCCATGTTGGTGGCGATGGTGACGGCCCGTTCCATCCCGGCCTTGGCCACGATTTCGGCTTCCTCCTTGTGCCGTTTGGCGTTGAGGACCGAGTGACGGATCCTCTTGGGAAGCATCCTGCTGAGCAGCTCCGAGACCTCCACCGAGACCGTGCCCACCAGCACCGGCTGGCCCCTGTCGTAACACTCCTCGATTTCTTTGATGATAGCCCGATACTTCTCCCGCTTGGTACGGAAGATCACATCGGGATGATCCACCCGGATACAGGGCTTATGGGTCGGNACCACTACGACGTCCAGATGATAGATCTTGTGGAACTCGGTGGCTTCGGTCTCGGCCGTGCCTGTCATTCCCGCCAACTTCTCGTACATGCGGAAGTAGTTCTGGATGGTGATGGTGGCCAGAGTCTGGGTCTCTCCCTCGATTTTGACCCCTTCCTTGGCCTCTAGGGCCTGGTGAAGGCCGTCGCTGTAGCGCCGGCCGGGCATGAGCCTTCCGGTGAACTCGTCCACGATGATCACCCGACCGTCCTGGACCACATAGTTGACGTCTTTCTCGAAGAGGGAATAAGCCCGCAGTAACTGGGAGATGTTCTGGAGGATCTCGCTCTTCTCCATGAACTCTCTCTCCGCCCTTCGCCTCTCCTTCGGGGTGACGTTGGGGTCGCTCTCCAACTCGGCCAAATCGGGAAGGACGAAGAGGTTGGGGTCCTTGGGGGAAAGGGCCGTCCGGCCCTTCTCTGTCAGGTCCACGACGTTGGATTTCTCGTCCAGGCTGAAGTAGAGCTCTTCATCAATCTTCCACATCATCTTGTCGCGGATGTGGTCCAGTTCCACCCGCTCCACCAGTTTTTTGTTGGCCCCCTCTTTGAGGAGTTTCAGGAGTCGTTTGTTCTTGGGGGCCCCTCGTTTGGCCTGAAGCAGACGGATCCCCGCCTCGTATTCCTTTCCCTCTTCCAGGAACTTCTCCGCCTCGGCCAGGAGCCGATTCACCAAGAAGGTCTGGCTCTGCACTAGCCTCTGGACCATGGGTTTGAGTTCCTCGAATCGGTGGGTGGAGCGCTCCACGGGTCCAGAGATGATCAGAGGAGTGCGGGCTTCGTCGATGAGGATACTGTCCACCTCGTCCACGATGGCGTAGTGGAACCCTCGCTGCACCTGATCCTCAAGACGGATGGCCATGTTGTCTCGAAGGTAATCGAAACCGAACTCGCTGTTGGTCCCGTAGGTGATATCCGCATCGTAGGCCCGCTTTCTCTCATCGGGGGGGATGTCGTGATAGATGACTCCTACGGTCAGACCCAGCAACTCGTAGATCTGCCCCATCCAATCCCGGTCTCTTCGGGCGAGGTAGTCGTTGACTGTCACGACGTGCACGCCGCGCCCGGTCAGAGCATTGAGATAGACCGGGAGGGTGGCCACCAGGGTCTTCCCTTCCCCTGTGGCCATCTCAGCGATCTTTCCTTGATGGAGGACAATCCCACCTGCCAGCTGCACATCGAAATGGCGTTCTCCCAGAGTCCTCCTTGCCGCCTCCCGCACCACGGCGAAGGCCTCGGGGAGCAGTTCGTCCAGGACCTCCCGGAGGGTTTCCCGAAGCCGATCCTTCAGGGAGTCCATGGCCCGGTCTCGGGCCTCCCGATCCAGATCCTCCCCCTCCCGTCCCAAGATATCCTCTTCCTTCACTAGCTTGTGAAGGGAGAGGTCTCGGATCACCCTTCGAAGATCCTGGGTGCCCAACTCCGTCTCCTGGGAGAAGACTTCCAAGAGGCGTTCNCGGATCCTGGAGCGGAAGGCACGGGTCTTCGCCCGGAGCTGCGCATCACTGAGAGAACGCATCTGGGGCTCAAGCTCATTGATCTCTTCGATGAGGGGTGCAAGGCGCTTGAGTTCCCTCTCGTTGGCACTGCCAAAGACCTTCTGGAGCACCTGAACCAGCATCGCTCCCATCCTTTCCCACAAAAGGGGTAAAACTCCTCTCCCCTTTTCCACCTGATTCAGAGAGAGGGGAATGATAATTTTCCCTTTCGCCTCCCGTAAAACCTCCCTGAAGGGAGGTCTTCCACCGGGGGCCCTACGGCCCGATTGATTATTCTATCGCGGATATCCTCGGCGGTCCAATGAAAAGGAGGGCGACTCAGTTAAGAACGTATCGAAGGGGATTGACCGCAAGGCCATTGAGATGGACCTCGTAGTGGAGGTGGGGACCAGTGCTCCGGCCCGTGTTGCCTACCGTGGCGATTACCTGCCCCCGGTGGACTTTCTGCCCGGGCTTGACCTTGATCTCCTGGAGGTGGGCGTAGAAGGTCCGGTAGCCGAATCCATGGTCCAGGCGGACGAAATTCCCGAAACCCCGGTCCTTCCCCGTCTTGACCACCACTCCATCCGCAGGGGCCAACACCGGGGTGCCCTTTCTGGTGGCGATGTCCAGTCCCCTGTGAAATTCCCTCAGACCTGTGAAGGGAGATCTCCTATATCCGAAACCGCAGGTAAGCCAACCTCTGGTCGGCCAGATGGAAGGGGTATGGACGAGAAGATCCCTCTTTTCCTTGAGCATCTCCTCGAGGGCGCGGAAGCTCTTCTCTTGACGATGGGCCAAGGCCTGGATGCTCCCCAACTCCTTCCGCAACCTGTTCGTCCAGGCCTCCTGACGCTCCCTCTCCAGGGATGCGAGGACACTCTCTTCTGGATTTACTCCTCCTATGCCCTCCACGCCTTCGACTGTGGGCCCCNCTTCCTCCAGGTTGGCGATAATGCGGATCCTTCGGTCTAACTGATGGAGCTTCACCAACTGGGCCTTCAGTCCCTCCATTCGGCTGGCCAGCTCCTGCATCTCCTCTCGTTGCTTCTGTGTGAGACGCTTGAGACGGGCCAACTCTTGAGCCTGTTTGGAGTGGGTTAATTTCAGATAGAGTCCGTATCCTCCTATTGCCAATGAACCCACAAAGAGGAGGATCCCCACTCCCAACCCGAAGCGAGAGATTCGAAATTGACGCATCCTTCCCCGAACGGGAGAAACGAGGATGATGGTGAGACGCCCCGCGGACATCCGGGCCTCCACAGAGCGGAAAGGGAACACCGGCTTACGGACCGGCCACAATCAGGAAGGCGACGAAGGTCGTCAACAGATGCGAACCCGGAAAATTTACCGATGACAACCTTCAATCCATCGCACAAGATCCTCTTTATGCATCCAAAATCTGTTGCTCTATAACATATACTTCCGACATCTGTCAAGGTTGAAATCGTCCAGCCGCCGTATCCTTGCCGTACAATGGCCCCTAGAATCTCCCGGTTTTCTCTATATTAATGAACTTTACAAAAAAATTAAGATATTACCAAAAACAATTTGAAGTTTTTTCTAAGAAAAGAAGAGTTCAAATTACATTTAATTATACTTCATTATTTTTCCTCATCTGGTTTGTCTTTATTCCAAGTCCAGGATGAGGGCTACTTCATCGCATTCCGGAAACTTCACGCAGTGAATACAGTCGGCCCAGACCTTCTGTGGGAGTTCGGATTTATCCACGCGCCGGAATCCCAGTCCTTNGAAGTACTCGGGAAGATAGGTCAGGACGAAGACACGGCGCACCCCCAGGGCCCTCCCTTCTTCCAGGGCCGAAGCGGCCAGCCGGGCCCCTAGGCCCTGTCCTTGGTAGCTGTCCATCACGCAGAAGGACCGCAGTTCGGCCAAGTCCTCCCAGATTACATGGAGGGCACATACCCCCACGATCCCCTCTCCCTCCTCTTCCCATACGGTAAACTCACGGATATGGGAGTAGATGTCCCATAAAGGCCTGGGCAGGATAAGCCCCCGTGATGCAAAGGTCTCAAGTAGCCTATGGATGGCCTTGGCGTCCCTGACCCCCGCCTTCCGAAGCCCCCTCATTGCCCCATCCTCCGCATGAGCAGCTCCCGGGCATGGGCCCTGGTCTTGTCCGTGATACGCCGTCCGCCGAGCATTCTCGAGATCTCCTCCACACGCTGTTCCTCCTCCAACGGCTCCACCCTCGTAACCGTACGCCCTTGTGTTACCACCTTGGCCACGCGGTAGTGGTACGAAGCACATCCGGCGATCTGGGGCAGATGTGTGATGCACAACACCTGATGCGACCGGGCGATGTGGGCCAATTTCTCCCCCACGGCCTGGGCCACTGCCCCGCCGATTCCGGCGTCGATCTCGTCGAAGATGAGGGTCGGCACCCGCTCCGCTTCTGCCAGGACCTTCTTCAATGCGAGCATAATGCGCGAGAGTTCCCCGCCGGAAGCAATCCGGGCCAACGGCCTGGGAGACTCTCCCACGTTGGTGGACAGAAGAAACCGGACGCGGTCCATTCCGCGGGGACCGGCAGGCCTTCCCCCCTCCCCATCCAGACTTTCTCCCTCATCCAAGGCCCCGATCTCCACCTTAAAAACGGGTCGTTCGATCCCGAGATCCCTAAGCTCCCTCTCCACCTCCCGCGACAGAGTCAAACCCGCCTCCCTTCGAGCCTGTGTGAGCTCCTCTCCGGCCTTCAACATCTCCCTTACGATCCGCTGTTCCCTCTCCTGCATGGCCTCCAGGTCCTCCTCGTGCCGCTCCAGGGCGGCCAAGCGACCCCGAAGCTCGGCAGCGAGAGCCCGGATCTCCTCCACACTGCCCCCGTACTTCCTCCGCAGGCGGCGGATCTCGGCGAGCCGTTCCTCCACTGCCCAGAGTCGATCGGGATCCAGCTCCGTCCGACCTTGAAGTGCCCGAATCCGATGAACCGCCTCCTCCAGGTCCACGGCGACCCCTTCCAGAATCTCCAGCAGGGAACCCAGCTCCTGATCGTAGCGCGCCAGGGTCTGCATCTGGCGGATCGTCTCTTGAAGTCGCTCCAAAGCCGACCCCTTATCCGTGTAGAGGACCTGCTCAGCAAGGGCTAGTCCCTCCTGGATTCGTTGCCCATGAATCAGACGCTGGCGCTCCAGCTCTAGCTCCTCCTCCTCACCGGGCTTCAGATCAGCCCCCTCGATCTCCTTTTGCTGGAATTCCCAAAGGTCCCGATCTCTTTCGGCCTCCTCCCTCCGTCGCCGGGCCTCCTCGATCTGTTGCCGCAGGGATCGCCAAGAAGACCAAAGATCCTCCCACCGCTTCCGCAAGGGTGCAAACCCCCCGAATTCGTCCAGGAGATCCAGATGTCGGTCGGGCGCTAGCAGGGACTGGTGTTCATGTTGGCCGTAAATGTTCATGCATCGACGGGCCACCTCTGAGAGGGTCTGCAGCGTGCACAACTGCCCGTTCACATAAACCCGGCTCCTCCCTGCTCGGGAGACAATACGACGCAGGAGCAACGCGTCGGATGGGGAGATCCCCTGGAGGCGCAAGACGTTATGCAATGCTACCTCTTCCTCGGGTGCAAGGAGGATCAGGCCCTCCACCAAGGCCTCCTGGGCCCCCTCGCGGACCTGGTCAGTACGGGCGCGGGCTCCCATAAGCCACTGGATGGCCCCAATCAGGATGGACTTGCCAGCCCCGGTCTCTCCTGTCAGGACATTAAGTCCAGGCCCGAACCGTACGGTCAGTTCGTCGATGATGGCGAAGTCCCGGATATGGAGTTCTTCAAGCATGATCGAGTCCGCGCAGGCTGTTTGCGCTCAGCGCGTCCCCCAGTGGAGTTTGTTCCGGAGGATCTCGAAGTAGTTTCTATGAGGGGACTGGACCACCAAGAGGGGCTCCGGAGAGATGCGGATCACAGTCCGGTCCCCCTCTTCCACCTTGTATCCCACCTGACCGTCGAAGGTGAGGTATACGTCTCCGTGCACTTTTCCCACACAGATGGTGATGATGACCTCATCGGGCAAGATAATGGGCCGGTTCGTCAGGGTATGGGGGCAGATGGGAGTCAGGATGATGGAGCCCAAGGAGGGGTAGACGATGGGCCCGCCAGCCGACAAGTTATAGGCCGTGGACCCCGTTGGGGTGCTGACGATGAGGCCGTCGGCTTTGAAAGTGGTCAGATATGCCTCATCGATAAAGGTCTCCAAGTCGATGATCCGGGCTAGGGCTCCTTTGGTGATCACCACGTCGTTGAGCACCCGATGGTGCGCCATCTCCCGATGATCTCGGAAGACAGTGGCCTCGAGCATACTCCGAGTGCCGATGCTCACCTCACCCCGGAGAACCCGCTCCATCACAGGGAAGAGCTCCTCCAGGGTGATCTCCGTTAAAAAGCCCAATCCACCGGCGTTCACGCCAAGCAGCGGCACGTTTGACCCCGCGAGGAGGCGGGCTGCACTCAGGAAAGTCCCATCTCCTCCCATCACCACGAGGAGGTCCACGCGGGAGGGGATCTCAGGGGCCGGGCACCCCTCCAGTCCCCTGGACAGCTCGGCCATTTCTTCCTCCACCAAGCAACGGACTCCCCTAACGCCGAGCCATTCAGCGAACTCCTCCACCCTCGCCACCAAAGCTTGAAGCCTCTTCTTCCCCAGCACGCCGACCGTCTTGACCCTCAAGGTTCGACCTCTCGAGATTCGGTCTTGTTGGTACTAACATACCCCCAAGGGGGTGTCAAAAGATTTGCGCCCCTCCGATTGATGGACCCCCTGGATGATGATAAGGTACATCTCGAAGTATGGACTAGGGGAGGAGGCTGTGGATCTCTTCGACCGCGCTTCCGGTGCTGCCAGGGCAAGAGACGCCCCCTTGGCGGACAGAATGCGTCCCCGATCCTGGCAGGAGTTCGTGGGTCAAGAACATCTTCTGGGAGAAGGAGGGCCCCTTCTCAAGGCAGTGAGGGCGGCGGTCCCCTTTTCCATGATCCTCTGGGGTCCACCGGGGACAGGAAAGACCACCCTGGCCAGACTGGTGGCCGGGGACCTGGGAGGGCACTTCGTCACCTTCTCCGCGGTCCTCTCAGGGGTCAAGGAGGTCAAGCAGATCCTGGAGGAGGCCCGCCAGATCCGTTCCCTTCACGGCAGACGGACCATCCTCTTCGTGGATGAGCTCCATCGCTTCAACAAGGCCCAACAGGACGCTTTTCTACCCCACGTGGAGCGCGGGGACATCCTGCTTTTCGGGGCCACCACCGAGAACCCCTCTTTCGAGATCAACAGTCCGCTTTTGTCCCGTTGTTTGGTCTTCGTCCTCTATCCCCTTGCCGACGAGGATATCGTCCGTATCCTGCGACGAGCCTTGGAGGACCAGGACCGCGGGTTAGGTCACCTGAGCGTGGAGTTGGAGACCGGCGTTCTGGAGTTGCTGGCCCGCAGTGCCAGGGGTGACGCCAGAACCGCCCTCAACCTCCTGGAGGCCTTGGTCCTATCGGCCCCCGAGGGGAACAGAGGACTCCGCCGAATCCCTTTGGAGGAGGCCCGCCGGTCGATTCAAGAGCATCCCCTCCTCTACGACAAGGCGGGGGAAGAGCACTTCAACCTTATCAGTGCCTTCCACAAAAGCCTCCGGGGGGGCGACCCCGACGCCTCTCTCTATTGGCTGACTCGGATGCTCGAGTCGGGTGAGGATCCCCTTTACGTGGCTCGACGCATGATCCGGTTCGCCTCCGAAGACGTGGGACTGGCGGATCCCCAAGCCCTCCAGATGGCGCTCGCCGCCAAGGATGCCTTCCACTTCCTGGGCCCGCCTGAAGGACACCTGGCCCTGGCGCAGGCCGCCGTGTACCTGGCCCTAGCCCCCAAGAGCAATGCCCTGTACGCGGCCCACAACAGGGCCCGGGAGGTCATCCGCCGGACCGGCCCGCTTCCAGTTCCTCTGGCCATCCGGAACGCCCCCACCCCCCTTATGCGTCGGATGGGCTATGGCAGGGGGTATCTCTACCCTCATGACGACCCGGACCGGGTAGTTGACCAGGAGTACCTGCCCGAAGCCCTTCGCGAAGAACGCCTCTACCGTCCCACCCGTGAAGGGATGGAAGAGGAGTTCGGCCGAAGGCTTCGCAGATGGCGCCTCTTGAGGAGGATCAAGAGGGGAGGCGGAGGGCCATGACCAGGGACGAATCGCCCTCCCTTTGGATCCTTGTGCTGGCGGGAGGGCTCCTTTGGTCCATGATGCTGCTGTTCGCGTATTGCCCGGCAGCGGCCCAGCCCCTTGTTCGGGAGGACCCGGACCGTGTCCTCCAATTCGCCCATCATCTTCTGGACGAAGGAGATGCGTATCGAGCCGCCACCGAATATAAGGCCTTTCTCTTCCTTTTTCCGGACCACCCCCGGGCCAACGAGGCCCGCTTCCATCTCGGGAAGGCCCTTTTGGCAGACGGCCGTTGGGACGAGGCCTTCGAGGTCTTCCGAAGGCTCGCCCATGCCCCTGAACCCGATCCCGTCTGGTCTCCTCGAGCCGCTCTGCAAATGGGAGAGACCCTTCTTCGGTCCGGCCGGCCGTCCTCTGCGGCCCGGATACTGGAGGAAGCGGCCCAGAGACCTGGGTGGGAGGATATCCGTCCTCGGGCCCTCTATGGAGCGGCCTGGGCGTGGCTGAAGGCCCGACGCTGGGACGAGGCCGTCCGGACCCTGGATGCCGTGGATCCCCACAGCGACCTGAGAGGCGTGGCCTCCGGCCTCAGAGAGGAAGTGGTCACAGCAGTCCCGAGGTTACCCCGGAGGAATCCCTGGGTGGCCGGGACCTTGGCCGCCCTCCTGCCGGGAAGCGGACATCTCTATGCGGGTCGACCCAAGGAGGCTTTGACTTCCTTCCTTCTCAACGGGACCTTCATTGCAGGAGCGGCCTGGGCCGTCAGCGAGGGCTATNTGTTCACAGGGGGGATCCTNTCCTTTTTCGAGCTGGGATGGTACCTGGGAGGGATCTCCACGGCCGCCCGAAGCGCTGTCCGGTTCAATGACGAGCATGAGGGACGCTGGCTGGAGCTCCTGGAGCGACGCTGGAGGCCTCCCATGGATGCCGGACTGCGACAAGTGCCCGGCATGATGGCCTTGCGCTTTCGGTTCTGAGCCCCCGCCCAATCTTTCAAGACCCCGCCTCCTTCTTCGGCCCTCCTCCAGGCCCACGGGTGGACAGGAGGATCCCCATGGCGCAGAAGACAGCGATGGAAAGAAACAGCCCCCCAACGGCACTCCTGCCCAGCAGAAGATTGCCGACACCGAAGCAGATCCCCATCAATACTCCAATCCCGAGGAGCCAGCGCAGGACGGCACGTCCGAATCCTTTATCCCACCCCAGTTCCGGATGGGCGCGTCGGATGGGACCCCACAGAAGAGGATAAGGGCGGACCCGACGACAAAAGCGGACTAGGGTCTCCTCATCGGTGGGAGGCGTGATCAGGGTGGTCACTACCCAGATCACCGTGGTCCCGGAAAAGACGATCAGAAATCGGTTTCCGAAATCCTCCATAGCCCCCCAACCTGCGGCGCGAAGGATCTCGCATCCCTGGGACAAGACGAAGGAAGCCCACAAAGCAGAGATCTCGCCCCAGGCGTTGATGCGCCACCAGAACCATCGAGCCACGATCACTGTCCCGTAACCCGCGGTCATGGTGGCCAGGAACTCCCAGGCCCATCGCACCGACTCCAACACGCGCGCAACGTAGAGGGTCAGGGCCAGCATCGCTACCGTGGCGGCCCTGGAGACCCAAACGTAGTGTCTGTCCGAACCCCCTTTCACCAAGAAACGGCGATAGATGTCGTTGACTAAGTAGGAGGCCCCCAGATGCAGGTGGGTGTCCATCGTGGACATGAAGGCGGCCGTCAAGGAGGCCAGAAGGAGTCCTAAAAGACCCGAAGGGAGCAGATCCACGATGAGCCTGGCATAACCTGCCTCGGCCCGAGCCACGGGAAGGTCGGGATAGAGGATCAGAGAAGCCAGGGCAGCCAAGATCATGGGCCAATAGTTCAGGGCAAAGTGGACTAGGGCGAAGATCTGGGTGGCCCAGGAGGCGTGTCGTTCATCCCGGCAGGAGACGATTCGCTGCGCGATGGGTCCCGGGGGGTTTCCCCACCACTTCAAGAGGATGAAGATCAAGAAGATGTGAAAGAAGCCGGAATCCAGCCGAGGAAGGAGGCGGAGATGCTCCGCCGCATCCTGAGCTCCGTATCGGTGGATCAGCCCGGCNCAGAGGCCTTCCACGCCTCCTACCCTCTCTAGGGCCAGGATGGCCAATAATACAGACCCCACAGTGGTCACCAAAAACTGGAGGACATCGGTGGCCGCGATCCCCCAAAGGCCCGCAAGGGAGGTGTAGAGGAGGGTCAATGCCAGGACCAAGANCATGATCCACCAAGGATCCGACTGTCCCAGGATCTCTTGTCCCACGGTGGATACGGCCTTGAGGACCCAGGCCATGATGACCACGTTCTGCAGGACCCCAAAATAGATCCCCTTGAAAAGCCTCAGGGCCGCGGCGGGTCTCCCCGAGTAACGCAGCTCAATGAGCTCCGCCGTGGTTATGATGCGCGATCGACGGAGCAACGANGCGAAGATAAAGGCCCCCAGGGCTCCGGCCCCTCCGATCATGAAGGACCACGCGAACCATACCCCTTGCACCCCATATCGAGCCACAAGCCCCGTGATCCCCAAGGGCGTGTCGATGGCCAAGGCGGAGGCGATCATGGAGGCGCCGGCCAACCACCATGGAAGTCCTCGCCCCCCTACCAGAAACTCATCGAGGTTCCGGCCACCCCTTCGGGAGAAGTAGACGCCAGCCCCCAAGGAGAGGGCCAGGTAGAACAGAACGATCCCAAGGTCCAAGGCCGGCAGGGTCATGGTTCTTCATGCAGATGAGACTTGGCTCATGGCGGAGGGGCTCCTCCTTGACACCCTCGCTCCGGCCACCTTATACAATGGGGAGTCGTTTCATGACAAGGAGGGCTCCGGGCCCTTCACCAATAGAAGCTGGAGGAAGGCGATATGCGTCTCCGTTTTGATCGCAAACGCCGATGGGATGCCGCGGCCCAACGCTCGGTGGTCATGGGACGAAGGGAGATGGTGGCTTCCAGTCACCACTTAGCCACTCTGGCCGGTTATCGGACCTTGGCTCAGGGTGGAAACGCGGTGGATGCCGCAATGACCATGGTTAGCGTCCTGAGCGTCGTGGAACCACATTCCGTGGGATTGGGAGGTGATGCTTTCGCCCTTATCTATCTCTCCCATGAGGACCGTCTTGTCGGCATGAACGCGAGCGGACGGGCGCCGAGGGCCGCCACCATCGACTGGTTCCATCAGAAGGGCTTCCGGCGGATGCCAGAGCGGGGCATCCTGTCGGTGACCGTGCCCGGAGCCCTGCACGGCTGGGCCGAGGCCGTAAGGCGCTTCGGCCGACGCACTCTTGCGGAGAACCTGCAGGACGCCATCCGCTACGCCGAGGAGGGTTTCCCGGTCACGGAGGTGATCGCCGGCGAGTGGCGCCATATGGAGACCTTTCTGCGGACCCAGAAGGAGGCCTCGAAGGTCTACCTGATGGGAGGAAAGGCTCCCGAGCCCGGCCAGGTCTTCCGCAACCCCGATCTGGCCGAGGCCCTAAAGACCCTCGCCAGGGATGGAATCGAGGGCTTTTATGGGGGGACCATCGGTGAGGCCATCTGCCGGAGCTCGGATGACCTGGGGGGGCTGCTCTCTATGGAAGACCTCAGGGCCCACACCACAACCTGGGTGGAACCCGTCAGCACCGATTACAGGGGATATACTGTGGTGGAGCTCCCACCCAATGGCCAGGGGATCACAGCCCTTCAGATGCTCAATATCCTCGAGGGGGAGGACCTTTCGAGGCTGGGTCCCCATCATCCCGACTACCTCCACCTGCTCATCGAGGCCAAAAAACAGGCATTTGCCGACCGGGACCGCCATATCGCCGACCCCCGATTCGAGGATGTGCCGGTGGGGACGCTAATCTCCAAGGACTACGCCCGCCGATGTCTCCAGCGGATCGATCGCCGCCGGGCCCAGCACCCTCCTGCCCCTCTCTTTCCCGGATCTGGCTCGGAGACCGTCTATGTGGCGGCCGTGGACCGCCAACGAAACGCCTGTTCATTCATCAGCAGCCTCTTTATGCCTTTCGGCTCCGGAGTTGTGGCTGAGGGGACCGGCATCCTCCTTCAGAATCGAGGAAGCGCCTTTTCCCTCGATCCCTCTCATCCTAACCGTCTGGAGCCTGGGAAACGACCCCTCCATACCATCATCCCCGGCATGCTCTTCCGGGAAGGAGGGTTTCTCATGGCCTTCGGAGTCATGGGGGGCGACATGCAACCGCAGGGACACGTCCAGTTTCTGGTCAACCTCATCGACTTTGGGATGAATCCTCAAGAGGCCATGGACTTCCCGAGAGTCCGGCATATGAACGGTATGGAGGTCTACCTGGAGGAGGGAATCCCTGAAGAGACGGTCGAGGAATTGGCCCGAAGGGGCCACCGAATCCTTCGGGAACCGACGCCGGTCAACCAGGTAGGCGGGGGCCAGGCTATTCTCTGGGATCCGGCACGAGACGTCCTTTTGGGGGCTTCGGATCGAAGAAAGGATGGCTGCGCGCTGGGGGAATGAACTTCTACTGCGTTGAGAATAGCCGACCCCAAAGGATATGTCCTCTGGACGGCTCATGGCGCGAGGTGTAATAGCATGGAGTCCGCCAAGGGCGGAAAAAAGACGAAACGACGAGATAAACGAAATAGTGGACCCATCCGGAGAGACCGAGGAGTCCTTTCCCATGGGTGAACTTCATGGCGAATGGTTGTCCCTTCGCAGAAAGCATGTCCCTCGGGGGGCTTTTAATATCTTCCCCCTCTTCATCCAGCGGGCTCAAGGGGCCCTTCTGGTGGACGTAGAGGGCAGGACATACATCGACTTCACAGGCGGCATCGGGTCGGCCAATGTAGGTCACGGTGTTTCGGAAGTGGTCTCCGCCGTCCAGGAGCAGGCGGGCAAATTCCTCCACGCCTGTTTCCATGTGGCAATGTACGAGCCCTATGTGGAGCTGGCCAGGCGGCTCAACGAGATCACACCGGGAGACTTCTCCAAGAAGACCTTCTTCGTTAACAGCGGGGCCGAGGCTGTGGAAAACGCCGTGAAGATCGCCAGGGCAGCAACCCACCGCCATGCCATGATCGCCTTCGAGAACGCCTTCCACGGCAGGACCTACATGGCCCTGACCCTCACCGGCCGAACTCGTCCCTATAAGCGGGGGTTCGGGCCCTTTTGTCCTGAGGTGTACCGCATGCCCTTCGCCTACTGCTATCGGTGTGCCTTCGACCTGGAGTACCCATCTTGCAGGATACACTGCGTCGAGGCCCTAGAGGATTTCTTCGTGGCCCACGTGTCAGCCGACGATGTGGCGGCCCTGATCGTCGAGCCCGTCCAGGGCGAGGGGGGATTCGTGGTTCCGCCCAAGGAATATCTCCTGAAGCTCCAGGAGGTCTGTCGGAGGCATGGGATGCTCCTCATTTTGGACGAAATCCAGACAGGCATGGGCCGGACTGGACGTCTCTATGCCGCTGAACACTTCGGGATCGAGCCAGATCTGATTCTCACCGGGAAGGCCCTTGCCGCAGGACTTCCCTTGGCGGCCGTCACTGGCCGCGCCGAGGTCATGGATGCCCCTCCCTCGGGAGGTCTGGGGGGGACCTTCGGAGGAAACCCTGTGGCCTGCGCCGCTGCTCTGGCCGTCCTGGACCTGCTGGACGAGGCCTTTTTGGAACGGGCCCGCCGACTGGGGGAGATCATACGAAGCCGTTTTGAGGACTTTCAAAAGCACTACGAGATGGTCGGGGATGTCCGGGGCCTTGGCGCCATGGTGGGGATGGAGCTCGTGCGGGACCATGATACCAAAGAACCCGCTGGCAAGGAGACCGTAGAGCTTCGGCGTCGCTGTATGGAAAAGGGCCTCCTGATCCTCTCCTGCGGGGCCCACAACAACGTGATCCGAACCCTTATGCCTCTGACCATCACCGATGACCAACTGGAGGAGGGACTGGCTCTCCTGGAGGAGGCCCTCTGGGAAATCTCCGAGGGGAGACGGTGACCACTCAAATTAAGGAGGAAGCCCATGCCGTATGAAGACCTGCGAGTCAATGGAGACCGTCTCCGGGACAGTTTGGAGACCTTGGCCCGGATTGGAGGCACCCCCGGAGGGGGTATGCACAGGCTGGCCTTGTCCGATGATGACAAGAAGGCTAGGGATCTTTTCGTTTCGTGGCTCCAGGAGCTGGACCTGGAGGTCACCGTGGATAGTATGGGCAATATCTTCGGGCGCATGTCGGGCCGCCGCCCCGGCCTCTCGCCGGTCATGGCTGGATCCCATCTAGACACCCAACCCAAGGGAGGACGCTTTGATGGAGTCCTGGGGGTCATGGGGGCCTTGGAGGTTTTACGCACCCTCAGAGAGAAAGGCATCGAGACCGAACGCCCCATTGTGATTGTGGACTGGACCAATGAGGAAGGATCACGATTCTCCCCTGCCATGGTGGGATCGGGGGTTTGGACTGGGAAATTGGATCTGCAATGGGTCCATGGTCGCAAGGACGTCCACGGCAGGGCCTTAGGCCAGGAGCTGGAGCGCATCGGATACAAGGGGAGCACCCCTTGTAAGAGTTGGCCTGTCCATGCTTATTACGAGCTTCACATCGAACAGGGGCCAGTGTTGGAACGGGAGGGAAAGAGGATCGGCGTTCCGCGGGGGATCGTCTGCCTCCACTGGTACGACGTGGTGGTTGAGGGGACAGCCAATCAAGTGGGGCCCACCCCCATGGAGGGGCGAAACGACGCCCTCTGCGCTGCCGCCGAGATGATCCTCAAAGTCAATGCGCTGCCCGCCGAGATGGGAGGGAACATGGTGGCCACTGTGGGCGAGATCCACAATCATCCCAACTCTCGCAACATCATCCCGGACCGAGTGCATTTTACCGTTGACATCCGTTCCTGGGACGACCAACTGGCACTACAGGCATGGGAAAGACTAAAGAAGGACTTTCAGGAGATCGCGTCCCGACGGGGCTGCGGTCTTAAAACCGACGTGACCTGGCGGGTGGAGCACGTCCCCTTCGACGAGCGTCTGGTCCAGCGGGTGAGGGAGACCTCCCGGAGACTGGGCTACCCCACCCACGAGATGGTCAGCGGGGCGGGGCACGACGCCTCGTACATGGCCATGGTCGCCCCCACAGCCATGATCTTCGTCCCCAGCATAGGCGGCCGCAGCCACGTGGAGGTGGANAGGACCTCCTGGGAGGACTGCGAGGCCGGGGCCAATGTCCTGCTCCAGTGCGTCCTACAGTCGGCCATGGAGGGCTAACCGATTCTTCTTGACACCGTTGAGTCCAGTTGACAGCTTTCCATCAAACGCAACAGAGGGCACATCACCCGGGAGCCAACTTGACCAAACCTTCATCCTNTCCAGGAGGTCGTTCCCATGAAGAGGATCCGTAATTGTAGGGGTCTCTCTCCTCGGTCTCGTTTTCTGTCTCTCTTCCATGGCATGGGCAGGCCCAAAGCCACCCAATAAGCTGTGTTTCGGTTTGGACGGTGAACAATTTGCTGGAGCATTTGTAGCCAAAAGGGAGGGCGGTGCGATTCCCATGAAGGGAGGTCCCTTGAAGTTCTATGGAGTCCACGGATTTTTCAGCAATCCCACTGAATCAGGGCCCCTGACCGGCACCGGGTACATGGAGGGGGACCAGTTTCACTTCATCCTGGTGGGCACGTACGGAATAGAGGGAATCCGCCCACCATGGAACAGATCTTCATTGAGGGATTCTACAACGTGAAGACCGACACGGGAACCGCCTATCTCAATTACACGGAGTCTGACTCCACTAAGAGCCTTGAGATCGTCCCCTCGAGGTGCAAAGACATTCCTCGTCCGGAGTAGCGGAAACAACAAGACATCCCCTTCGGGCTCTGAACGTGCCCGAAGGGGACCCCNAAGATCTTCCTTTGGTTCTCACCTCCTTTCAATCTTGTAAAAATACTCCCGGTAGGTCTGAAGGTCGATTTCATCGAAGAGCTGTTCGTATACGGACATGCGCACTTTGGCGGGCTTCCACTCCCCCCCGGTCAGGCCCTTCTGCTCGAGCCTGATGCCGAGACTCACCAGCGTACGCCCCCTGCCCAAGGGCTTGACCTCGACCCGGGCCTTGGTTCGATTATACTTCCCCTCAAGCCACCGGGTCTCGATGAGTCCCGCNTCAGGATCCTCCAGAGAGATCTNGTAACCCCTCGCCGAGAGGACATGGAGCACGGCACTGTAAACCAGCTTGAAATCGTGGTCCAGTTCGCGGACCTCCGNCTCTCGCTTGCTCTTCGGCTCAACTCCGGCCAGGCAGCAGCCTCCGAGCAGGATCAAGATCACCCATTGGATCGCCCTCCTACCCCGCTTGTCTCTTCCCATCACCCCCTCCTCCACCTCCTTACTCAAAGGAAATCGCAGTTACGACCATGGCCCCTTGCAGCCGTCCATTTAATCCGACTCCAGGGCTCAGCCGCCTTCGACCCCCCGCAGGATCCGATCCAGATCCCAGTCCACTGGGAGACGTACCACCTTCCCATCTCGAGTTTCATAGAGGAGGAACCCCTTCTCCAGCCCGTACTCGAAAAGCCTCCGGGTGAGCTCCACATCCTTTCTACAATATTCCTCCAACTCCCGCATCCGTCCTTCCTTGAACCAGGCCACGGCCTGCAACCCGTCGGCCAGTTTGTGTTCCCCCAAGGTGCGTGCCGTCAAGTGATCCAGGCTCAGACGAAATCCCAACCGACGTTGGATGTCTTCCAGCAGATCGAAAGTGGGGATCCTCTCTAGGTCCTCGGCCGTATAGGCCGAAAGGACCCGATAGTCGAACCTCCTCACATTGAACCCCACCACCAGATCGGCCTCCCGAAGGGTCCGGATCAACTCCTGCACTCGGTCCTCCCCGAAGGTAAGGAACCGACCCTCCCGAGCATCGTACAGGACCCCTATGGAGAGACGCATGAGGTGTTTGTTGGCCCAACCTCCCACCTCCTCGGCCGTCTTCTGGGTCTCCAGATCGAAAAAAAGGACCCTCGGTTCCTTAGTGAAAGGGCTCTGCGGTCCTTCCTCGACCTCCGTGATCTCCTCCTCATCATCCAGAGGGGATCGGATCCCCAACTCCCGGGGACCCACCCTGCCCAGAAGGGCCTTGAGGATGAGAACGGCAGCGGCCTTGTCCAAAGGCTTGTTCCCGGAGCCACACTTGGGAGAATGGATGCATCCAGGACAGCCCTCCTCGCAATCACATCCCTCTACGGCCTCCAGTGCGGCCTTGAGCAGTTCCTCGATCACCTCGTAGGCCCGCTCGGCCAGACCCACACCTTCTGGATAGCCGTCGTAGATGAAGACGGCCGCCTTTCCCACCTGGGGGTGATGGGGGATGCTGATCCCCCCTACATCGTCCCTATCGCACAGAGCGAAGAGGGGGAAGAGGGCGATCAAGGCATGCTCCACCGCGTGGATTCCTCCCATGAAATGACGACCTTCTCGTGCTATGCCCAGACGGATGAAGTCCTCGATCTCCAGCCATATCCCTACGGTCTCAAAGACTTGAGGGGGGAGATCCAGCGGATGGGTGCTGAGGAGGTCCTGGCCGGTGATGCGGCGCTTCTCGTACGCTATGACCCGCTCGGTCACGCGGAGTCTCCCCTGCCGGAGAAGGAAGTTGCCCACCGGCCTGGATCGGTGCCGCTGCAGGATGGTCGTCTCTTTCTCTGAAAGGGCACGGGTGTAATAGGAGACCCGAGCTGGCCGCACGTAGACGTTCTTCCTCTTCAGGTCAAGCCGTGTGACCAAGTAATGATCCCCCCGATGAAGATAGACAGCCCCCTCATGGCACTCCGAGAAGGTCCTCATCCCCGCGGTCTGTCCCACAACTCGTTCGGTGCCGTCCTCCAAGATGGTAAAGCCCTCCCCCGCCGAGCGGATGTCCACTTCCCGATGGGGCCGCCTCCTGGCCGAGTACCATTCCATCCCGTCGGCGCTTCTAAGGAGGGCACCCTCGCGTTCCATCTCTTTCACCACCGAGCATTCGCGCCCGGATGGATCGAACAGATCCCCCTCGATCCTGATGGGAAGCTCGGCCGCCGCGCATGCCAAGTGTGCCTTGAGCACCTTGGAGTTGGAGGGGTCCACCACCGCCTTCTCGAACCGGCTCTCGAAGAAACGTCTCGGGTGCCGCATGAAGTACTGGTCCAAGGCATCGGGCTGTGCCACTAGAACGATGAGGGACTCACGATCCCCTCGACCCACGCGCCCTCCCCGCTGCCATGTGGTGATGATGGTCCCCGGATATCCCACCAGGATACAGACATCCAGACCACCGATGTCGATGCCCATCTCCAGGGCGCTGGTGGAGATGACCCCGTCCATCTCCCCGGACAACAGACCCCGCTCGATGCGGCGCCGCTCTTCGGGAAGGAAGCCNGCCCGGTATGAGCTCACCCGAGTCTGCCACCCGGGTCTGTCTTGGATCAACCAGGTGTAAATGAGCTCCGTGATCTTGCGGGCCTGGGTGAAGGCGATGGTCTTGAGGCCTGCCTCCACCGCCTCTNGAAAGAGATGGGTGGAGAGGGTGTACGGGCTCTCCACCGGGTTCATGAAGAGGAAATGCCGTCCGGCCCTGGGCGCACCGTTGTCCTCGATTACGGAGAAGGGAAGCCCGGTGAGGGTCTCAGCGAACTCTCCGGGGTTGGCGATGGTGGCCGACAACACCACGAACTGAGGGCAGCTCCCGTATCGACCGCAGATCCGGCGCAACCTCCGGAGGATCTGGACGATATGGGAGCCGAAGATCCCTCGGTACGTGTGAAGTTCATCGATTACCACGAACCGGAGGTTCTCAAAAAAAGATTCCCACTGATCGTGATAGGCCAGCAAGGACAGATGCAGCATGTCGGGATTGGAGATGAGGATCTGGGGAGGGTCCTGACGGATCTTCCTTCGGCGGTGGTCCGGGGTGTCGCCGTCGTAGATCTCGGCTCGAATCCGATGTTCTGCCCCCAGCAATCGGATCCAGGTGCGCACTACCTGGAGTTGATCCTGCTCTAGGGCCTTGAGGGGGAAGAGGTAGAGGGCGCGGCAACGAGGCTCCTTCAGGAGGGCGCGGAAGACCGGGAGGGTGTAGGTAAGGGTCTTTCCGCTGGCCGTGGGAGTGGCTACGGCCACATGTTCTCCTCGGTGGATGCGCTCCAGGGCGTCGGCCTGATGGATATAGAGGCGCTGAATGCCCATGCGCTCCAGCACCCGAGTCAGCCGGGGCTCCAAGGGGGGATCAGGGCTGCGGTATCGGGCGAATCGGGGCGGGAGGATCTCGTGATGGACGATCTGGGGACCGAAGCGTGGATGGGCCTTCAGATAGGCCAGGAACCGCTTCAGTTCTTCGGACACTTAGGTCTCCCTCCTGATCCTTGCATAACGCCACATCCGGGCCAAGGTCTCCACAGCGGCCTCCGGGAAGAGCGTGGAGGGTACACGATGACGCTCCAGGAAGGCCCGGCAGGACTCCACGTCCTCCTTGGTCCCTAAGAGGGCAAAGAAGACAGGCTTGGGCCTCTCCCCGTCCAGGAGCTCCACCACGGGTTGGTAAGGGGCGGCACCCTGCAGAGCGAAAGAAATGAAGACCACACTGTCGACCTCCTCGCCATCCAGCAGGGCGCGGAGGATCTCCGTGGAGGTCTTCTCGAAGCCGTGAACCATCATGTCCGGGAAAAGATCCACAGGATTACGGCTCTTAGACGGGCTGGTGATGACCGTAGAGATCCGCTTCTGGGTCTCCTCGGAAAAGCGGGCCAACTTCAGCCCCACTTCCTCGGCCCGGTCGATGCTCAGGATAGCCTGAGCCCCGCTGTAGGTAACGAGGGCCACCCTTGGGCCCCGGGGCAAGGGCATCCACTGAAACCCCAGCAAGGTGTTGACCAGTTCATCGATGCTTCGGACCCTCAGAACCCCGCATTGGCGCAGGGCGCCGTCCAAGACCCGCTCGTCCACGGCCAAGCTGGCCGTGTGGGAGGCCACAGCCCGAGCCCCCGCTGAAGAGCGACCTCCCTTGAGGAGAATGACCGGCTTGCGCCTCACCGCACGGCGGGCCGCTTCCAGAAAACGGCGCCCGTCTCGCACGTCTTCCAAATAAAGGCCAATGATCCCAGTCTGTTCGTCCTCGGCTAGATAGTCCAGAGCCTCCGCTTCGTCCACATCCACCTTGTTACCCAAGCCCAGGCCTTTGGAGAGTTGGAGCCCTTCGAACGAACTCAGGTAGCGGAGCAGTGCCCCCACAAAGATCCCTGACTGGGCCGCCAAGCCGATGGAGCCCGGCCGCAGCATCCGCTCGTTGGCGAAGTATGAGGTGGTGAGACCTGTTGAGGTGTTGACCAGACCCAAAGTATTGGGCCCGAAACCCCGCATCCCCGTGGCCCGCAGGATCTCTCGCACCTCTTCCTGGATCCGCCTCCCCTCCTCCCCGGCCTCGGCGAAGCCTTCGGAGGAGATGACCACCCCCTTGACACCCTTGCGGGCGCAGGCCCGCAGAGCCTGCGGAACAGCGGGAGGGGGAATGAGCAACACGGCAAGCCCTACGGAGAAGGGAACATCCTCAATTTTGGGGAAGAGGGGCACGCCGTAGACCTCCCCCCCCTGGGGATTCACCCCGGCCACGCGTCCCCGAAAGCCCGTCTCCTGAAGGACCTTAAGGAGGAGGGCCCCCGGCTTTCCGGGGTTGCGCGAAGCCCCGATGACCACCACGTCCCTAGCATCCAAAACCTCGGAGATGGACCTCATCGACAACCTCACGGGCGACTCATTGATCCCCCATTATGGGAAAACCTCGGGCCAAGTCAATGGAGGGTGGGGGTCGGAATCCCCCGGAAAGAGGCCTCCCCCACATGGAGAGCTGAAACATAGATTTGGAGGGAAGGAGAGGATTGAGCCCAATACTGTCCCTGGATCTCCTTGGATGCCCGGGCTCGCTTTGGGGGCACNATGAACTCATGACTTCCAAAGGGCCGGAGCCAGAACCTTCACCGAGAAAGGGCCTGCACGTCTTCGGGACGTCCAGCCACCAGCATGACTTGACCTGGCTCGATGCGGTGGTCGGGATTGGGCACCTTGGTCCCCTCTTTCCCCACACGTCTGGGCTCCCGGATAAGGATCACCTCCACCCCGTAGTTGGCCCGCAGGTTCAGCTCTCGAAGGGTCTTTCCGGCGAAGTGGGGGGGGGCCTCCATCTCAGCCAAGACATAACCCTCTCCCAGATCCACGGTCTTGGCCCTTTGTACCCAGGCCAGCGCCCCTTGAAAGCCTCCTGAGAGGTCTCGTTTCAAGACCTCCCGGTTGTACACGTCCAACACGTCGGATTTCCGTACAGAGCCCACCAGCTTCCCCTCCGAGACCACGGGGAGTTCCTCCATGTTCTCCTTGGAGAAGAGCTTCATGGCCAAGTCTAGATTGTCCTCGGGGCCCAGGGTGGGATATCCTCGGTCAGCCATATCCCGCGCGATGATCAGAGGATCCAGCCAGTCCCCATCCATGAGGAAACGGCGCATCTGATGGATGGAAATGGTCCCCACATAGTCCCGCCCATTGCGAACCACAAAGAATTCGGATCTGGGGCTGTTCACGACCAAGTCCACCAGTTTGCGGAAGGGAGTCTCCTCCGGGACCGTCACGGGCTCCCGTATGAGGACGTGGGAGATGGGGAATTTGCGAAGGACATTGATCTCCAGGGGTTGCCGCAGATCCACACCTCGACGCAGAAGCTTCTCCGTGTAGATGGAGGCCTGTTTGAGCCGCATGGCCAGGACGCTGGCCAGGACGCACGCGGCCATAAGGGGGGGAATGATCTTATAGTCTCCGGTCATCTCGAAGATGATGATCATGGCCGTCAGAGGTGCGTGGGTGGCGGCGGCTACCACTGCACCCATTCCCACCATGGCGTAGGCCCCCGATCCCGCTGTGATCCCTGGGAGGACGAGATGGACAACCTTCCCCCAGAATCCTCCGGTCATGGCCCCCAGGAANAGGGATGGCGCGAAGATCCCCCCGGAGCCCCCCGCCCCCAGGGTCACAGTGGTGGCCGTCAGTTTGGCAAAGACCAGAAGCAATAGCACGAACCAAGCCAGCCTTCCAGCCAGGGCCATATCGATGGTCTCGTATCCCACTCCCAGGATGTGAGGAAATACGAGGCCGATGACCCCTATGAGGAGGCCGCCCAACAAGGGTTTGAGAAGAGGCGGGATCCGCAACGCCTCGAAGCCGTCCTCCACCCTGTAGAGAAGGGTGGAGAACCCCACACCCACGCAGGCGGCCAGCACGCCCAGGACAGCGTAAGGGATCAGCTCGAATGCGCTGACCAGCTCGTACGTGGGCACTAAAAAGGCCGGCATGTCTCCCAGGAAGTAACGAGAAACCACCGTGGCCACCACCGAGGAGATGACGATGGGGCTGAACTGGAGCACCCCAAAATCCCCGAGGATCACCTCCACCGCGAAGAGGGCCCCGGCGATGGGGGCGTTGAAGGTGGCCGCTATCCCTGCAGCGGCACCACACCCCACCATGGTGCGCAGCCTTCTCGCTGGGACCTTGAGGTACTGGCCAATACTCGACCCAAAGGCCGATCCGATCTGCACGATGGGTCCCTCACGGCCCACGGATCCGCCGCAACCAATGCACACGGCCGAAGCAAAGGCCTTGACCAAGACGATACGGGCCCGGATAACACCCCCTCGAAGGCCCACGGCTTCCATGACCTCGGGCACCCCATGTCCCTTGGCCTCCTTGGCCACACGGTTCACCAGGGGGGCGATGGCCAAAAGTCCCACGGCAGGGATAAAGAGGCGCAGGTACCAGGGCAAGGCCCGAACCGCATCCAAGCCGTATTCCCAGGAACCATAGGCCACCCACTGGACGATCCGGATGAGGTATCGAAAACCAACGGCCACAAACCCCCCGCCGAGTCCAATGACTACGGCGATGAGGATCATGAAGAGGTACTCGGAAGATCTCAGTCCCGCCCACATGAAACGGGCCTTGTCCAAAATCCTCATGGTCATCTTGGCTCCAAACCAAGTTGGCTTACGACGGAGGAAGGTTCGGGGCTCCTCCGTCCTTCATCTCAGGGTCTCTGTACGAAAGCGGCCGGATCGAAGCTCCGCAACCAACTCCTCCACACTGTCCACCTCTTTTTGGAGGATCGTGATGCACCGACCCACCTCCTCGGTTCGATGAGCGTCGCTGCCGGCAAGGCCGGGCAGGCCGAGACGACCGGCCACCTTCCGGGCCATCTCGTTTTCCTCGAGGGTGAGCCTGCAGTTTAAGACCTCCACAGCGTCCACATGTCGGAAGATGGGTCTCCTGCAGGCCTGTTCCACATCCACACGGAGTTGGGAGACCCCGAAGAGGAGAAACCCTCGGAAGGGGTGGGCGGCGATCATAAACCCCCCGGCCTCCTGAACCCTCGCCCGCAGTTCCTCCACGGGGACCACATGGAGCAACTCCTCGTCCAAACCGAAGACCAACACGTCCCCCTGGTCCGTGGTGATCTCCACCCCCTGAAAAACCCGCACCCCCCCTTCCCGGGCCAAGCCCTCGACCTCGCGAGGATCCCAGAGGCGGTGGTGCTCGGTCAAGCAGACCCCGTCAAGGCCGATTCTGCGTGCCTCTCGGATCATCTCCTCGGGCTCCATGTTGCTGCAGGGGGACAGCGGCCGAGTATGAACGTGAAGGTCGATCTTCATTCCGGGCACATCACCTCCTCGCTGCGCACCGGCCCCGTGCCTCGGGGTGCTCCCTCAGCCACCGAGCAAGCCGCTCCTGTGCGTCTTGGAGGGATCCTTCGGAAGGGGCTGTCTTCTGTAAGAATCGGGCCATCCTGGCCACATCCAGACATCGTCCGCACTCGATAAGAATCTCGGCCAAGTGTTGGCAGCCCCTCCGTCCCATATCCCGGTAAATCCGGGAGATCCATCCCTCCTCTCTTAGGGAGAGTCCCACCGCCTCTTTCAGGACCTCCTCCGCCCGAGGGCACACCGGAGTCGTGTACCGTTTCATGCGCCCCTCGACATCCTGGATCACCCCGTCGGAGACCCGCACATCCATGCGGACCTCCATGGCGTAGAGGATATCCTCCAAGATCCCGTAGAAACGCACCAAATCCTCCCCCACGAACTCCGCCCCCACCATCACGGTTCGGCTGAAGGTCCTCACAGGTCGCCTCCTTGCAGCTCGACACTCTCCATGAGGGGGCTATCTTGGGCAAATGCGATGCAGCTTCCCACCAGCCTAGGGTTGGAACGCAACAGGGCTTGGAGCTTCTCCCTGCGCTCTCGCTCGGTCCCCGTCTCCACGGCCCGAAGTTGGGGAACGGTGAAATGCAGGATCACGGCGTTGCAGCACTCCAGCACGCCCTGAGCCAGTTCCTCGCAGCCTTTCTCACCTCCCAAAAGCCCCCCAACGATCTTCCGAAGCCCCGGCCCGATCCGGATCCCCACCACTCTGTCCGCCAGGGCCGAACTTTCGATGCAGGCGCTGTGAGGACCTCGTGGGATCTCGACATGGATCTCCGAGATCTCCAGATCGGGAAGGCGGACCCTCATCCAAATGGACGCCTCCAGAAGGGTGTCCGTTATGCGCCACTGGACATCCAGTTCCCGGTCTCCCCGGGGTTCCACATTCACGGTTTTGGTCCGCTGAAACACCAAACTCATACTGCCCCCCGCTCGCTTGAGGGATGTCTTCTCTCCTTCGCCATCCTCCTTCAAGGGCATCCTCTGCGATGCCGGGCCTCACGGACGGGCGATGCGGCGTCCCAACTCGAAGGCTTCCCGGAGGAATTGGGGATGCCGAAGGATCTCCCCCTTTTGGTCTACCCCCCGGACCAGAAGTTCTTCCGCGTAGACCATCTCAATGGCATCGAAGAAATATCGGACAGTAAGGCGGGCCCCTTCGAAAAGCTGGCTTCCCTTGGTGGCCCCCACCGCGATGAAGCCTCCTCGCCTCTCCACAGGGCTGTCAATGCTGCGCTTCAGTAGGTAGCGTCTGCACCACCTCGCTTGAGCCCGGTCAATGAAGGCCTTGGCAGTGGCGCTCACGCTGTAAAAGAAGACGGGGGAAGCGAGAATCATGCGGGGGCAAAGGTCCATGGCATCATAGAGAGGTGTCATATCGTCCCGAATGGCGCAGATCCCCTCTTTCCTGCAGGCGTAAAGCTCAAGACACGGGCTGATCTGAAGGTCCACCAGCACCACCTTCTGCACTGAGGCACCTTCCTCGCGGGCCCCGCGGATGGCCTCCTCCAGCAGAAGGTCCGTATTGCCTCCCTTGCGAGGGCTCCCTTGGATGGCCAGCACCCGAATCTCCATGACACCTCGCCCCATGAGCTCATGTGAATCCATCCGATTCTATGGGGGAACTCCAAGACCTGTCAACGTACCCCCAACCCGGGCGTGCTCCATGGCGAACCAGGATGAAGATCTTCCATTCCATTGCCCGGAAATGGATGAAAACAACTATGCGACTATCCCCAATGCAGCCCTCGGATGCACAAGCTGAAGACTGCAGCTACCCCGCCCTTGGCGGGGCTCCATGCTCCGTGCTATTTAGCGTCAAGCCGAACATCCCGAGGAAGCCCCGAGAGTTCGGGGCCGATCAGGAGACCGGGAGTCAGGCCCAGAGAGCGGAAGGCCTCCATGGAGCGACGCCAGATGGTCTCCGGATCCGCTGCGTGGAAGAGGTGGCCTCGGCAGCCGCAGTCCGTGGAGCCGAATCGGGGGATCCCCCACAGGTGAAGGGAGAGCCTTCTGGCCAAGGGGCACTCGGAACGGCGATCCGTCTCTCCGTAGACCGCCCCCAGCGGCCGGGCCAGTGCCAAGAGGCCATCGATGTGCCAGTGCGGACGTCGCGGCCGACCGCGCAGATGGCGGCCCAAGCGTCCAGCCAGCCCTCCCGTTGCAGAGCCCACATAGCCATATCCCCCTGCAGGGAAGTCCACCCACCCCAAGCTGCCGATCATGGCCCTGCTCGTTCTTTCCAGTGACAAGACCAGGATGTAGGCTCCCCGCTTTCCGGCGAGCCCTCGCAGGGCCTCATCCCATCCCCACCCGCCCTTCTCCCTCACCCCATATCTCCCTCCCCCGGCTGGTCCATTACCCGGCTATGGATGCCGGGGGCCCTTTCGTGGAACATTGTGGTGAAAAGACCCCTGCCCGCGCCGCACCCAAGCCATCCACTGCGCAAAGGCCCTATGGCCNCCTGAGCCGGAGGGGTATCACCCTCCCTAGAGAGGCCTTTTGGCCAAAAAAAATCCCCCGTCGCGAAGCGGGGGATCTCACCATATGGTGGCGGTGCAGGGCTTCGAACCCCGGACACTGCGGATATGAGCCGCATGCTCTAACCAACTGAGCTACACCGCCTTCAGATCTCAAAGATTACCCAATTTCCATTGCAAGGTCAAGGGCCTTGTTCCTTGGAGCATGGGGTGTCGAGCTCCAGGGCCCCGTAGCGGACGAGGGCCTCCTTCACCCGTTTCCTCTCACTCTCGGCAAGGGGCCGAAGGGGTCTCCTCGGGCTCCCTCCCCGGTAGCCCAAAAGGTCCATGGCGTACTTGAGCGCTGGGACCCCAAGGCCCGATGTAACCAGAAAGTTGATCTCCAGCATCCGCAGCTGGAGCCTCTGAGCTTCCTCCAACCTTCCCTCTCGAACCCATCCATAGAGTCGACAGCAATCCTCTGGCAGCAGGTTGGCCAGGGCCAAAGTCGCTCCTTTGGCCCCAAGGGCCAGAGCAGGGAGGAGATATCCCGCGTTTCCGGCGAAGACCGCGAAGTCGTCGGCAGTGTCTCTGACCACCTCGGCCAAGTGGACGATATTGCCCGAGGTGTCCTTGATTCCAACGATGTTCGGGTGTCGGGACAATCTGGCGACCAGGGAGGCGCTGAGATGGATCCCGGTGTTAGCGGGCATATTATAGAGAAAGAGGGGAATGGATGAGGCCTCGGCCACCTCCGTGAAGTGGCGGTACAGGATCTCATCGGTCATTCTTCCACGGTAGTAATGGGGGGGAAGCACCAAGACGGCGTCCACTCCGAGTCGTGCCATCCTACGGGTCAATTCGATGGTGGCCTGGGTCGACTCGCAACCGGTCCCCGCCATCACCTTTTTCCTCCCGGAGACGCGCTCCACGACCCATCCCACCAGTTCCTCCTTCTCTGCCTCGGAGAGGAATACGAACTCGCCGTTGGACCCCAGCACGACGAGCCCCTCCAGATCGGTTTTCATCCACCGCTCCAGATTATGTCGCATCCCCTCGTAGTCGATCCCCTCGTCGTCGGAAAACGGGGTCGCTATGGGTGTGAAGATACCCTCGAACATGTCTCTTCCTCCGTGGTTCGGGGCCCCTTTGAAGGCGAAAGACCCCGAAGCTTCTATCTCAGCTCCCATCACGGGGAAAGGGGAGCAGCCGATTCTCGCGGTCGAATTCCAAAGGCAGTGGAGGTTCCTCGATTCGAATCCCCTCTCTTGCCCTGAGTTCGGGCAAAAGGGCCTCGGTGACCCAGAAGGTCTCCAGAGAGAGTGTGTTGACGATCCGTGCCATGCGCACCCGGTTTGGGTGGGGGACGCAGGAAAGGGCCGCCTCCAGGACCCGACGGTCATCATCCAGGACCATGGGCAACCGGGCGCTGCGGAGCACCCCGGATGTAAGGGCGTTGGTGTAGGTGGCGTGAAGATCGATCTTGTCCCTCAGCCTTCGGGGGATGAGGTCCGCCATGCCCACCCCTGTGGCGTTGCCGTGTGATGGTTCCGTCAAGTCCAACACCACCACGATCCGATAATCAGGCTGACGAGGGCCCCCTTCCCGTCTCCAGAAACCGATCACATTGGGGTCGATCCCCGCCCCGCTGATCTCCTTCCCCATCTCGTCGACAATGAGGATGTCCAGGTCATCCATGGGGAGACGCGGAAAGTGCTCACGAGCCTTTAGCAGCAGCTCCGCATCGACGCGGACGAACTCCTCTGGAAATGCGAGCCTTACCTCTTGGATCTGTTTGCGGGCGTTCTCCACCACAGCGACCCCGCACAATATGGACACCTTCTCCAGAATGAGCCGGGATGCGGGCAGGAGGGTCTTGGCGATGTCAAATCGATGGGCACTCATGGCTCCTCGGTGCTTCCCGCAGCCGATGACGAGCATCTTGCAGAGGCCGGATTCCACCTCTCCACGAAAGGCAGTATGGGGCTTGACCCGATTGATCACCACCACATGGTCTGCCTCAAGGGCGTCCTTGGAGAAAAAGACCTCCATCTCCTCCTCGATACGCCCTAGGGAGACGACCTCCATAGAGGAGATCACCGGGACCCCTATGCTCTCCTCCGAGACGCCCAGATCCCGGAGCACACCACGTTGACCCTCCGCAGTGGCCCCACCGTGGGATCCCATGGCCGGAAACAGGAAAGGCCGGAGTCCCAGCTCTTTCAGGCAATCCACCGTGGTTCGGACCAGGGAGGGCAGATCCCGGATCCCCCGCGATCCAACCCCCACGGCCACGGATTGTCCCACTTTGGTCCGTCTCCGCAACTCGGATCGTGCAAATTGCTCCCGCAGGGCCCCTTCCGGATCTTTCAGGGGACTTTCCGGGAAGAGCTGATGCACCCGATACATCTCCATGCGGTTCATTTTCCCTCCCCGTCCTTCACACCTTGGAGCCTTCATCCCCGGCTCCGCGAGCCGAACACCCTGGAGGGTACAGGGAAAAGGGCACTGGGAATTCGGGTTCCTTCCCCTCCAACACGGCCAAGATGTCCTTGGCCACCATGCTCATGCGGACCATGGCCTCCTCGCTGTGAGCCGCCATGTGGGGGGTCCCAATGAAGTTCTCCAGACGCAACAAGGGATTGTCAACCGAAGGGGGTTCCTCTTCGAAGACATCGGCCGCTGCCCCTGCGATCCATCCTTCCCGCAGGGCGCGAACCACATCGACCTCCCTCCATATAGGACCCCGGGCCATGTTGATCAGGAGTCCGGAGGGCTTCATGGTCCGAATCAGCTCAGCGTTGACCAGACCACGGGTTTCGGGCAGAAGGGGCAGATTGATGGAGATCACATCGGCCTCCCGGAATAGGGCGGATAACTCCACGCGCTGGACCCCCAGCTCCTCTTCCAACTCCGGGTACTGGACCACATCGTAATAGAGGACCTCCATGCCGAAGCCCCTTTTGCAGATCCGCGCCGTGGCCTGTCCGATCCGCCCGAAGCCCAATACACCCAGTATCTTTCCTTGAAGCTCAACGGTCCGGACCTCGTACCGATATTGGAAGCGGCCCGAACAAAGGGCCCGGTGGGCGGGAAAGAGCCGCTTGGCCAGTGCCAGTACGAGGGCCGTGAAATGCTCGGCCACGCTCTGGGCGTTGGCCTGGGGCGTATAGACCACCCGGATTCCCATCTCGGCGGCCGCCTTCAAATCCACATTGTCCAGGCCCACTCCGTGGCGGCCCACGACTTTGAGTCGAGGAGCGGCCTCCATGATCCGCCGAGTGACGGCTCCCTTGGCCCGGATGATGATCCCGTCGATCTCTCCAACGCGCTCCAGAAGCCGAGGTTCTTCCACGGAATCGGCCAGGATCACCCGGCACCGCTCCTGCAGGATACGCATTCCCTCCTCATGGATGGGCTCATAGAGAAGGACGTTGAACTTCATCTCCTTTCTCCTTCCTCGGGACCCTTCCTCTCGCTCCGACCTTGGGCCAGACCCGCCAAGGCGTGGAGGAGGGTCCAGGCAGCCAGATGAGAGGAACGTCCATGTGGGTCCTGGAGGGGGTAGACTTCCACAAAGTCCAAGCCATCGAGTCCCTTCATCGCTACCTTATGGACCAGTTTGAAGAGCTCGTGGGGCCACANCCCGTCGAAATCAGGAGGGCCTCCGGGGTTGCATGCCGCATCCAGAATGTCGCTGCAAATNGTCAGATAGACGGCTGAGGTGCCCTCGTGGGCCCACTCCAGGGCTTCCTTCAGGGCCTCGTCGAGCCCTCGTGATCGGATCTCCCGCATGGTCAAGACGCGGCATCCGGCCTCCCTGGCCAGATCCCTCTGCAGGAGAGCGTTTCGGGGGCCCCGAATCCCCATGTGGACCACGGACCGGCCCCTAACGCCCGGAGTCCTCAGGATACGCCAAAGCGGCCCGCAACGTGCGTAGGGGTCTCCGCCGTAATCCGGGAGGTTGTCCAAGTGGGCATCCAGGTGGATCACTCCCACCTCCCCTTCCACCGCGTCCGCCAGCGCAGCCACCGCCTCCGGGGTATATGAATGGTCTCCGCCGAAGAGGACCGGAATGGCACCTGCAGAATATACGGCCCCCGCGGCACGCCGCACCTCTGCCATGGTCTCTTGGGGCCGACCCTGAGAGACCCGGACATCCCCCGCATCGCCCAGACGCAGGAGATCCAGGACATTCAGGTCGTACTCCGGAAAGTAGCCTCCATAGCGCACCGAAGCCTCTCGGATGGTCTTGGTGGCCAGCTCACATCCGGAAAATCCTCCCCAGGTGACGGTGCCCTCCCATGGGACCCCAAGGAAGATGACGTCGAATCCACCCTCCGTAGTGGGCAACTCCACGTGAGGGACCCCCAGAAACGTGGGGGTATCACCGAACAGCAGCGGCACGGATCGTCTCCTCTCCGGGATCATGGGCTCCGCCCTTCTGTGCTGCTCCGACATCCGCACCTCCACGCTTTTGCCGAGATTGACCTGCGACGGATCCGATCTTACCCCACAGGCACCATAGGGTCAAAGCCTCTGGCCACTTCCGGCTTTGGTTGTCTCCGGCAAGGTGTGCTACAGTGGTAAAAGCTAACAAGGAAGGGTAGAGCATGAACCGGAAGGAGCTTCAGCGCTTCGCTAAGATCCTAGGCTACGTGCTGGGGGTAAGCCCCGACGAGTTCGGTCTGGTCCTCGATGAAGAGGGCTTCGTCACGATCAAGGAACTCCTTCAAGCCCTCAAAGAGGAACCTGAATGGTCCTTCCTGCGGCAGGGGCACCTCCAGGAACTCATGCACAGCCCGGCGAGGGAGCGCTTCGAGCTTCACGATGACCGGATCCGATCCAGATCCTTCCAGGCCGCCGTCCACCTGTCCCCCCTGAACCCTCCGCCCGCCCTCCTTTACTGTGCAGTGCGCAGACGGGCCCATCCTGTAATCCTCAAGCGAGGGCTGACCCCCAACAAAGGACCTTGGGTGATCTTGGCGCTCAAAGAGGAGATGGCGCTTCGTATGGGAAGGCGCAGGGACCCCGACCCCGTGCTGGTGAAAGTTCGTGCTCGGGAGGCGGCACACCATGGAATCCGCTTTTTGGCGACCGCGGGCGGGCATCTAGCCCTGACCGAATCCGTCCCCCCGGCCCATCTCCTCTGCCCTCCTCTACCCCCAGAGGCGCCCAAACCTTCCCCCAGGAGACCCCCATCGGAGCCAGCAGGGTCGTTCTACCTGGAGGTGGACCATCTGTTCCCCTCCAAGCCCGGACCTCTCCGAGATCGGAAGGCCTGGAAAAGAAGCAAGNCCAAACGCAAGGGGAGCAAAAGGCGGGGCAGATAAGCGGGAGGGATGCGGCTGCTAGGGCGCTGTGATCATCTCCNTGGCCATCTTCAAGACCATCGGATCGCCTTGGGTGAGGCGGAGAGACCATTCCTAATTCCTCAGACCCAAAAAAAACCCCGGGGCAAAGCACCCGGGGTCCGTCCAAAATCGGGCAAGCCGATTTCTGCTCGATCAGTCAATGCCTCCTGGGACCGCCGTTGAGGAGCCGCTCCTTGAGGAAGTTGGGCAGGCAGAAGGCGCTGCGGTGTACCTCCGGATTGTAGTACCGGCAAAGCTTGGAGATCCTCTCCGCATAGGCTGGATCGAACGCGTCCGGTCGAAGGGGCCTTTGACTCCCCAAAGCGAACGTCCAGAGGGCGCCGGGATAGGTCGGAACAGTGACCAGGTAGGGGAGGACATGATTCCAGACCTCCCTCAGGTTGTGGAACATGGCCTCCTGTTCTCGCTGTTGAATCCAAGCCGATAGGGCTTGTGCCCCGAAGAGTCCCCCTTCCCGCAACGCCCCCCTGCAGTGGCGATAAAAATCACTCTGGTAGAGGACCTTTCCGGGGCCCATGGGGTCTGTGGAGTCCACCAAGATGACGTCGTAAAGACCGGTAATGTTGCGCACGAATTGGAAACCGTCTTGGATATGGATCCGGACTCGGGCATCCTGGAAGGCCTTACCATTTCCCGGAAGGTGGTCTTGGGCCACCTTGAGAACCTCTTCGTCGATCTCCACCAGATCCACCTGCTCTACTGTGGGATGTCGGAGCACCTCTCGCAACAACCCGCCGTCTCCTCCACCTACAATCAGGACACGGCGAGCAGAGCCGTGAAGGGTGAGGGGCACATGGGATAACATCTCATGATAGGCGAACTCGTCCTTCTCCGCGGTATTCAGAATACCGTCCAGAAAGAGCATCCGGCCGTAGACCGGATTGTCCAAAACCAGGATCTCCTGATGAGCGCTCCGGGTTCGCACGATCTCCCGATCCACCGCATACTGGAACCCGAGGAGAAGGCGTTCCGGTTTCTCCCCATCCCAATGGTACTCCGTAAACCAAGGTGAAGGGCGTTTGGCATCCTGCTGAGAAGGCCCGGCCCAAGGCTTTCCCTTGAGGTCCCCTCCTCGATCATGGCGACTCTTCACCACCTTCTTCGGCGATAGTTGCTCCACAAAGTAATCGATGGCCGCATCGATGTCGATGTGCCCACCGCAAGTAAAATAATCCATGGCGATGTAGGAGAACTCGGGCCAGGTGTGGAGAGAGAGATGGCTCTCCGCGATGATGATGATGCCGCTGACGCCCTGAGGGTGGAATTGCTTGAAGTGATCCCCGACGATGGTCGCCCCTGACCTCTGCACTCCCTCCATGGACATGCGTCGGAGGAACTCCAGGTCGTCCAACCGCCCGGGATCACATCCGTAGAGGTCGAGTAAGATGTGGGTTCCCAAGCCGTTCATTTCCCACGCCCCCTCTATGGAATCTTACCTGTCCTTGATAATCACGCTCCTTCCTTTCGGGGTCCCGAGAACCCTTTCTGGAATCAAGAGTTGGTTATCATAATTCATTTTCCATGAGGCGTCAAGAAAATTTGAAGTTTCTCGGCTTGTCCAAGGCTCTCCCCTCGTGATGGAAACTCAAACCCGGAGAACGAAATTGAAATCCCTTAGGGGAAGGCCTTCCCAATAGCTCGTCCTCTTGGTGAAAAGCCTCAAGGAGTGTCTTCGAAGACGATGGCCGCCTTGATGAAGCCTTCCGGGGGCTCTGCGGTCTGCTCCAAGGCCTTGGCGAGCTCCTCTAGGTGGAAGTGAACGTTGTTGATCTTCTCAAAGGGATACTTTCCCGAGTGGATAAGGCTCAGGGCATCGTCTACGTTGCCTGCTTGTCCTAGACCTCCGATGACGGTCAGGTTTTTCCAGACCAGGTCGTCGAATCGGATTGGTGTCTCCTTGCCCCCGGAGAGTCCGATGGTGATCATCCTCCCTGCTGGGGCGACCATTTCCAGGGCGGCGGTGATCCCCTCTGAAGTCCCCGATGTCTCGATCACCACGTCCGGGCCTTTCGGTATAAGGCGAGCCACGGCCTCTCTTGGATCCTCTTCCTCCACGTCCACCACATGATCNGCCCCGAACTCCAGGGCGAGTTCCAACCGGGCTCGGTCCCNGTGGAGCCCCAACACCACGATGGGCCGGGCGCCAGCCTCCTTTGCCGCAGCCAAGGCGGCCAACCCCTGTGAGCCGGGCCCTGAGATCACCACCGAATCGTTGAAGGAGACCCGACCCAAGGTCTTGACCCATCGGACGCCGTTTCCCACCACCGAGGAGAGGCTGGCAGCCAAGTCCGGAACTCCCTCCTTCAGCCGGTGGACCAGAGATCCGGGAACTACGTAGAAATATTGAGCATATCCCCCGAACAGATGAGGGGGACGCTCGCAACTCAGGCTCACTCCGTAGAGTCCTCCATGGGGACAGAGGTGATAGAAGTGCTCGCTTCGGGACCAGCGACAGCGTCCACAGGGGATGTAGGGCTCCACCGTAATTCTGTCCCCCACCCGGACCCCGAAGAGTTCCTCGGCTCCGTCACCGGCCGCCATCACCTCGCCGGATAACTCATGGCCCATGATCAAGGGATAGCGTCCCATGGGAGTTCGGCCGTGGAAGATCTTGATGTCGCTCGAGCAGACCGATGTGACCCGGGTCTTGACCAACAGATGACCTTCCGGAGGCTCCACGACCTCGAACTCCCGCATCTCCATGCGCCCCGGTTGGGTGACCACCATGGCCTTAGCTTTCATCCTTCCCCTCCTCGAACATCCGGATTCCCTATCCCTTATTTTCCCTTGGTCTTCGCACCCCGCTGCAGGCAGGCCCTTCTCCCTCCCGCCTCCGTCCAGTCAGACCATCAAGGATCCGCCGTTGGAGTCAATGGCCGCACCAATGATATTGGCCGAGGCGTCGCTGACAAGAAAGGCTATGACCTCGGCCTGTTCCTCCGGGGTAGCCAACCTCCCTCGGGGGATTCGCGATGCCAGCTCCTCCATCTCCTCCCTTGAGGCGGCGTTTTCAAGAAGAGNGGTCAGGGTGGCTCCGGGGCAGAAGGCATTGACTCGGATCCCATAGGAGACCAGTTCCTGCGCCAAATGACGCGAAAGGCCCACAAGGCCGTGTTTGGATGTCGTGTAGTGGGCGCCCCCCATCAAACTCACGGTCTTTCCGGCCAGGGAGGAGACATTGACGATGGCCCCCTTCCCCTGCCTCACCATGAGGGGCACCACCTCCCTGCAGAAGAGAAACGGACCCCGGAGATTGACCCTCAGGACTTGGTCCCACTCTTCGGGATCCAGTTCCAAAAAGGGCGTCCGCCGCAGGATCCCCGCCGCGTTGACCAGAAAGTCCACCCCTCCGAAGGAGGAGACCGTCTCCGAGACCACCCTTTGGACCATCTCCTCGTCTGCAGCATCTCCCACAAAGATTCGGACTTCTGCACCGCCACGTCGCCGGATGCTCTTCTCGGTCTCCCTCAGTCCCTCCTCGTTCAGATCCACCAAGGCGAGGCGTGCCCCGTTTTCACCAAGCAACAAAGCGGCCGCCCTTCCGATCCCGCTGGCCGCGCCAGTGAGGATACCTGATCGACCCTCCA
Source organism: Desulfarculaceae bacterium JdFR-97 (assembly GCA_002010915.1). Lineage (GTDB taxonomy): Bacteria > Desulfobacterota > Desulfocorpusculales > Desulfocorpusculum > Desulfocorpusculum > JdFR-97. Next base: position 43,388 of record MTPG01000073.1, on the reverse strand, counting down.
GACCCCATCGGTTCTCCATGGTCTCCTCCTTCCACTGCTGGGCTGGATAAAAGGACCCTTGACAGGAGGTGTGGTGTTATACTACCTAATACCCGTTCGCAAGGGAATGGAGGGACTGGCGCAGACCTCCGGTGTCCGCCTTTGGCCTACAGGAAATCCATGGGAAAAAAAAACGGGGACTTGATTCGTACCTTCATCTCCGTGTTGTCCTGTCCGCGCTTTCTGCCCTTCCACGATCCTGATGCGCCGCAGCCATGGAGTCCTGGCAGGCAAGATGTCCCCCGCTCTGGGCTCTCCTACATAAGGAGCTCTGCCTTGCACCAAGAAAGGGGGTGAGAAAAGGCCGACAACGGTAAAAGTGCGGATCTTGATNCCAGAGACTCCTCAATCACACTAACAAAAAATAAAGGAGGCATTAATATGAACACCCATAGGAGATCCCTTTCACGGATCTTTGTAGGCTTTTCTGTACTCCTGATCCTGGTAATGATCGCCCTTCCTTCCTCCGCGGCACAGAAGCCCATCAAGTGGAAGGGCCAAAGCTGTTTCGGGCTGGCCTCCCCTTTGGGCAAGTACACCATCATNCTGTGGAAAGAGAACGTGGAAAAGATGAGCGGGGGGAGGCTGGTCATTGAGCTTCACGACGCCGGGGAGATTGTCCCTCCCACCAAGGTATACGATGCAGTGAGGGACGGTCTTTTGGATTTCGGACTCAATACGCCCGCTTGGCAGAAGGGGAAGTACCCTGCAGGTGACCTCTTCTATACGCTCCCGGCCGGAATTCTGGAGTTCAATGACCTCATCATCTGGCTCTACGGCGGTGGAGGAAAGGAGCTGGAGCAAGAGATGTACGGGGATGAGGTCGTTGTATTTCCCCTAGGGCTGACCCCTCCCGAGGAGATCTGGTCCAAGAAGCCGATCCGGACGTTGGACGACATCAAGGGTCTGAAGATCCGGGCCGCAGGCCTCAGCATGGAACTCTGGGAAAAGTTGGGGGCCTCGGTGGTGCTCTTGCCCGGAGGCGAAGTGCTCCCCTCCCTCCAGAGGGGGCTGATCGACGCTACGGAGTTCCTGGAGGCCTCGGTGGACTATACCCTGGGCCTCCATGAGGTGTGCAAGTATCGATTCGGGCCCCCGGTGCATATGTCCAACAATATCTTCCAGCTTCTCATCAAGCCGGCCTCGTGGAAGAAACTCCCCGACGACCTCAAGGCCATCGTGGAAAACGCAGCCATGGCGGCGACCTTCCAAGGATATTCCCGGTTCTGGATGGACACCATCAAATACAACAAGAAGATCGAGGAGTACGGTATACAAACCACAAAACTCTCCAAGGAGGATCAAGCCCGTTGCCGGGAGTTGGGCTTCCAGATCATCAACGAGAAAGCCGCCAAAGACCCCTTCTTCAAGAAGGTCTGGGAATCCCAGAAGGCCTTCATCGAGAAGTATAAGCCCTACTACAACTTGACCAAATTCGACTGAGACCCGTCTGCATCCCCCTTCGATCGAATCGCCCCCCAATGGGGCGATTCGATCTCTCTTACAGGAGAACTCCATGAGACTCGTCAGGGTAATAGATCGGATCAGCCAGTGGAGCGGGGCCTTTTCTGCATGGCTGGTCATTCCCCTGATGCTTGTGGTGATGCACGAGGTGGTGCGACGACANTTCCTTAACGCCCCCACGGGGTGGGGGTACGANACCTGCTGGATGCTCTACAGCGCACAGTTCATGCTCGGGGGGGCATATACCCTCCTGAAAAAGGGCCATATCCGCATCGACATCGTCTACAATATCCTTTCCCCNCGCGGGAAATTGATCTTCGACACCCTTATATACACCATCTTCGTGGTGGTAGTAGCGGGCTTCTTCACCTGGGCCGGGATAAAATTCGCTGCTGATGCTTGGCTCTCCGGGGAGAGGCTCTCCACCACCAACTGGTTTTTCCCCTCAGGGCCGAGCAAGACCTTGATTCCCCTGGGTTTCCTCCTTCTGGGACTTCAAGGCCTTGCGGAGATTCTCAGAAACCTCGCCATACTGAAGGGAGGAAGGGAAGGATGAGCCCCGAGCAGCTCTCGGCCGTGGCCATGCTCGCCTTGCTCCTCCTGATGGTCATCGGGGGCATCCACTTGGCGTTCGCCTTGATGTTTCTGGCCCTGATCTTCGGACTCATCTATCAGGGTCTGGCCCTCTTTCCCCTTGCCATGCTTAAGATCTATGGGGTCATGGAGAGCGAGATCCTCATTGCCGTCCCGCTTTTCGTGTTCATGGGGACGGTCCTGGAGAAGAGCGGGGTCGCTGAGGGAGTCTACCAGAGTCTGTACGAATTGTTCGGTCCCGTGCGGGGGGGGCTTGCCTTCGCCACAGTGGTCACCTGTACTATTTTCGCCTCCTGCACGGGGGTCATCGCCGCCACCGTGACCACCATGACCCTCTTGGCGGTCCCCTCCATGCTCCGGCGCAATTATGACAAGGGCTTGGCCACAGGTGTGGTGTGCGCCGGAGGAAGCCTCGGGATCCTCATCCCTCCCAGCGTCATGCTCGTGATGTACGGGCCCATGGCCAATCTCTCGGTGGCGAGGCTCTTCGCCGCCGCGCTCTTTCCTGGGCTCCTCCTCTCTTTCCTCTATCTACTTTATATCGGGGTGTGGTGCTGGATCCGACCTTCCGCTGCCCCAGCCATCGCCCCGGAGGACCGAAAGGCAACCGGAAGGCGTCTCCTCCTCCGGGTGGCCCTCCACATGCTCCCTTCCTTCTTCCTTATCCTGGCGGTGCTGGGATCCATCATCGGCGGGATCGCCTCCCCCACCGAGGCCTCGGGAGTGGGGGCCTTCTGCGCCCTCATCATCGCCGCCCTATATCGACGTCTCACCTTGGAGAATATCCGAGAGGCCGCCTATACCACACTGATCGTCACGACCATGGTCTTCTTCATCATCATCGGGGCCGGAGTCTTCAACGCGGTCTTCCTCTATCTGGGCGGGGGCACCCTGATCAAGAACATGCTGATCGCCCTGCCTTTAGGCAAATGGTTCATCTTGGCCGTCATGATGTTCATCCTTTTCATCATGGGTTTCTTCATATCTTGGCAGGGCCTCCTCTATGTCATCGTCCCCATCTTCCTTCCGGTGGTCACCTCTTTGGGCTTCGATCCCTTATGGTTCGCGCTTCTGGTCTGTCTGAATCTCCAGATGTCCTTCTTGACCCCTCCATTCGCCTACGCCATCTTCTTCGTCAAGGGAGCCGCCCCGCAAGAGGTAACCACATGGGACATCTACCGAGGAGTGGTCCCTTTCGTGGTCATGCAGGCCTTGGGCTTGTCCCTCTGTATCCTCTTTCCGGAGATCATCCTCTGGCTCCCCCGGGTGACCCTGGGTGGAGGCTAGGCGCAGAGATCCCAAGGCTCCAGCAGACAGGCCCACGAGGAGCAGATCATGAAGGATCCAAAGAAGGAGGGGCCAGGGAGGATGGCCCAGGAGGAAGAGACCTTTCAGGGGGGCTTTTGGAAGCCCCATGTGGGGGAGCTGCGGTTTGGCGGCGCGCTGGGACGGCCGGGACGGCTCCTCTCCGGGAGACTCCTTCCGGGCACGGACCTAGTGGAGGGTATCCTGGAGATGGCCCGCTCCTTCGGAATAAGGGAAGGGGTCGTCTCCTGCTTCGGCAGCTTGGCCCGGGCCCGCTTCTCCACTGGAGTTCGGCCGGTCGCCTCCTCCCCTGAAATGGTGGAACGCATTCCCCCCAAGACCCTTGAGGGCCCTGTGGAGTTTCTGTGCGGACAGGGCAAACTGGGCCTTCCTCTCGAGGGCGACCCCGTGGTTCATCTCCACGGGGTGGTCGTGACCCCGGAGGGCCTGGTCACGGGTGGCCATTTCTTCGCGGGGGGAAACCCGGTCTTCGCCACTTTCGAGGTCGTCATCCAGGAAATCCTGGGGATCCAACACCGATGGAAGGACGACGACGAAACAGGGGTTGCCCTGATCGAGAGCATCCCAAAGCCGCCGTGAGGAGTGGGTTATGAGCGTGGAGCTGACCATCCCCAAACTCGGCATGACCATGAAGGAGGCCAAGATCACTCAATGGGCCAAGGCTGAGGGAGAGTGGGTCCAAAAGGGCGAGGTGATACTGGTCATCGAGACGGAAAAGATCACCTTCGAGGTTGAGGCCCCGGCGGATGGATATCTCCATATCTTAGCCTCTCCCGGAAAGACGTTGCCGGTGGGGGCCCGCGTTGGGCTCCTACTGGAGGAGAGGGAGGCATATGAGGCGGCGGCCGGTGCCGGAAAGGGTCCCTCGCAGCCGTCCCCTCCTGTGGAGCCCCCTCCCCCTCCGGCTCCCGGCGGGGAGCTGGCAGTGAAGGCCTCGGAGAGAACCGAGCGCAGACGGGTCCGGGCCTCTCCCTTGGCGCGGAAGATAGCCAGGGACCATGGGATCGAGCTGGGGTCCATTCAGGGAACGGGACCGGGAGGACGCATCGTGAGGGCCGATGTCCTTCGGGCCTTGGAGGAGATCCAAGCCGCCCCTCAGGTCCCTGCTTCCGAGATGGAGCCCCCTCCTGCCGAGATGCCCGCCAGGGAGGGCGTCCGATCAGTAATCCCCCTGGAGGGGATGCGCAAGCGTATCTTCACCCACATGCACCAGAGCCTTCAGGAGACGGCCCAGATGACCCTCACCTGCGAGGTGGACGCNACCCAACTGGTGCGGCTCAGGGAGAGTCTCCTCCGTCGATATGAGAAAGAGGATCTGCGTATTACCTACAACGACATCCTCGTGCGCATTCTCGCCCGCTCCCTTCTTGTGCACCCGGAGATCAATGCCAGCGTGGAGGGGGACCAGATAGTCCAGTGGGAGGGGATCCATATCGGTGTGGCCATGGAGTTGGAGGACGGACTGATCGTCCCTGTAGTGCGGGACGCAGACCGCCTCTCCATCGTCCAGATCCACCACAGACTCCAGGATCTCTTTCAGAGGGCCCGACAAAAGAGGCTTCTCCTGGACGAGATCAAAGGGGGGACCTTTACTCTGACCAACCTGGGTCACTTGGGGATCGACGCCTTCACCCCCATCCTCAACCGGCCGGAGAGCGGCATCCTCGGGGTGGGTCGCATCGTGAAGCGACCGGTGGTGATCCCGGGACCAGAAGACCGGGTGGAGATCCGCTCTTGCATGACATTGAGCCTCACGGTGGACCATCGGATCATCGATGGAGCACCTGCAGCCCGCTTCCTCCGGACCGTGGCCGCCTGCATCGAAGAGCCGCTGCTGCTGGTGGAGTAAGGAGTAAGGCATGCTGTCGGAGCAATGGGATTTGGGCGTGATCGGGGGTGGAGCCGGCGGAGTGGCCGCGGCGGTGCGCGCCCGTCAACTGGGGGCCCGGGTGATCCTCTTCGAGGCGGAGTATCTAGGAGGAGTCTGCATGAACCGAGGCTGTATCCCTACTCAGAGCCTCATGGAGACAGCCCGCCTCTATCGTACCCTCAGTCGGGCGGAACAGTTGGGTTTGAAGGTCTCGGGCCTGGCCGTGGACTGGTCCGCCCTGATGGCCAAAAAGGACGATCTCGTCCAGTATCTCAGGATGGGGACCGAGGCCCTGCTTCGGTCCAACGGCGTGGAGTGGGTGCACGCCAGTGCAACACTGGAGGGGCCTCATCGGATCCGGGCACAAGGGAGGGAGTATCAGGTGCGGCGCGTGGTGCTGGCAACCGGCTCCCGCTGGGCGCCACCCGCTGTCGAGGGGATTGAATCCGAGGAGATCCTCACCAGCGACCACCTACTGGAGATGACGGAGATGCCCGCGCGCGCGGCCGTCCTGGGAAGCGGCCCGGTGGAGCTGGAGATGGCCCAATACCTCCTCTTTATGGGATGCCGGGTCACCCTTCTGGAGGAGGGTGGGCGGATCCTCCAGGAGGAGGACCGAGAGGTGGCCCGAAGGCTGGCTGGAGCCCTCAAGGAGCAGGGAATGGAGGTCCTCACACGGGTCCGTGTGATGGAAGTCCGTAAGAGCGAAGACGGTTTGGAGGTCCACCTGGAAAGCCCGGGAGGGTCGATCCAGCGCAAGGTGGACCGGATCTTCCATGCCCGAAGGGCTCCACAGCTCCACGGACTTGACCTGCGCGGGCTCAAGGTGACGGAGCCNAACCGGGGAATCCCTGTGGACGAACGGCTCCAGACGCCCATGGAGGGGGTCTTCGCAGTGGGCGACGCCACGGGGGGTGCCATGTACTCCCATCGGGCTTCGGCCATGGGCCTTCGAGCCGCCGAAAACGCCCTGGGAGGGAACCGCACCCTGGACGAATCCAAGATCCCCAGGGCCTACTTCACTTGGCCCGAGGTGGCCTCGGTGGGCCTCAATGAACGGCAGGCCAAGCAAAAGGGACACCGTCTCCGGGTCGCCACCATCCCCTACAGCATCAACGCCAGGGCCATGATGCAACTGGAGACCGATGGGGCCGTCAAGGTGGTGGCCGATGAGCAGTACGGGGAGCTTCTGGGGGTACATATCGTGGGCCCCTATGCCACCGAGCTCATCTCCGAGGCGGTGCTGGCCATGGAGTTGGAGGCCACGGTGGAGGAGCTGGCCGAGGCCGTCCGGCTCCACCCCACACTGTCCGAATCCCAGGTGGAGGCAGCCAGAGAGGCCTTGGGAAGGGGGATCTATGTCCTTCGATAACCCATCTTAGAGAGGCCTTTGTCACTGAAAGACGGGCCCGTGCAGCGCCCCCCAACCGTAACGTACCTGGGCTATTAGGGAGGAGAATAACCCATGGCACCTGCACCCTCGTCGGAAGAACCGCTGAGCCTTTATCGGACCATGTGGAGGATCCGGGCCTTCGAGACCAAAGTGGGGGAGTTGTTCGCCTCCAACCGGATCCCCGGTTTCGTCCACCTGAGCATCGGCCAAGAGGCCATCCCCACGGGGGTCAGCTCGGTGCTGGGCCCCGAGGACTATATCACCAGCACCCATCGCGGCCACGGACACATGCTGGCCAAAGGGGCTGACCCCCGCAGGATGATGGCCGAACTCTTTGGAAAGTCCACCGGCTACTGCAAGGGCAAGGGAGGCTCCATGCACATCGCGGACTTCGGCCTGGGCGTGCTGGGCGCCAACGGAGTGGTGGCTGGCGGATTTCCCATAGCCGTAGGCGCGGGGCTGTCCTGCAAACTGAGGGGGACTCGACAGGTGGTGGTCTGTTACTTCGGCGACGGGGCATCCAACCGGGGACCCTTCCACGAGGCGCTCAACATGGCCTCCATTTGGAAGCTCCCGGTCATCTTCGTCTGCGAGAACAACCGATTCGCCTCCACCACGCCCGTGGGATATTCCACTTCGGTGGGCCGCATCGCTGTGCGCGCCAAGGGATATGGGATGCCCGGCAAGAGTATCGACGGCAACCAGGTCCTGGAGGTCCGGGAGGCGGCCCGAGAGGCCGTGGAGCGCGCACGGGAAGGTGAAGGCCCCAGCCTCATCGAGGCCCGAACCTATCGTTTCCGAGGCCACTTCGAGGGTGACCCTCAGCGCTACAGGACCAAGGAGGAGGTGGAAAAGGCCATAAAACGGGACCCCATCCTTCTCTTCCGACGCGAGCTGATGAAACGGGGGCTTCTCGATCCCGAGAGAGACCGCGAGATTCAAGAAGCGGCTCAAAAGGAGATGGAGGAGGCGGTCCGCTTCGCGGAGGAGAGTCCTTTGCCTGCCCCCGAGGAGGCCCTTGAAGACCTCTATGCGGGTGACGTGGGTCAAGCTGCGGGGAAAGGAGGCCTTCGATGAGCAGCCGGGAACTGACCAATACGGAGGCCATGGCCGAGGCCCTGAAGGAGGAGATGGAGCGTGATCCCTCGGTCTTCATCATCGGCGAAGACCTCACGGCCCACGGGGGGATCTTCGGTCAGTTCATCGGTCTTCCCGAGGCCTTCCCGGGCCGCATTATCGACACCCCCATCTCGGAGACGGCCATCGTGGGGGCCGGGCTGGGGGCTGCGCTCACCGGGATGCGCCCCTTCGTGGATCTGCACTTCGCCGACTTCGTCACCACCGCCATGGACGAAATCGCCAACCAGGCAGCCAAGATCCGGTACATGTTCGGTGGTCAAACCAAGATCCCCATGGTCATCTGGGCCCCGGATGGTGCAGGATTGTCGGCGGCCGCGCACCACTCCCAATCCCTGGAGGCCTGGTTCGTCCACACCCCCGGACTCAAGGTCGTCTCCCCTTGTCTGCCCTACGATGTCAAGGGCCTGATCAAGACGGCCATCCGGGACGACGACCCCGTTGTCTTCTTCATGCACAAGAAGATCTTCGCCAAGAAGGGTCCCGTCCCTGATGAGGAATATCTGATCCCTCTCGGCTCGGCCGACCTCAAGACCGAGGGNTCCGATGTGACGGTGATCACCTATTCCATCATGGTCCTTCACGCCATGGAGGCCGCCCAAGAACTGGCGAGAGAAGGAATCCGGGTGGAGGTCCTNGACCTTCGAACCCTCTGGCCCTTGGACTGGGAGGCCGTGGCCCGAAGCGTCTCCAAGACTCATCGGGTGGTGGTGGCCCATGAGGCCTGCATCACTGGCGGAGTCGGGGCCGAAGTGGCCGCAAGGATCCAGGAGGAACTCTTCGATGAGCTGGACGCCCCTATCTTGAGGGTCGGGGCACCCAGGGTCCCCCATCCCTTCAGCCCACCCCTGGAGGGTTTCATCCTGCCCGGCCCTCAAAACATCATGGAGGCTGTGCATAGAATCATGGAGACGGAGATCTGATACGATCCGTTGAAGAGTTAGGAGAAACTGTAGGATGGTGAGCCGAAGACTGGCCGAGCCCCCCAGGATGCTCTTCGCCGACGATAAGGGGAGGATCTACGACCATCCCCGGCTTCTCATGATCGGTCGTTCGGGGCCGAGAGAGATCCTCCCCGAGTCGGGCCGTTGTATCCCCATGCCGGCCATGAGCCGCCTCTTCTACCTTCCAGGCTGCCCCCCTCGGGGGATGGATCCTGAAACCGGCAAGATCATCACACTGAAGAGGGAGAAGGTCGGCAAAAGGACCATTCGATGTCATGCAGTGGCCGCATTCCTCGAACCCGGATACGTCCGCACCCTTTTGCCCGCGGCTGACACCTCGAGAAAGGGTTACGTGTTGCCCCTGTGGGCCTATACGGCTGTGGGATTCTGTGACGGCCGATACATGGTGCCGGCGTTCCAGGTGGAATACAACCCCCACTGGGACCCCCGCAACTTCGACGATCGGGAGATGCTGCCCCTCTTGAGGGAGAGGGTAAAGGCATCTCCTCGCAACTCGCTGATCCGGCACCTGGCCCACTGTGCTGTCCGAAACCACTGCTTTGCCGCAAAGAACCTCTTCCTCCGGCGCTGGGAGGCCCCCCTCCCTACCAGCCGCCGATGCAACGCCCGATGCCTGGGCTGTCTATCGCGTCAACCCAGGGACTCCTGCCCGGCAGCCCACCGCAGGATCGTATTTCGGCCCACCGTGGAGGAGATCCTGGAGGTGGCCCTCCCCCACCTGGAACATGCCCCCGAGGCCATCGTCAGCTTCGGCCAGGGCTGTGAAGGCGAGCCCTTGACCGAAACTGCCCTCATAGCCGAGGCGATCCGGGCCATCCGGACTCGAACCGGAGGGGGGACATTAAACCTCAATACCAATGGAAGTCTGCCCGAGGCCCTCCGGGTCCTGATCGATGCAGGGCTCGACTCGGTCCGAATAAGTCTCAACAGCGTTCGCCCCGAGCTCTACAGGGCCTATGTAAGACCGAAAGGCTTCACCTTCGAGGACGTGAAACGCTCCATCGCCCTGTGCAGGGAGTCTGGCATCTTCACCATGATCAACTACCTGGTCTTCCCCGGCATCACCGACCAAGAGGAGGAATGGGAAGCCCTCTGCAGGCTGATCCGGGAAACCGGGATCAATTTCATCCACCTGAAAAACCTCTGCATCGACCCCGACCTCTACCTCCAGACCATGCCCTCCGGGGACTCCCCGCCCATGGGCTTGGAGACCCTGGCCGGACGNCTTCGCGAGACCTTCCCCGGAATTCAACTGGGGTACTTCAACCAACCCGCCCGTCCACGGAAGGCAGTCTTGCAGGGGAACCAATCCTGACCCCTCACGCGGCTAGCAATATCCGTCATCCGATGAGACGGGCGGCTTGTTGACAGCCACCTTGCCTTTCGCTTTAATGACCTTGTCCCATCCCCCACCTCTGGAGTCGTCCATGGAAGCCCTGAAGCTGAAATTCGCCGTCCAGAGCCCCGATGACACCCTCTCCGGCGCCACCGACACCACCATCGAACAGATCACTCCACAGTGGGTGCGCTTCTCGGCCCCCGCCGGGGTGCTGGTCCAGGCGGGCCTCGATCCCGAAGCCACGCTCTCTATGGAGAACCGAATCGTGATGTTTATCTACCTGGATCCCACCCAACCGCCCATCCGAGCCATCGGCAGGATCTCCTGGTATGAGAAGGCCCCCATGGAGACCCAAGATTCCTACAGTGTGGTGGTGGAATTCCAGGAGATCACGGAGGAGGACAGAAAAAAGATACAGAAGCACATCAACCAGAAGCAACTGCGGGACACCAAGGAGCATGAACGAAGGATTCGGACCCGACGGCAAAGCGATCTCTTCGTCCAAGAGATGGCCAGGATGTTGGAAGTCCTGGCCAACATGTCAGAGGGCCGAAAAGAGGAGTTTGGCGAGCAGTTCGCCAACTTGGTTGGGATGAAGAACGCCCTGGGAAGGCGTCTAGAGGACAAGAAGCTGGGCGACGAGATATGTTTCCATGTGGAGAGGCTGGCTTCCAATCTCGCCAACATGGTGGGTCGACGTGCGGGCCTGCGTCGGGTACAGATTCGAAAGGTGTTGGGAAAGATGGACGCGGCTGTGGAAAAGGATCGGATCTTCGTAGGGTGGGAGGAGTCCCCTCCCCAGGTGGGAAAGAGTTACATCCTCTACCTGGAAGGTGGGGGAATCTTTCGCTCTGCCGTTGTCACCCAGGTCCTTAAGGATCACTTTCGCACCCGAAATTCCCTCTACGAGATCCAGCCCATGGAACCATAACCGGTCTCTCTACGGAATTTCCCCCTCCCCAATCCCACCTTTCCTCTCGTCGAGGGCATACAAAACGGCCTTCAGATCTCATCCGAATTTGACATCCCCAAGGAGTTCCGAAGCCCCTCGGAGACCTGCACTGTGTAGTCCATGGCCCGAATGGCGTCTTCCTCGGAGAGGCCTCCGAGACCGCAACTTGGAGTCAGGAAACTGCGCTCCAGGATATCCCCAGGGCTGTAGCGGGCAGCTCCCAACTCCCGCACTTGGCCCCACCATCGATCCATGAGAGACTCCGGTCCGTTTTCCCGAAGCGCCTCCACGTCCGTAGGCACAATCCCCCAGGCGAGCAGACCGCCCTTGTCCAGGTAATCCAGGACGGCCTCCCGATAGAGGACAAAGCGGTCGAAGAAGGAGAAGGCATCAAAGCTGACAATATCCGGGGAGGCCTCCACGAGCGCTCCCCAATCGGTATTGGCACACACGTGGACCCCCGGCCAAGCCCCCGCCTCCCGGATGGAGGAGAACAGGACCTTGAGACCCTCCAGGGCTTCCTGAGTGGAGATACTGATGTAGGCGGAGCTTCCAAGACCGCCGAGGGCCGGCTCATCCACAAACAGGAGGATACGGCCACCCAAGGGGGCCAAGAACTCGGCCTGCCACCTCGCCTTGAGGGCCAGCAGTTTGACCACGGCGTCTCGAACCTGCTCATCATAATAGGCCGATCGGCCGTCCTGGTCGTGCACCCCCAGGAGGACCGTCAGGGGGCCACTGATCTGGCCTTTCACGAAGGGGCGAGGCCCGGAGAGGAGTTCTCGAAGGAGGTAGAGACCGGGAGCCCGATGAGGACCGACCACGAACCGGGACTCGTTCAAGGATCTCCGGCCTTCGCTCACCTCCAGGTACTCCTCGTAGAAGCCCAAAAGTTCCTCCTCCCAAGTGGGAGATTGGCGAAACAGCCGATGCTCTACACCGCTTCCAAATCCCGGAGCACCGTCGAGAAACTGAACCAAAAACCCCTCCTCCGGACGCACGGGGAGCTGGACCCAGTGGGGGCTCTGTGGAGTCCGGCGGAGGACTTCATGGAGAGCGCGTTTATGATCGGAAAAGGGAAGACTGCCGATAAAAAGTGGCATCCCTCGGGGAAGCGGATCAGGTCTCATGAGACTGCGGCTCCTCAACAGATTTCTATTCAGTCTGCCACAAAACCGGGAAGAATACCAAGAATCTCTGAGACCTTCCCCTCCTTTCGGAGAGGCCGGACCCCCTCCGCCCGGGGGCTTTAGGTCCCTGAAGGGAGTGGGAGATGGGGTCGGAAAGCGCGACGAGGCAAAGATGCCGGATCAATCCGAAACCCTGGTCGAAGGCGCGGAGAAAAAGTATCGCCGAAAGAAGGAGAGACGGGCTTCGAGCACGTCCCTGCCCGAGCCGTCCCCCAGAGGCCTTGGAGAGCCTGTGCGGCTTGANCCTCCCTCGGGTTCCGTCAACGACTCCAAGGATTGTGCTTTGCCCGATAGATATGATNGCTGGCCACGTCCTGGCGCCACTCCAGACGGACCCTCTCCGCAGGAGTCAGGACTCCGTCCGCCCATGCTCTGCGTTTCATGGCCTGGATCCGACGCTGCTCCCGCTCGAGGCGAACGAACTCCCAAGCCGTAAGCTGACCGCTTCGCACCCCCTGCCAGATCCTTCGCTGCTGGATCTTCTGTCGATGGGTGATCCGGCCGCCCGCCCAAGAGGCGCTTGTGATAAGAAAGACTCCCATCAGGATGCCCGCAACCGCCGTCATCACCTTTTTCCCTCTCATGGTATTCTCCTCCATTTCCCTTGGTGTTTGTCCCATTAGACGTCCGCCCTAGGTGAAGGTTTACGGACTGGTCTTTGCCATACACTCCGCTTGTCAGAGGGAAGGGCCTGTGGTATGAAAGGTCTCGGATCGAGCGGATCGTACACATCCAGAATTCCGATTCCATCAGACGATTACAGATGCCGCCTCCTAAAGGCTGAGGGGTGAAGGGCGGCAGCGTACCCGGGGGCCCTCCTGCAGCCGCGTTTTACCATCTCATACCCATGATGCGGCCTCCGGAAGGTTCGGTATGGATCAAACCAGAAGGAGGCCGGATCATGGAAAAAAATTTCTCCCATTGGCCCGGGGGATGGCCCAAAAGCCTGAACTACCCCCGCATCCCCATCCACGAACTCCTTCGTCAAACCGCTCAGCGTGCCCCCAACCGCATCGCCATGATCTTCAGTGGGCTGGAACTGACCTTTGCCGAGCTTTTGAATCTCTCTCAACGCTTTGCCTCCGCTCTNGCAAACCTGGGGGTGCGCAAGGGAGATCGAGTGGCCATTCATTTGCCCAACTGTCCCCAGTTCGCCGTGGCCTATTATGGGACCCTCATGGCCGGTGGGATTTTCACTCCCCTGAGCCCCCTCCTCTCCCCACGTGAAGCGCGGCATCAGCTGGAAGATTCCGGAGCCGAGACCCTCCTCTCCCTCGACCTACTCTTTCCGGGGATCCGGGAGGCAGTAGATGGGACGGCGGTGAAGCGAGTCATCACCACGAGCCTGGCCGACTGCTTCGCAGCGGTCAACGCCCCTTTGAAACCCATCGGCAAGATCCCGGTTCCCGACACCATCGACATGGCTCCCCTCCTCAAGGACAATGATCCCTCTCCTCCGCAGGTCGACATCGATCCCGAGGAGGACCTGGCCCACCTGGCCTACACAGGAGGAACAACGGGGCTGCCCAAAGGAGTGATGCTCACCCACTTCAATGTGGTGAGCAATGTCCTCCAGGTGTCACACTGGTTTGCGGGCTCGGAGGTCCAGATGGTGGACGGTCGGCTCGTGGATCGCTATCCTGAGGGCGTCGACCCAGCACGGGACCGGATCACTCAGAGGGACAGAGAGGTGGCCTTGGTGGTGGTCCCCTGGTTCCATGCCATGGGGACGGTGGGCTATCTGAACAACATGATCTACTCAGGAAACACCATGGTGGTCTTCCCTCGGTTCGATCCCACGGAGTATTTGGAGGCCGTGGGGAAATACCGGGCCACCCTCCTCGGCGGGGCACCCCAACTCTACATCCCCCTGGTCAACCATCCGGAGTTTCATCGCTACGACCTCTCGGGGATCAAACTGGCGGCCTCTGGCGCCGCCCCCCTCGCTATGTCGATTCTCGAGACCATGCTGAAGTCCTTCNCCGGCGTGGTCTGCGAGGCCTACGGACTGACCGAATGCACCATGTGCGCTACGGCCAACCCCCCAAGTCGGGAAGGGCTCAGACCCGGCAGTGTGGGACTGCCCATCTTCGACACGGAGATCCGGATCCTGGATCTAGTCTCGGGGGATTCCCTCCCTCCGGGCCAGGAGGGGGAGGTCTGCATTCGAGGCCCCCAGGTCATGCGGGGTTACTGGAGGCGACCCAGCGAGACCGAGGAGGTCCTGGTGGACGGCTGGCTTCGCACGGGCGACATCGGCCGAATGGACCAAGACGGATATCTCTACATCACGGACCGAAAGAAGGACATGATCATCTACAAAGGCTATAATGTCTATCCCCGGGAGTTGGAGGAGATCCTCTTTCAGCATCCCGGGATCCAGCAGTGCGCTGTGGTGGGCAGGCCCGATCTATCGGTGGGGGAGGCACCGGTTGCCTTTGTCCAGTGCCGGCCCCATGTCGATCTCGATGCCGAGGAGGTCATGGAATTCATCAATCGACAGGTCGCCCCTTACAAGAAGATCCGTGAGGTGATCTTCGTGGACGAAATCCCCGTGAGTCCTGCAGGGAAGGTCCTCAAAAAGGTACTCAAAGAGAGGCTTATGCAGGCAGCGGAGGCCCGCCTATGAAGACCCGAAGGACGGGTTGGGGGGCTTTCATCCTCCTGCTCGCTGTNGTGGTGGCCGCGGGGGTCCTCCTCTGGTGGCAATGGGATCGGATCCTGCCATCCCTCTGTCGCCCTGCCCTGCAGAAAGAGCGGGCCGATTGCGTCAAACGTCTGGAGAAACTACGGCGGATCCGCGGCTTCCCCTCGGCCGTCCCTCCAGCCCCGGAAGAGGAGGTTGCACCTAGCAAGGCCGCCGCCCTGGAAAAAGCCTGGGCCTCCTGGATTGGCGCTCCTTTGCGGTGGCCCCAACGGTTTCCACAGGTGGACTGCGAGAGGGCCCGCAGCCAGCTGCAAGCCCTCTGCCGGCAGCTGGATCAGCGAGATTACCTCAGAGGACGCCTTCCCCAAGGGGGGACGTTCGCTCTCCTTCGGGAGACGGTGGAGGCCCTGTTGGAACGTCCACCTGTGGGCTCAGGCGAGCTCCTCTATTACGACACGCTCCTGGGTAACATCTTCCATTTCTTCCGCACNTTGGGCAGAAAGCGGACCGAGCTGATCCGTGACATCCTCCAGAGGGAAGGCAGCTTGGTCGAACCTGCAGCACTCCTTCTATTTCAGTGGATATCGGCTGAAGAGAAATGCCCCACCCAGGACCTCCGCGTCTCCCTGGAGACCCTCTATACCTACGCAGCCTACCTGTTGGAGACCATCGGCGGAAGGAGCTATCTGAGTAGACGATCCCCCAAGACCGCCGCACTGGCCGGATTCTACGCCTTGGTCATTGTGGATCGGGCCATGCAAAGGGGGCTCAATCCCCACGGCATCGATCCCAGACCCCACATTCGGCGCATCCGCGAGAGGCTAGCCCGTCAGGATCTGATCTTCGCGCAACAATACTTTCAATATCTGCAACAAATGGAGGAGCGTTGGGGCTCTCCTCCTTAGCCCTTAGAGGACGGCTCGCCCCGATCCAAACTCAAGGCAGGCCCCAAGGCTCCTCCCCTTGACTCTTTTTCCCCCATTGGATGGAATAGCTTTGGAAGCCTTCACATTCACCCGGGGAACACGGGCCATGCGACATCCCTGAGCGAGAAGAGGGTGTGGGATGTATGCGAATCTCATAGCGTTTCTTGCGGTCATCCTCCTGTACGAACTCTACGCGCCTTCCCCCGCGGCTGCGGCTCCGCCCTGGGGGNAGACCCTCCTTGGACTCTCCACATCAGCGTTTCTCTTTTATGTGATGTGCAGGGCAGCCTTCCGGCGTTGGGAAAGAGGAGATCCTCTCCGCCCCCATTGGGAGACGGACACCCTTTCCATCCTCCATGCCTCGTTGATCCAACGTCTGACCATCTTCGCCGTAGGGGGCTACGCCCTGATTCTCTATCTGCTTCGCTGGAAGACCAGCGTCTGGGGGCTCCTGGGAGGAGAAAGGCTCGGTGCCCTCTCTGGTCTTTTGGGAATTCTTCCTTTTATCCTCCTCCTTGTTTCCTTATGGAGTGCCTCCTATCCCTCCCGCCGGGCATTGATGGGGGGAGATACCATCTCCCTCCCCGTCCATCTGCTCGGCCGGCTCAAACTCCACCTCCCCATCCTCTTTCCCTGGCTGGGGGTTCTGCTGGTCATGGACCTGCTGGGGCTCGTGGCCCCCGAGTTGGCCGCCCGAATCGAGGGGGATCCCCTCCTTGCAGTGCTTGCCTTTTTTGGGCTGCTTGTGNTGTTGGCCTGGTCGTTTCCTTGGNTGGTGGTCAAAGTGTGGCGATGTCCCCCCCTCCCTCCCGGCCCTGCCCGGAGGAGATTGGAGCAGTTCTTCGCTCGAAACGGATTCCGATATGCCGGTATGGTCCAGTGGACCCTACTGGAAGGCTCCCTGTCCACGGCCGGCATCCTGGGGATCTTCCCCAGGACCCGCTATATACTGGTGACACCTTCCCTTCTGAACCTGTTGGACGAGGAGGAGTTGGAGGCAGTCATGGCCCATGAGATGGGCCACGCCCGTCATCGCCACATGCTCTTCTATCTGCTGTTCATGCTCGGGCTCACCGTGATCTTCGAGCTGAGCCTGGAGTTCCTCGCCGTGGCCTTCACCTCGGCGGCGGCCGCCCTGGAGGTCTGGGGCAAGGACCTGGGCTCCCTGCTCCAGCGGCCCGAGACCGCTTCCACCCTGATCTCTCTGGGGATTACAGTGCCTGCCCTGGGGTTGGTCCTCGCCTATTTCCGGTTCGGATTCGGTCTCTTCTCCCGCCACTTCGAGAGGCAGTCGGATCTCCATGCCCTGGAAGTCCAAGGGACCAGCGTCCCCCTCATTCGGGCCTTCCAGAAGATCTCCGGATTCAACCCCTTCATCCGTAGGCTGCCCAGTTGGCACCACTTCAGCATCCAGCAACGGATGGACTTCCTGCGGGACTGCGAAATTCATCCCGAGCTCATCGCGAGGCATCACCGCAGGGTGCGTAGGATGGTCTTGAGTTATTTAGTGCTCTTCCTCTTAAGCGTGGTCCTGCTGACGGGAATGAAGGCCTGGAGATGGGGAGACGGATGGACCCTGGCCCTGCTTCAGGGTATGTTGGAGAGGCGCTTGGAGCATCGTCCTCAGGATCCAACTCTGTGGCTGGCCTTGGGCAACGTGGCCATGGAGCGGTCCGATACAGCCGCGGCGGAGGAGGCTTATCTGCGGGTCCTTTCCTTGCGCCCCGAGGATGCAGAGGCCCTCAACAACCTCGCCTGGCTCTACGCCACCTCCAAGGAGCCCTCCTTTCGGAGGCCTCAAGAGGCCCTGCGTCTCGCCGAGATGGCCGCACGTCTGGCACCCTCTTCTCCCCATATCCTGGATACTCTGGCCGAGGCCTATTTCCTCAACGGCCGTCACCTCGAGGCCGTTGAGGTGGAACGAAAGGCCTTGAGGCTTGCCCGCGAAAATCGGGACTATTATCGTCGTCAACTGGAGCGCTTTCTCCGCGCTCTGTCCTCTTCCTCGTGAGCGGACCGGAGACATATCCGGCCATATGGTATCCGGAGGGACCTTTGCAGAAGGAAAAGCGGAGGTATCGCCGTTATCGACTCTCGCTTCCCATGCGTTTCGTGGTGATCAGCGGAGAGAACCGACGACGGTGCACCCGGTTCTTCCGGACGCGCACCTGGGACATCGGCTTGGGGGGAATTTCTTTCATCACTCCGAGGCTTCGCCTGGACGGACTGCACCTCTTCTACGATCTGATCCCTACGGTTCGCAACCAGATCCTCATCCAGATCCATCTGCCGGACGGTGGGACGCCCCTCACCGCACTGGGATACGCCATCCGAGGACAGATCGTGAGGGTGCGCCAACGAAGGGCCTACCTCGTGGGGATCCACTTCCTGCAGGTGAGTCAGGCACATGGACATCGACTTCGAAAATTCCTGGAGGCCGTGGACCGCAGGCTCGTAGGATCAGCAGGAGGACCCCGGTCTGTCCGGGAGAGAGCTGCATCAGCCGATCCGCTCGTCAAGGAGGGCATAAGGTCATGAAAGGGATTTGGCTCATCCTGATCCTCATTGCCTTGCTCGTTGGGGGCTATCTGGTCTACCGGAACCTATCGGCCCACACTGGCGGGCCAGAGGACTCCACACGGATTCGAGCCATAGAGAAGGCCAGGGAGGGAGCCGAGCTTCTGAGAGAGCTCCAGCAGAGGCATCTGCGGGCCGCGGAGGGGGACAACACCGGCCCCTGATGTCATCGACTCGCCTTTACGGGGAGGATGTCCCGCTCCTTCTCCTTTCCCACCATTTCATCCATCCCCGAAGGGCCTCGAGAGCCCTTTCCATGCTCGGAAATACCGGGATTCTCGCAGCCGCGAACTTCTTCTCGAACTCCTTTTGCCGAGGATCTTCCTGGACCTGCGGCATCACCACGCAGAAGGGCAACTTGCAATCCCTCCCGGCCTCCAGGAAGGCCTGTACCAGCGCGCGGGATATCCCGGGATATCGCGACTCCGGGAGATAGAAATACTCCAGGGCCAAAATCAGGATGATGAAATCCATCTCCCCCGACTCCCCCAGGGTTCGGAAGAGCTGACCATAGGCGGGGTACTGGAAGTAGCCCGCAGCCAGATCCAGGGGGTTGTTCAGGCTCGTACCAGGAAGATCCATCACCTCTCGAAGCCGTGCTACCAACCTGGGGCTCAAGCGGGGGACCTCAAAGCCGCTCTGGACCGCCAGATCCGTATAGTTGACGCTCAACCCGCCGCTGACGCAGACCATCCCTGCCCGTCTCCCTCTGCATGGAGGAAGCCACAGCAAGGCAAGGCTGGTATCCACCATCTGTTCCAGGGTCCGGACCGAAAGCCCACCAGCCTTTCGGATAACCCCCTCCCATATCTGCGGGGCCCCCGCCATGGAGCCCGTGTGGGAGGCTGCGGCCCTACCCCCACTTTCCGTCTTCCCCCCCTTGAGGACAAGGAGGGGTTTGGTCCTAGCCGCCGCTTCCATAGCTCGAACCAAGGCTCGACCATGTGGAGCCCCCTCCAAGTAGGCCCAGATCAGCCTGGTCTTTGGGTCCTGAGCTAGGTAGTCCAGAAGCTCCACACTGTTCACATCGGCCTCGTTGCCGTAGGAGATTACCTTGGAGAACCGAAGGCCTCTTGCTGCGGCCATGAGGACCCCGGTGATGGTCATTCCCCCGCTCTGGCTGACGAACCCGATGGGTCCGGGCTCCTTGGGGAAATCGGGACGAAACCCCAACCCCGACTCTGGACAGTAGATCCCCATGCAGTTGGGACCGATCAGGCGAAGCGCTCGTCCCCGCAGCCATCGCCGAACCTCCTGCTCCAGGGCCCTGCCTCGGCTCTCTCCAGTCTCACCGAAGCCAGACGAGAAGACCGTCACGGACCGGACCCCTTTGCGGGCGCAGTCCTCGAGCACCTCCAAGATGGCCCCAGCCGGAATCGCCACGATGACGTGATCCACCTCGTGGGGGATTTCCGAAACCCTCCGAAACCCAGGCCATTCCCCGACGGCCTCTCCGCGGGCATTGACCGCGAAAAGCATCCCCGAAAAACCCAAGGCCTGAAGCGACTCCAAGAAGAATCGATTCCGATTGTCCCTCTGGGAAGAGGCTCCGACCACGGCTATGGATCGGGGCCGAAACAGCCACTCCAACCCCCTTTCGGAGGAATCTTGGACCGCTTCCTCAGCTTCGCCTCTGGCACAAGCCGCGCACTTCGCCTTGTCTCCCATGGCCATCCTCGCTTCGTCTTCTACACCGTATTGACGGCCGCCCACACGCCAAAGATCATTCCCCTGTGANACTCTTCATCACCCCCACGAGTCCCCACAAGACACACCCCTCTCCGGGCTCAAGGGTGGTATGCCAGGATACTCTAAGCGTCTCGTCTTGACAATTCTTTGGCCCAGGGAGGGCCCTCTCTCTCAGGCTTGGAGGTAGGAGCCGAAAGCGATAGAATAACTTGTCCTTTCATCCGGTTAGAATCTCTCTTCGAGGGTCCGTTCGAAGTCATGAAGCAAATCGACCTCCTTTTACTTCACCCCCCGGTTGTGCGTCCCTCTTCTCCCCCGTTAGGTCTCCTCTCCCTTGCTGGTTACTTGCGGCGGCAGGGGCTTCGGGTGGAGTGGCTGGATCTCAATGCAGCGGCCTTTAGGGATCTCCTCACCTCGGCGGGGCTCCCCCCGCCTCAAGACCGCTTCTCCAAAAGGGCTGTACGGGGGCTGCACCAGGCCCTCTCGGACCTCCGTTCGCCCGCTATCCTTCGAGACTTCCCTGGATATAAGAGGGCCGTTCGTATCCTGGGGCAGGTACTTCGCCTTCGGTCCGAAGGTCCTTTGCACACGCCCTCTCTTACACTTACAGACTACAGGCATCCCCTCTGGAGCCCCCGCCGAAGCGTCGATTTGAGGGCCGCGGCCGCTGGTGAAACGGTCTTTCCCCTTTCAGGGGTTATGGAAGGACCAGCGCTGGAGGCTATAGGGACCCTTCGACCCCGATGGGTGGGCCTTTCGGTCAACTATCTCAGCCAGGCGCTCCCCGCCATGGCCTTGGCAGGGAGGATCCGCTCCCGATTTCCAGAGACCCGCATAGTCGTGGGAGGAAGCCTCATCACCCTATGGGGCTCGCGCGTCGCCCGCATCGACCCCTCACGGCGCTTTGTGGACCAATGGATCCAAGGACCTGGGGAACTCCCCCTCGCACGGATCCTAGGGCGCCCACACACACAAGGGGAGCCCCGTCGCGAACCCCCGGACTACTCCCATGTGGACTGGTCCCTCTACCTCTNCCCGGAGCCCATCCTCCCCCTCTCCCTTTCCAGGGGATGTTACTGGGGCCGCTGTCGATTCTGCATGGAGCCCCTGGCATGGGCATCCTACGATGGGACACGGTTGGATTTCCTCCCCACGGCCGAAAGGGAAGCCGAAAAGAGGGGAATCCCTTGGATCCACTTCACTGACAGCGCTCTTTCCCCGGCCGCCCTGAGGGGTCTGGCCGGTTGGCGTGCGGGACTGAATTGGTTTGGGTTCGCNAGGTTCGAGCGGGAGCTGAANGACGCCCAACTANTCAGGGATCTCTGGGCTTCGGGTTGTCGCATGCTCCAACTGGGACTGGAAAGCGGCTCCCAACACCTCCTGGATCGGATGGGGAAGGGGATTCGGCTGGAGGATGTCTCGCAAATCCTTCGGATCCTCCACGAAGAGGGCATCGGGACCTACGTTTACCTCATGGTCGGCCACCCCGGAGAACAATGGGACGACGCTCGCCGAAGCTTGGAGTTCGTGGAGCGCCACAGCCCCTGGATCGATTTCTTGAGCTGCTCCATCACGAATCTCCCTCAATGGGCCGCCCCCCCACAGGGCGTCCATTTGGTCCCCTTCCGGGGGGACGGAGAAGATCTCGGTCTCTACACGGACTTCCTGGCGGGGTCGGGTTTGGACAGACGACGGGCACGTTGGTTCCTTGACCGCTGTATTAAACGAAACCAGGCCGTCCGCCCTCTCCTCAAGAGGGACCCCCCAGCCTTCACATCGGTCCACGCCCCTCTCTTCTTCCGGGCTACAGGCTCCCCCCCGCCGGTTCCCTCATGAGGGATTCGGGCCCTATACAGCGGGCTGCCGAGATGTCCCCGGTCACGGACCTGCCACCTGTCCAGACCATCTTCTCCTCCTGNGTGCCTCGGTCGGGGTTCAGAACCGAAGGGATACGGACCCGAAGATCTCCCGGACGGGCCTTCCTTTCTCCGGAACCAGATCCCGGGTCCGAAGCCGGAAGGGAAGGTTCAGGAGGTTGCGCCCCTCNAGTCGGATCCTGAGTCTTCTCCCCCACAGGTAGCGCTCCACCNGGAGGTCGGTCCAGGTGGCCTCCTGCCGGTCTCCCAGTCGGCCGAGTTCGCCCATCTGGAGCACACCGGTCTGCCTGACATGCACCCTCCACCCCGAGGAATGGATCCATCGGAGATCCAGGGTGGCTCGATGCTCTGACCAGGCTTCTTCGGGCCAAACCCCCGGAGGGCATTCCACCTCCTCCACTCGATCCCATCGATATCCATAACGGGCCGATAGGGCCAAGCCGGGCAGAATCAGCCATTCGAGCGAGGCTCCGGCATCCCACCCTTGAACGTCCAAGGCCTGGAAGCCCACAGCTCCCATGGTCTGTTCCCAACTGCGTCGTATCTTCCACCCCATCTGGATGCAGGTATGGAGATCGCGGCTCCAGGACCGATCCCAAGCTGCCCGCACCTCCCGATTCCAGGTGCCCGCTGCTGTATCCTCCCCCAGGGGGAAGCCCGCCACCTCAGCAGGCTGAAGCCCCTCCAGGACGGTGAATGGAGGCTCCATGTACTGGAAGACGCCCACTCGAAGCGTATCCCGAGAGGAAAGAGACCAGATCCACCCCAGACCGCCGCCCACCCGGAACAACCGCATGGTCCGCGAGGAGTAGACCGGAGGGACAGCCCCCCACCGATGCCAATGGAGGAATAACGACCCCTCCAGGAAAAAGCGGGGACGGACCTTCCAGGTGTCCCCGACATGGAGATTCGCATAGGCGGGCCGAACCCGGAGGCGTTTGGTCCAAGGGACGGAAAGGAGCCTCCGACCCCCNTAGACCAGGGAGAGGAGTTCTCGACGACGAAGGGTTTCCTCGCCTGAACCCCAATGCAAACCCCACTCCCAGTNATGCTGGCCACTCCGGCCCATGTGGACCCCTCCCACCTGCAGGAGGCGCCCTGAGGTACGCCACCGAAGATCCTGCCGAAGCTCCCATCCTCCCCAAAGGGGTTCCTGGACCCGATCTTTCAGGAGCCCCTCCGACCGGTTCCAGAGCCCGTAAATGAGCACCTCCTCCCGGGGCCTTCGCCTCCACCGGTAGCCCAATCCTATCTGCCCCAGCGTCCCCTCCTGGTGGAGGAACGGATCCGGGACCCAGTGGGCCTCTCCATCTCCACGCCGGTCTCCCTGAGCCCAGAAAAGGGCCTCTCCATGAACCAGGAGTTCGTGTCCGCGCAGAAGAATCCACTTCCCGTCCAGGTAGGCCTGACGATTCCTCTCTCCATGATTCTCCGAGTGGTAGCCCCGGGTCTCGTCTTGATGGAGCAGGAGGGCCCCTGCCACAGGACCGGTGCCCCCATGGAGAAAGAGATCCACCTTCCAGGTGTCATGTTCCCCCACTCCAGCCTCCACCTCACCTTGGACCCGGGCCCCCTCGAACATCAGGGTATAGTCACGAAACGTATTAAAGGTATTGACGTTGACGGGCATAAGGAGTCGGGCGCGAAGCAGTTCTCGAAGCCCCGCACGTGTCCTACCTTGGGAAAGATATGCGGACGAGAGAAAGAGATGGGAGCCGCCGTTGGTGGGGTCGCTGCGCACGGACTGGAGGGCTCGGTCTTGGGCTCGTCGGAGCAGACCCAGCTCCCTAAAGGCCTCGGCCAGGTTTACGTTGCTCACGGCCCGATCCTGATCCAGTAGGAAGCGGGATCGATGGACGCAGCGGCCTCCATTGAGCTCTAGGGCCTTCTCCAGGGCCCGGACCGCCTCTCCAGGCCGGTGGAGATCTCGGAGGATCAGGGCCCTGTAGAGATGGGGCGTGGGATCCTTGGGATCCAACTGCGCGGCCCGATCCAGGACCTTGAGGGCCTCCTCCCATCGACCCATCTGGTAGAGTGCCTTGGCCAGATAACTACGATTCAGAGAGATCTGAGGCTCCAGGAGGACGGCGCTCAGAAACGCCATCAGGGCCTCGGCCTCCTCGCCACGCCTCATGTTAAGGATCCCAAGCCCCACCATGACCTCACCGAGGAGGGGATCACGCTCGAGGGCCTTCGTGAAACAACTCTCGGCCGTCTTCTCCTCCCCCCGCGCCAGACGAATGAATCCCTCCACCATGAAGGCCTGCGCACACCCCGGAGCCACGCTCCGGGCGCGGCTCAAGTATGCAAGGGCCTCCTCCTCTCGCTCCAGGCCGAAGGCGACCTCCGCTGCCTGAAGCAGAGCGGGCAAATAGAGGGGATCGCTCCTTAGGCAGGCCTTTGCCTCCCGGTATGCGCCCCCCAGGTCCCCTGAGCCGCGGAGGGCCCTGGACAGGGCGAGACGGGCCGCGGGAAGGCGAGGGGATCGGGCCACGGCATCCTCGGCCAGCTTTCTGGCCTCCGCGACTTCGTTCCAGGTCAAACGGATCAGAGAACGCTGGGCCAAGGCCAGGGAATAGACCCCAGTGGGAGAACCCTCCACGCTTCGGAGGAGCCTCAGTGCCTTCTCGACTTCTCCTTTGCCGAGGCGAGCCTGGGCTTCGAGCACTGCGAGGANGGAGGGAGGACGNACGCTCCTGCGGGCCTCTTGGATAGAGGCAAGGGCCTCCTCCCATCTCCCCTCTTGGATCAATCCCACGACAGAATGAAGGATGGTGGGAATCCGGCCAGCCCTTTCCGGGAGTGAAAGGTCCAGATCCTTGAGGCCGGACCATGCCGGGTATCGGAGGATCCATTGGACGGTCTCCATGGGTCGCAAAAGGAGTGCCCGCTTGCGGGGAGGGTGAGTGGGGCTCATCCAGGCCACCTCCATGGACGACAGGGTCAACCTCCCCAAGGGATGCCGGATCTCCGCCTCTCCTGAAAGGACCCACACCCATCCCCTCCCTGAAGGTCTGAGACGGATCCCCAGCTCCGTACCCCTCACCCCCACCCAGGCATAGTTGACGTCCCACTCCATGGGTCGATGTGCTCGAACCCAGACCTCGCCAACCAGCAGTCGGTAGAGGCTCGCGGCACCCCGCGTCAAGACGGAATTGCAAAACTTCAGAGAAAACGTCTGGGAAGGAACCACATCCTTGAGGATAAGGCGAGTCCGACTCCGCATCCAAATCAGGCTCTCGTCCCGAAGAAGGATGGCGGCTCTCGATTCCTCTCCGGTCCGAAGGACATCGCCCCGGCCGAGAGGACGCCCCCTCCGGCATGGCGTCCAGCTCCTTCCGCCGTCGTGTGAAACGGAGAGGGTTCCTTGAACCGATACCACCTTGCCAACTGTCTCACCCGACAGGGCTGTCTTTTCGGAAGCGATGACCACCAAGGCCCAAAGCAGCACCGAGATCCAGCCGCGAAAAGGAGACATACCTCTCCACGCATCAAAGAACGGAGATGGGATTATAGGGAAATCTCGGGGGAAGAAGCCCCCTCTCAGTGGGCAGCCATGACCCGGTGGGTGCCGATCGTGAGCANGTATGTGCCTACGTACCCAACGGCCGGCCTCTTGTCAAGGGAAAGTTGAATCCCGGAAGTTCCCCCAAGAGGTAAGGGGATGAACGCAAGGACCCTTTGCCTTCTGAATAGATCCTATGCTTGTTGCTCCCCGGATGACCCAGAATTCTTGAGGAACTGCCATCCCCGCCTAGACGGGGCATCCTGGAGCCATCAAGATAGCAACCCGGAACTCCAAGGTCAGCACAGGAGGTGCACTGAACCGAGTAATCCTCGTCCCCGACACTCTGGTTGACGTCCAAGTTGGCCTGAGTATACCCTAATCCGTGCCATTTTGCTTGCGCTGGGAGGCCTTCCATGAAGCTCATCAAGGTGGCACCTATCCTCGCGATCCTCCTTTTCTGTCCCATGCAGGGAGTAGCCCAGCCCCCTCCATCGGGGCAGCTCTCCACTATACTCCCCCTCTCTCAAATACCCCTGATTCAGACATTGGGAGTCGATCAACAACANCTCCTCNTTCAGGACCGACGCAGGGAAGAGATGGGACTCCCCCCCCGGTTCGCCACTTCCATCCCGCTGAGTCTATCTCCCCAGTTGAACGGAATCTGGCGGGTGCTTCCCAGCGGGAACCTCCTCTGGAGCCTTCGAGTCCGATCCCCCGGGGCCCTCTCCCTCAACTTCGTCTTCAACCCCTACCACATGCCCTCCGGGGGCAGACTCTTCATCTCCACCCCGGATGGATCCCATCGGATGGGGCCCTTCACGGATGGAGACAACGAGAGCCACGGGCAGCTCTGGACGCCGGTGTTGCCCGGCGAGGAAGCCGTCCTCCAACTGGAGATCCCCCCCTCCATGCTCCCCTTCCTTCGCCTTCGTCTGGCAGCGGTCAACCATGGATACCGAGAATTTCCCCTTCTTACGGATACCAAATCGGGAGACTGCAACGTGGATGTGGCCTGCCCTGAGGCAGCCGAGTGGACAGATGAGGTTCGTTCTGTTGCACGCGTGACCATCGGTGGGACGACCCTCTGCACGGGGACCCTCCTCAACAACACCTCCGAGGATCTGCGGCCCCTCTTCTTAACAGCGGATCATTGCGGGGTCGATGACCAGACCGCCCCCTCCATGGTCTTTTACTGGAATTTCCAAAAGAGCAGCTGCGGGGGACCCGCCGACGGGACCCTCCAGGACTTTCAGACCGGTGCAATATTCCGGGCTGGATGGGACCTGGACCAGGGCACGGACTTCGCCCTGGTGGAGTTGGACGACCCTCCGGATCCGCTCTTCTCTCTCTATTGGGCCGGATGGGATCGGACCGAGGCCGATCCCCCCGCTGCGGTGACCATTCACCATCCCTCCGGAGACGAGAAGAGCATCAGCTTCGAGAACGACCCCCTCACCACGACCTCCCTCTTCGAGGACANTAGCCCGGGCGACGGACTTTATCTTCGAGTCGGCGATTGGGACCTGGGGACCACTGAGCCCGGTTCCTCAGGGNCCGGGCTCTGGAACCCCGATCATCGGCTCGTAGGACAGTTGACCGGAGGAACGGCTGCCTGCGGCAACGACGAACCCGACTGGTTCGGCAGGCTCTCCGCCTCGTGGGAGGGGGGAGGGACTCCCCAAACCCGCCTGAAGGACTGGCTGGATCCCGCAGGGACCGAAGTCCTGACACTCGATGGTCGTGATTCTTGCACGCCCCCCTCCGTAGATTTCACCGTGGACCCCAATCCGGCTCTGGTCGGCGAACCCGTATCATTCCAGAGCTCGGTGGCCGGGGGTGCGCCGCCATACACCTACTCGTGGGATCTGGACGGAGACGGCGAGATAGACTGCACGACCCAGGACTGCATCCACACCTACGACGCCCCCTTCAACGGCAATGCCACGCTCTGGGTGACCGACAGCCAGCCCTGTCCCACCGAGGCCACACACGCCGTCGCTGTCCTTCCCCCCGAGGGGGAGCTGACCCTCCTCGATCCCAATGGCGGAGAGGTCCTTCCTTCGGGCACCTCATTCACCATCCGTTGGAGGGCCCCCTCCGAGGCCCGTCTCTTTACACTAAAGTATTCCCTCAACAACGGACGCTCGTGGAAGACCCTGGTGCGGGACATCGCCGGAGATCACTACGAGTGGATGGTCCCTACACCCCGGAGGAACAGCCCCAAGTCCTTGGTGAAGATCCTGGCATTCGACGAAGCGGGCAAGCGAATAGGGACCGATCGTTCGGACGGACGCTTCACCATAGAGGTGGTCAGGGTATTGTCCCCCAATGGCGGGGAGACCTTGGTGGCTGGTACAGCCCATCAGATCTCTTGGACCACCCACGCCACCAAGGAGGATGTAGTCCAGGTCAAGCTCCTCTATTCCCTGAACGGAAAGCAATGGCACCGGATCGCCGTGGTGGAGGGGGACCCCGGAAGCTTCCTATGGACCGTCCCCCAGGTCCCCGCACCCAAGGACCGGTGTCGAGTAAAGGTCAAACTCTATGGAGCGAGTGGACGAAGCGTCGGAAAGGACTTGAGCGACGCCCCATTTACTATCCTCCCTTCCTCGGGGCTCGACAAAGGAGGGTTGCCTCCCCTCAAACGCGGCGGGTCGTGATCCCTTCCCGGGTTATCTACGAAACTGCCATGCCCCGCCCCTCTACGTAGCACCCTCCCCATTCAGTGTCGCTGCGCGTTTGGTGCGGATCAGTCCCTGAAAGCGGTCAGGGGCTCGTGGAGGGGCTCCCTCTCTCGAAATCGGGTGGGACGCAATGGATGGATATCCAGGGTCCGGGCCCTACCCTCCAGGATGAGTTCCGCCACCACCATCCCCGCAGCAGGGCTGTGTTGGAAGCCGTGGCCGCTGAACCCATTGACACACACAAACCCACGAAGTTCCGGAAATTCCCCGATAATGGCATGATGATCCGGGGAGATCTCATAGAGACCCGCCCACCCACGGGCAATGCGGGCACGTTCCAGGACAGGGACGCGGTGGAGGGATCGCTCTGCGGTCCATTCCTGGGCGGCGAAATCCACTGTCTCGTTGAAGGAGCTCTCTCGGTCCTGAGGTCCGGCCAAAAGGAGCCCCTCCCCCTCCCTCCGCATGTACCACCCGGGGGCCAGATCGATGGTGAGGGGAAACTGCGGCGGCAGATCCTTAAAGGGCTCGGTAAAAAAGAGCTGTCTCCTCAAAGGACGCACAGGGAGATCCAGGCCGGCCAGCTCCGCCACCTTGGCTGCATAGGGGCCAGCGGCATTGACGACCACCGAGGTCTCCACTATGTCGCCCGTGGATGTCTCCACGGCCCGTACCGCCCCGTCCCCAACACGGATCCCCGTGACCTCCACCCCCTCCCGCAGGACCGCCCCGAGCCTGCGGGCGCCCCGAACGAAGCCCTGCAGCACCTCGTATGGCCCTGCATAGCCGTCGCCCGGGCTGTATGAACCTCCCACCAGATCGTCCACCCGAAGGAAGGGCCATCGCATTTGGATCTCCTCCGGGGCCAAAAGATCCACCTCCACCCCGAAGCCCCGGAGCATCTCGGCGTTCTGCAGGAGGACCTTCCAATGCCCTGAGCCAGAGGCCAGAAAGAGGTAGCCCACCTGATGGAACTCCGGATCCACGCCGAACTCCTCCCGGAATCCGTCGAAGACCTTCCGGCTGACCAGAGAGAAGCGCACGTTGATCTCAGTGGAAAACTGGACCCGAACTCCACCCGCGCATTTGCCTGTGGATCCTTCCCCCAAGAGGCCCCGTTCCAAGAGGAGGACCTCCGGAGTGCCCATTTTTCTGAGATAATAGGCCACGCTGACCCCGATGATCCCCCCGCCAATGATGACCACATCCGCCCCAGATGGAAGCGGCCGTCTCATGCCCCATCCTCCTGCGCCTCGAGGCGTCCGCCACCGTCCGCCCCCCGGATCCTCTCCCACCCCACGGACCACAGAAGGGCCGCTGCTGCCAGGACCAACCCCACCACCACCAGCGAGCGGGTGGGAAAGACCAGCAGGCCCGCCGCCGCCAACAGCATTCCGCGCTGGAGGGCATTGAGGGAGGTAGTGAAGTGACCGATGACCCCCGCGGCCAAGCATACGACCCCCACGACCGTCAGGCCCACGCTCAGGGCCACCTGCCAGACAGCGCCGTTGAGGAGCAGCGCCGGTTGCAGGACAAAGGCAAAGGGTACGAGGAATCCGGCGATGCCGAGCCGGAAGCCCTCGATCCCCGTGGCCATGGGCTCGGATCCCGCCAGATTGGCCGCCGCAAAGGACGTCACTGCATCTGGAGGCGTCAGATCCGCCAGGACCGAGTAGTAGAATACGAAGAGATGGGCGGCCAGGATGCTCACCCCGAACTTCCCCAGGGCCTGAGCTCCCACCGTCACCCCGATGATATAGGCAGCCGTGGTGGGGACCCCCGTCCCCAACACACTGACGATGACGAAGATCAGCAACATGGCGATGACCAAGATCCCCTGGGAGGCCTGCACCAGGATGCTCCCGAAGGCCAAGGCCACGCCCGTGCGGGTCAGGATGCCCACGATCATCCCCGCCCCGGCCAATACCGATGCAATGAGCCCCGCGTTGACCGCGGCCCGCACCAGCACATCCAAAGCCTTTCTCGGGGTCATCCAGTCTTTCCGGTTCAGGAAGCTAAGCAGGACGGTCACCCAGATGGTGTGGAAGGCGGCCTTGCTGGGGCTGTAGCCTTTGGCCAGGAGGGTCACAATGAGCAAGAAGGGCAAAAAGAAATAGGCCCGCCGCAGCAGAGGTCGAATACGCGGGCGCTGATCCTTCGGTACCGCCTGGATTCCCCGCTTCCGCGCGATGAAGTGAACCATGCAGAAGACCCCGAGGTAGTAGAGGAGGGCGGGGATCACGGCGACCTTGATGATCTCGAAATAGGGGATGCCCGTCACCTCGGACATGATGAAGGAGCCCGCCCCCATAATCGGGGGCATGATCTGCCCCCCCACTCCGGAGATGGCCTCCACGGCTGCGGCCTGCTTGGGGGTATAGCCGCTCCTCTTCATCAGGGGGATGGTGAAACTGCCCGTAGCGTAGACATTGGCCACGGTGCTTCCACTGACCGTGCCGTACATGGCGCTGGAGACCACCGAGATCTTGGCTGCTCCGCCTCGGGCCCATCCCGCAAGCCACGTGGCGAAGTCGATGAGGAAATCGCCGGCACCCGTGGCCGTCAGCACCCCCGCGAAGAGGATGTAAATGTAGAGGATCTGGGCCGAGATCCCGGTCAGGAAACCGAAGATTCCATCATCGCCGGAAAGATAGAGGATCTCCACGGCACGATCCAGGGTGAAGCGCTTGAAGTGGAACATGCCGGGCCACAGGTGACAGGTCATCAGGTAGACGATGACGATTCCCACCGTCAGGGCGAACCACTTGGACAGTGCCCTTCGGCATGCCTCGATGACCGCCAATGCCAGAAGGGCACCCAGGACCACCTCTTCGGTGCGTACGGGGTGGAATCCCAGAAACCGCTCGTTGAGCCGATCCGCATGATAGACCGTGTAGTAGCTGGCCACCGCGCAGAGGAGCGCGATCAGGACGTCTGGGATGCTGGGACGATGTCGGGGAGAGCGTCGCCACGCGGGAAACAGGAGGAAGACCACGGGCAGGAGCATCATGAGGTGGAGGCCCCTGAAGACCCTCGGCTCAGGGGATCCGAATCCGCACGCATGGTAATGAAAGACCCCGGCAACCACGGCGATAACAACTACCGGGGCCTTCCACCACCCCTTCAACTGGCGCATGGAATTTCCGTCCCTTGCGGAGCTTCTACTGCCCAAAAATCCGTGGCGCCTCATCCAGTGCAGGAGGCGCCACGGAAAAATGGGCCGCTTACTGAGCTCCGGAAGTGCGTCCTCGTGAGAATCCTATTTCAGCACCCCCTTCTCCCGGTAATACCTCTCGGCACCGGGGTGAAGAGGGACCCCGCATCCTGTGGGGCCGTCGGCGACCTTGTATGGCTTCAGGCTGGCATGGATCTTATGGACCTTGTCCAGGTTCTCGTTGATGGCCCTCGTGATCCTATAGGCCAGATCCTCAGGCATGTCCTTGTGCACGGTGATGACGCTTCCCGAGCGGGCGGTGATCACGTCCCGTGTGTTGGCGGCCTTGGGATATGTCCCCACAGGGATCTTGCCGGGAAGGATCCCGAATTGGCCCAAATAGTCGAGCAATCCCTTGGGGAAGTCGATGAGGCGCAGTTTCCGGCCCACCGAGGCCTCGGTCACAGCGGCGCCCGGAAGGGCCAAAAAGGTAAAGACCGCATCCACGTTCCCGTCCTTGAATTGGTTGGCCTGATGGGCGTAGTTGCCCCGGCTGAAGACAAAGCCGGCCTTTTCCAGATCCTTATAGTTGGTCTTGTAATACTCGAGGACCTTCCGGAAGACCCATTCGTCCGAGGTCCCAGCAGGGCTGACCGCGATGCGAAGCTTTTTCTTCTGGCCAAAGACCTCGTCCATGGTGCGGATGGGGGAGTCGGCGGCCACGAAGAAATGGAAGAAATTCATGCTCATCCCGCCAGCCAAGGCCCTCAACTCCGTCATCGGGCGGTCATAAGGGGGAAGACCCCTGTAGGCCGCGGCGTTCACAAAGGGGAGCCCCCAGCCGATCTCCACGGCCTTGCTGGCTATGAGGGGGGGGTTTTTGGTGCCGCCTCCGGGGACCACCTTGATGATGATGTCGGGCTCAGCCTCATGGATGATCTCGGCGAACCCACCGGCCATCCCATACCAGCCTCCGCCGACGCCCCCGGCCGTCCATGTGAGATGGATGGTCTTGCCTTGCGCCCAAGCGGTCGGGGTCCATCCACAAACGGCCAGGACCAAAGCCAATATCCACCACTTTCGCATCATACCCCACCTCCTTGGCCAAGAATGGAATAAAAACGGATGTTGAAATTTCCTGCAGGGACCTTCCGAAGCGCGGCAACCCGGGCCCTAAGGCTGGGCCATCACGTTACCAGGGCTCGAACGAGGTGTCAAGGAAAAGGCACCCTGAATCTAGGCGGCCTGACAGCGCGGAAGACAAGATGGATCAGGGTGTTGATGTCGAAGACCGGAAGCCTCAGGGCATCCCTGATCGTGGAGGCGTAGGGGCCCAGATTGGTGCACTCGAGCAGCACGGCTCCAAGCTCAGGAGTCCCTTTGGCCAGTCTCAGGGCACGTTCTTTGACCTCCTGTTCCACCAGGTGTCTCTCCAGGGGTCCCTCTTCCCTCAGCACGGCACGACAGAAGGCCTCGGCGTCTTCCATGCCTACAACCCTCACCCTCGCCAGGTCCTCCACCCCGGCGAGTCGGAGGTGTTCGTCGCGGAGCGAGGCTCCATCCGCTGTAATCACCCCCACGACCTTGGATGGTCCTATCAGGGGTAAAATCCAGGGGATCTGCAGGAGGGAGGAAAGGAAGACGGGAACGGGGAGGACTCGGGCCAAGGCCTCCTGGAAGAGGATCATGAACCCGCAGCTCCCTGTGATGGCCCAGGCCCCTTCTCGGACCAGACTCCATGCTGCATCCAGGAAGGCCTCCTCCAATCGGGTATCGCCGAGGCGGATCAGTCGCTTCAGGGTGGCCCCCGGCACCATGCGGTACTGGACGGGAAAGGGGTAGGTCCTGGGATCCCCGATATCCCCCGGCACCCGGGGGATCCTTGCATCAGTCAGGAGGATACCCAAGAACCCTGGCGAGGGAGGGACCACGGCGTCCATCCTCATCACGCCTTCCCGAGAGGGAGCGGGTCTTTCCCTCGAATCAGCACCTCCTCCAGCGACAACTCCCGAAGCTCGTTTCGGTATCGCGGGGGGAGGGTCTGATAGAGGGCTGTCCCTCGCCGCTTCTTCCCGAGAAGGTCCTGCGAGGCCTCCCCCACGATGCGGGCCGGAACCCCCGCCACCACGGTCCTTGGGGGCACCACAAACCCCTCGGGAAGGAGACTTCCCGCCCCCACAATGGCCCCGGCTCCCACCTTCACCCCATCGAAAAGGATCGCCCCCATACCGATGAGCGCATTCTCCCCCACCTCAGCCCCGTGGAGGATGGCCCCGTGACCCACATGGGCGTCCCTTTCCAGACGCACTTCCTCCCCGGGCCGGGCATGAAACACGCAGTTTTCCTGCACGTTGGACCCCGGCCCAATGCGGATCCTTCCCCAGTCGCCCCGCAGGACTGCACCAGGCCCGATATAGCACCCCTCGAGGATGATGACATCGCCGAGAACCACGGCCAGAGGATGGACATAGGCCTCGGGGTGAACTCGGGGAACCCTCTCCTCCATGGCGTAAAACGGCATCTCGCCCCCCTCTCTGGTATTGTCCAGGGCGATCTTACCCGACCAGAAGAGGGGGTTCAAGGGAGGGGATGAGCTGGCCTCTTGTGTTGTCAATCGGTGGAGGTTGCGTTACTCTACTGACCGGATTCGGGTTTCAGGCGGCAACATCAGAGCGGGTGGGTAGAGTATGGCCAAAAAAATGCTCATCAATGCGACCACGGAGGAGGAGATCCGTGTGGCCATCGTGGAGGACGGACTCCTGCAAGAGATCGGCGTGGAGGCAGTGGGCCGGGGGCAGATCGCGGGGAATATCTACAAAGGTATAGTCTCCAGGATCGAGCCCAGCCTTAACGCCGCCTTCGTAGACTTCGGGGAGGAAAAGAACGGATTTCTCCCTGCAGACGAAGTCCACCCCCGCTTCTACAAGGGAAAGATCAAACGAGGCAACGGCCCCTCTCCCCCCATTCAGAAGATCCTCGATCGAAACCAGCAGATCCTGATCCAAGTGGTCCAGGATCCGAGAGGAGAGAAAGGGGCACTGCTGACCACCTACATCTCCCTTCCCGGGCGCTACCTCGTCCTCATGCCCTATCGGGCCAAAAATGGAGTCTCCCGAAAGATCGTCGACGAGGCGGAACGGGAACGCTTAAAGAAGCTCCTGGACGATCTGAACGCTTCCGAGGAGATGGGGTTGATCGCGCGCACTGCCGCTGAGAACCAAACCAAAAACGCCTTGGCCCGTGAGGCCAAGTCCCTGAGACGGCTGTGGAACGCCATCTCCAAGAAGGCCAAGTCGGCCTCTGCTCCGGCTCTGATCTATCAGGAGACCAACCTCGCCCTTCGCACTGTTCGGGATTACCTCACCAGCGATGTGGACGAGATCTTGGTGGACAGCCCGGACCTATTCGTGGAGGTCCAGGACTTTCTCAAGGCCACCATGCCTCGACTTCGCAAACTGGTGAAGCTCCACAAGGAGAAGCGTCCCCTCTTCAACAAGTATCAGATCGAGGAACAGATCCAATCCGTCTACGACGCCACGGTCAGGCTCCCGTCGGGGGGGACTATCGTGATCCATCCCACCGAGGCCTTGGTGGCCATCGACGTCAACACGGCCAAGACCTCGCTGCGGGAGGACGCAGAGACCACGGCGTTCCGAACCAACCTGGAGGCTGCCCAGGAGATCGCCCGACAGCTCCGACTGCGGGACCTTGGGGGGCTCATCGTCATCGACTTCATCGACATGGAGAACCGGGCCCACCGCACTGAGGTGGAAAAGGCCCTCAAGGAGGCCTTCAAAGGCGACAAGGCCAAGGTGCGCATCTCCAAGATCTCCTCCTTCGGCCTCCTGGAGATGTCCAGGCAGAGGCTCCGTCCGGCACTGGACTCAAGCCTCTTCGATATCTGCCCCCAGTGCAAGGGGACAGGCAAGGTCAAGGCAGCCGCGGCTCAGGCCCTGCAGATCTACCGCAAGATCCAATCCGCAGCCGTCCGGAAGAACCTCCTCCGGGTGGAGGGCGAACTACCTCCCAACACTGCCCGCTACCTTCTCAACGAGATGCGAGGTCAGTTGGCCGCCCTTGAGAGGGAATACGGCATCCAGATCGACTTGACAGCCCATCCCCTCCCTCTGACCCAGGAGGCGAGACTTCGCCTGCTGAGATCCAAGAGGGGCGAGGGGGAGACGCTGGTGGAGGAGGTGACCCTTTGAAGCCGTCTGAAGTCCGCCCTGTGGAGATCGCGGTGGATGGTACCGTCCTTCGCGGACTCCTCCACCGGGCAGCGGGCGGCGGAGGGAAAGATGCACCCTGTATCGTCTTATGCCACGGCCTTTTGAGCAGCATGGAGAGCCCCAAATTCTCGCTGTTGGCTGATACCTTTTCCAGGGAAGGGTTTCACACGGTTCGGTTCGACTTTCGGGGATGCGGCTCCAGCGGAGGAAACCTCCGCGAGACCACGGTTTCCGGAAGAGTCCGGGACCTGAATGCAGTGTTGGATTACCTGAGGCAATCCGAGGGATTCCACGGCCCCACAGGGCTTCTGGGTAGTTCCATGGGGGGGTTCGTCGCCTTGCTCACGTTTCTGGCCCGCGGGGACGTCCAAGCCCTATGTGTGTGGGCCACCCCTTTCCGCCTCGATCTTCTCTCCTCCCGGAGGGGGCATCCGGATCTGGATCGCCTGGGGCCGGACTTCTTCGAGGACCTTGCGGTCCACGACCTCCGCCCTCGCTGTGGGGAACTCCACCACCTGCTCCTCCTCCACGGAGGCCAGGATGAGGTGGTCCCTGTAAACCATGGCTTTCTCCTCTATCGATACGCCTCCCCGCCCAAGGCCCTGGAAATCATCCCTCAGGCGGATCACCGCTTCTCGGACCCCGAGCATCGCCGACAAGCGACGGAGCGGAGCTTGGCTTGGTTCCGGGCCCACCTGATCGAGGCCGAGGCCGGCACAGGCCCCCTCAAGAATCCTCTTCGACCTTCCCTCTGACGAGTCGCCGGTAGAGAAACTCGGAATCCGACGGGGAGAGATTGAACTTCAGGCAGGCCTCCTCGACGAGGAGGGACAAGGGAGGCGGAGGANTCTCTCTGCGCCTCTCGCTGATCCAACGAACCGCCTTGCGAAGGGCCTCCCCTTCGGGAAGGATCTCATCCATGTGGGGCCTCCTCTAAAAAACTAACCCGAATTACTTTGAAAACAGCCTCTCGCTTATCTCGTCGATTTCGTCGATCTCGTCTATTTGGTCTTAGCGGGGTAGGGGGGCTTTAGCCTCCCAAAGGAGGGCACTGAAGTCGCCCCTCCCCGAATAGAGGCATTGACCCTCGCATCTGAGAAGGACCCTTGTAAAAAAAACGCCACATGATGGCAATATTCCAAAGAGATACTCCCCATTATCCCCCATTAGAGGGATAATGTGGGCTAAAAGCACATTCAGAGACCTCATCCCCACGGTCTCCACCAGCCAGCGTAACACAACTTCCCCCTGGGCGCCAAAGCCTTAAAAAGGGCGGGGTTGTCCGCTGCACTCAGAGCCCGTAAGATGGGGAAAGGGAGCGCTGAGGTGACACGGATGTACCGGATTTTGGCCATTATGGCCCACCCCGACGACGCTGAGGTATGGGCAGGAGGCACCCTGGCAAAATACACATCTCAGGGCCACGAGGCCCACATCTTGGTCTTCACCTACAATGAGCAGCACATCAGGGGTCAGGAGGCAAAAGCAGGAGCTGAGAAGCTCGGGTGCGGCCTCCGAATGTTCGGCTATCGCGACACGGCCCTGCAGGAGACCGAGGAGGCTACGGAACGGGTGTTGGAGGAGCTCGAGCGCATAAGCCCCCATGCCCTCATCGTCCATAATCCGGAAGACACCCACCCCGACCACGAAGCCGCCTTCCGTATCGCCCGACGCGCACTGATCCGCTGGTATGCGGGGCATGGCAGGCCAAACGAGATNCCGTCCGTATTCGCCGCAAGCTCCTATTTGGGGATGGGNATCCACGGACCTCTCCCATTGGACACCTTTGTGGACATCTCATCGGTATGGGAACGGAAGGTGGAGGCCCTCAAGGCCCACCGATCCCAGGGGGCCCATCAATGGATCGCCCGCTTGAGACATGCGGCCGAACTTCTCGGGGCTGCGGCGGGCTGCCCACTGGCGGAGGGTTTTCGAAGGCTGATCCTGTTCGGAGAGACGGGCTGTCTTCGGATCCTGGATCCCGAGGCCACATCCCGGGCGAGGTGAGACAGAGACAAGGCAAACCCTCACCGCCCTTTCCCCCAACCTGATCCCCAAGACCTCTGTTTACAGAAAAATCAGGGTCAGAAAAGGACAGCGTAGAAAAAGATACCCACCATGGAAAAGGCCAGAAGGATCTTGACGGCGGTTCCACCTAGGAACCCCAGCAGAGACGCAAATCCCACCTTTGCAGCCCCCGATATCTCACGGTGCCCCAGGGTCCATTCTGCCAGAAAAGAGAGGGCGAAGATCCCCACCAGGAGCCCTGGGATCCCCCCTACCACAACCCCCACTATCCCTCCCACCAATCCCCCGGCCACGGCCCAACGACTGGCCTGCTGTCTCTTGGCCCCGTATGCCGAGGCAAGCCAGTCCACCACGAAGGTGAGGACCGCGATACCAGTCAGGCCTCCCAACACCAGGGCATCGACCTCCTCAAAGTGGGTGAAGAATCCGTAGAGAAAGGCGCCAGCGAGGATGAGCGGAGGGCCTGGAAGGACCGGGAGGGCGGCCCCCAGCACCCCTAAGCCCATCAAGCACAAGACCCCGGCCCAAAGGAGGACTTCCGTCATGGCTGCCTCCCTTCGGAGAAGACCTCTCCTCGTCCCCCTTCCAGACACTCGGTACCCCCTGCGGCCGAACCTCCCACGAGTCTCATGGGGATCAACATCACGAAGAATGGCACCATGTAGAAGGCGGCAACGAGGGTTGCTTCAGGGCCAAAGAACCTCCCGGCGAAGACGACCATCAGCACATTGTTGATAAAGGTCAGGCAGACCGCGCCTGTATAGCCGTCCCATCGCCCACGGGAAATCCTCCCCAAGGCCAGGCCGGTCCCCATGAAGAGCCCTGCAAGAGAGAAGGCCAACCCCACGCCGTATAGGACATCCCCTGCGTGGGCGCGGAGGAACGCGGAATAAGGGGCAAAGATCCCTGCATTAATGCTGAAGAAGAGGAGCAGGGAGAGAGCGAACTGGCGGCGCCCTACCTCCTCCATCAAACGGGGAGCGAATCTCCGTCCAAGGATAACGGCCCCCATGGGGACAAAGATCACCATCAGGAGCATTCTGGCCATATGGGAGAAGGGTATGGCGATTCGGGCCCCCATCAACACCTTGACCCAGGCCGGAAGGGTCAAGGGGACGAGTAGGGAGGTCACCACCACCATATGAAGGACCCGCGAGGTGTTGGCTCCAAGAAGATTGGACATAAAGGGGGCCACCACCCCTGTTGAGACGCCGGAGAGGAGAAGGATAGCCACACTGTAGCGGGGAATCAGGAGCTCGGCCAGGCCCCAGAACAGAAGAGGCATAATAGCTAGCTTTATCAGACACCAGAACCCCACTTCGACCAAGTCCCGGGGACCCACGTCCATCAGAGACGAGAAATCGATCCGTAAGAAGCTTAGAAAGAGGATGGTCATCATGAAGTAGAAGGCCCAAGGCGTGAGATATCGGGAAATTTGGGGAAGGAAGACCCCGAAGATCAAGCCCGCGAATACCACAGCCACAAGAAGCAGATCCCTGCCTCGAAGCATAACTCACCAGGCTCCGGAACTTATCCCCTCAGCGCATCTCCAGGTGTAAGACCCCTATGGTGCCCCCACCTCTCCTTCCTGTCAATCTCCCCACCCCCCGATTGATGGTGGGAGTGGGGTTGCCAACAAGATCCCAAGCCCGACATCCGGGCAGGGGTCTCCTCGCCCTGCCCTTCTGCTCGCCCGCGATCCGCTACCCTTATTCAGCTCCCCGGCAAAGCCCATCATCCCTGCAGGAAAGGGGATCCCCAAATCCACCCCGGGAAAAGGCCGTTTTACATCCCATGGCGGTGGCCTTAGAATATCCTGGGGTTCGGGGGGCACAGCCCACGACTTTGCCGGCCTCTTTGGAAATAATCCGGAAGACGGAGGCTCAATATGGATATGGAGCTCAAGGAACAATTCGAGGACCTTTGGAGAAAGTACTTCAATGGGGCAGATCTACCCATGATCTTCTATTATTCAGACCATGACATGGGGGCCAAGCGAATGAAGGCCCCCTCCGGGCACCAATGCGTCATCGCCTTGCTGGCCCAGGTGAGAAAGGGCACATCCATCTGTCTGGACAGGGACTCAATTGGATGTCCTGGTGGGAGACGCTACCTCGGCTTCAGCATGGAGATCATGCCCAATTTTGAGTATTTCCTCTCCTATGGCATACCCGGAAAGCTGGAGGGGGAGCGCTACAAGAAGGACCCGGAGCTGGTAAACCGCTACATGGCCCAGGTCCCCCGGATGCAAGCCCCGGCGAAATTCATCATATTCAAGAGATGGGATGCCCTTGAGGAGTCTGACGAGCCTGCCGTGGTCATATTCTTCGCAAAGCCTGATGTGCTCTCCGGGCTGTTCACCCTGGCCAACTTCGACGAGCCAGAGCAGCACATGGTCGTGGCCCCGTTCGGTGCTGGATGCGCCACAATTGTGCAGTACCCCTTCCTGGAGGCGGGCTCAGAACGGCCCCGGTGCTTCATCGGGATGTTCGATGTGTCAGCCCGGCCATACGTCCCCGCAGACACCCTCAGTTTTGCTGCTCCCATGAGCAAATTCCGTCGAATGGTGGAAAACATGGAGGAGAGCTTCCTCATCACATCCTCATGGAATCGCGTGTATAACAGGATCCGTAAGTCCTCAACTCCTTTTGGATGATTGTCAAACGAAAAATTCATTCAGAACCAACTGAACATACACGAGGGCTCTTAAAGCGTTGGATCTCCGATCCAATGAGCCATGAAAATATCTTGTAACGGCTGTGGGATACGGTATGGGTGTAACCGGAATGTAACCGTGCATGGGATTGAAATGCCAGCCGGGATAAAAGACTGCCCCAACGGTCATGGGGCGATGGAACCGCGGGAGCGCCTGCAGTGCGTTGTTATACGTCGTCACTGTTGTCTGCCGAGTACTTTTTCGTGTGCCTCTTTTGAAGTCATGACGGGAACAATTTCGAACTCAACCAGATCTTCCCATTTATTCATCCATTCTCGCAATAATGCTTCGTCATCGCAGCGCATCAATTGGTAGCACTTATCCAGACCAACGGAGACCCAGCTATCGATATACTCGACACCACTCGGCAGCATCCGACCGCGTTCATTGGCGCGCCTATAGATCTCTTCCACCCGCCCTTCCTTGAAGTGTTCTACTACCATGAATAGCATTTCAGCCTCTTCCTTCTAGATGTATAACGTCGCAAATCAGCAGCGTGGATTCCGGCTCCTGCTGTTTTATGAACGAATCGTTAAGGCTTCCCTAAAGAAGAGCTATGTTTAGCCATATGAGTATCAATGTCATTATACAGTAAATCCAAGGCCTCTTTTACTTGCAGAGATAACTTGGTCTCTCTTGGACTTAGGACAAATGCGTCTGAGGCCAAAAATAACTACTGATATGAAGTGTGATTATACTCCTTCATTGCTTTTTTTTGAAGATGAAAATTGGTTAATAGCTTCTAATATTTTTTCAGAAGGCCCAAGCATAAAAAGAATATCGTTGGCCTGAAGCAGCATATCTGCTCCAGGGTTGGACAATACCTGTGAACCCCGTCCTATTGCCACTACGGAAATACCATAACGCTTCCTTAACTCTATCTGGGCAAGGGTTTTTCCAACTAACGGTGAGCCCTGCGATATCCGAAATGTACTGATGTCAATATCAGAAAGATGAAGTTTCAAGTCAGAAAAAGATGTCGACGCTTTAGAAAGGCTTCGAAACATTTCGTAGCCATCTGCTCGGACCTTAGCGACCAGCTTTTCGATTTCGTCTCTGGGTATGAGATATTTCGTCAAAACCCGAGTAAAGATCTCCACTGATGTCTCAAATTCTTCCGGGATGACTTCGTTGGCTCCCAATTCGTACAGAGGTTCCACCTCTTGGAGATAACGGGTTCGTACGATCAAATGAGCTTTCGGATTAAGTCTCCGAATGACTTCAGTAATCCTGCGGGTTGCCGTTGGGTCGTTGATTGCAACCACAACAATTCTCGCTGCTTGGATGTTTGCGTGCTTAAGTGTGGTCTCCCTGGTTGCATCGCCATAATCAATTGATTCACCCTTTGCTTGTTCGCTCCTTACTGTTTCCGGATTCATCTCAATGATTGTATAGGGGATACCAGCTGCCTTGGCGGCTCGTGCTACATTTCTCCCGTTCACTCCAAAGCCGATGATAATGAGGTGGTCTTTCCTGTCCATAACCTTTGTCTCAGAAACCGGATAAATGCCTGATACCAACCTTTTAGGCAGAGGCACTCGCAGGATTATATCCACTACTCGGGGTGCCAAGGGTATAATGAATGGTGTAGCCGCCATGCTGAGGATAGCGACGGATAGAAACTCCTGATAGATGTCTCCGGAGAGTAAACCGTTTTCTACACCGACTCTGGATAGAATGAAAGAAAATTCACCAATCTGGCAGAGTGCAAAACCAACTAAAATTCCGGTACGGAGTGGGAATCCCAGCAAAATGGGAACAGACCCGGCGATGATGGTTTTCAAAACCAGGACGCATAATGTAGTCAGCATGATGATTCCTAATTGCCGGTAGAGAAAACCGACATCAAGCATCATGCCAATGGATATAAAAAAGAAAG
The DNA here is from genome assembly GCA_002010915.1 of Desulfarculaceae bacterium JdFR-97. GTDB lineage: Bacteria > Desulfobacterota > Desulfocorpusculales > Desulfocorpusculum > Desulfocorpusculum > JdFR-97. Next base: position 1,205 of record MTPG01000073.1, on the reverse strand, counting down.
TTGTAAAAACATCTCGAAAGGGCAAAATATTCCCCAGTGCATGATGGCTGTATTCAGACTCGGAGATAATTAATCCCGCCAGGAACGCACCCAGGGCAAGGGATAGTCCTGCCTTGGAAGTTAGCCACGCAACACCAAAGCATATTACAACCACGCTTAATAGAAAAAGTTCATGATTACGTGTTCTTGTGATTTGCCACAATAAATGTGGCACAACCCATTTGGCGCTGATTATCACCAACAGGATGATTCCAATTCCTTTGGCCAGAAGAACGAGGAGGGATTCGCCCAAATTCCCCGTTGCTCCAGCCAGTAGTGGTGTGACCAATATCATTGGAACAACAACAATATCCTGGAAGATCAGGATGCCAAGAGTTGTACGTCCGTGTGGAGCATCAATTTCGGCCCTTTCCTGGATTAGCTTGAGTACAATCGCCGTGCTATTCAGGGCTACGAGAAATCCGATAAAGACCGCCTCGCCAAAAGTCCGGCCAAACTCAAACTGCGTGGCTATGAACAAGGTAGCCAGAGATGTTAGCAGCACCTGAAACGAGCCGCCTATCAGGACGGACTTCTTGATTTGCAACAGCCTTTCTATTGAGAACTCAATTCCTATGGTAAAAAGCAATAGTACAACACCTACTTCAGCAAAAATTTCCACTTCATGAATTGCTTCTATCAGTCCTAGTCCGTAAGGCCCTACGAATATCCCTGTGAGGAGAAATCCTACAATTGCTGGCACGCCAAGTCGATGGAATATAAAAAGAACAGCAATGGACAGCCCAAATATGATAACAATGTCTTTTAGTAGTGGAATCTCCATGCTAAATTTTACCTTTTTATCTTGTAGCTCCGCCAAGAAGGTCAAAGATTAGGCTCACGGCATGTATCAGGGTATTTGTATGAAGCACCTAACAATTTAAACTCAGAGGCTGCGGTTTATCTTCCGGCAGCTGGAGAGATTTGTAATTTGAGACTGTTCAATAATTCAACCGAGCTAATCTTACCATATTGTTTGAACATAGATACCCCCGGCTAAAGCCGGGATCCTTAAAACCCTTTACAGCTTCATGCGAAGCTGACCTGAATNCTGGCGGCCTTGAGACTCAAGGTATCGCTTTACCGTCTCTTCATCCACGCCTACGCTGCTGACGAAGTAGCCCGAGGACCATACAATATTCTCGTTCCAATACACCTTGGCCAGC
>MTPG01000071.1 GCA_002010915.1 Desulfarculaceae bacterium JdFR-97 | reverse complement strand
CGTTGATTTGGTCTATTTGGAAGGGGGGCGGTGAAGTTGCCCCTCTCCGATAGAGGCAAAGATCCTCGCATCTGGGCAAGCATTTTCATCCATCGAGGGTGCCACGCCCAGGCGTGACATGGGCAGTTAGTATGTCCCGCTGGGCTATGACATGACAGTTCCTTGGGGAGTTAGGAGGTGTGGGTTTGGACAGACTTGAGCTGGAGAACAATCCCATTCTTTTCGGGGCGGACCCTACTGAGAGGATCGTCGCCGTGGAGCCCCTGGGGGAGGACCGTATGCGGTTGTTTTTCCGAAGGCAAGGGGAGGTCTTCTTCAGGGATGACCACTTCCAGCCCTTCATCCTGGTGGAGGATGAAGGGCTGTTGGGGGGGTTTTCAGAAGAATTCCGTACAGAGAGGCTCTCTCCTGGAAATCCCCTTTCCGTGTTGGTGAGCTTTCGCGACTGGAAGAGCTGCATACGGGCGAAGGCATATCTCCAAAAGGCCTCCGGGGAGCCCCCATCCTCACCCCACGCCCCCTATCTGTTTCTCTCGGATCCAGTCCATCAGTTCCTTATTTTCACCGGTAAGACCTTCTTCAAGGGCATGTCGTTCGATGAACTCCACCGCTTGGCCTTCGACATCGAGACGGCCTGTGCACCGGGGTTCGAGTTCTCCAACCCGAACCGGGAGGAGGACCGGATCCTCTCCATCGCCCTGAGGGACAATAGGGGATATGAAGAGGTGCTCATGGCGGGCCAGATGGACGAGGGGGAGATCATCGAGGGCCTTGGTCAACGTATTGCTGCCCTGGATCCCGATGTGATCGAGGGACACAATATCTTCAACTTCGATCTGGAGTACATCGTCACGCGTGCGAAACGGCTGGGACTGCAACTCAGGTGGGGACGCGACGGAAGCGAACCTCGCATCCGGCGCTCCCGCTTCACAGTGGCCGAACGGATCATCGATTACACCCGCTTCGAGGTATTCGGAAGACATGTGGTGGACACCCTCTTTCTCCTCCAGTACTATGACGTGACCGCCCGGGATTTGGAGAGTTATGGCCTCAAGTACGCGGCTCGGTTTTTCGGCCTTTCACCAGAGGATCGGGTGATCATTGAGCGGGATCGGGTCCAGTGGTACCTGGAACATGACCCCGAGACCCTCAAGCGTTATAACCTTGCCGATGTCCGTGAGACCTTGGCCCTGTCGGAGCTTTTGGGCTACCCTTTCTTTCTTCAGACCCGGATCTTCCCCTTTTCCTATCAGAACATCTTCGTTCGAGGAAACGCCACCAAGATCAATGCCCTCTTTCTGAGGGAGTATATCCGAAGAAGGGCCTCGGTGCCCAAACCAGCGGGAAAGGGCACGTTGGAAGGAGGGTACACGGACGTCTTTGTGGAAGGGGTGGTGCGCAATGTGGTCCATTGCGATGTGGCCTCGCTCTATCCCTCCATCCTTTTGACCTACCGGTTGAAGCCTCGGGGAGACATCCTGGGGATCTTTCCGACATTGCTGGTCGATCTTCGCCGCTTTCGTTTGGAGGCCAAAAGGAAGGCCCAAGAGGCCCGGGACCCTCACCGAAGGGACTACTACGAGGCCCTGCAGCAGACCTTCAAGGTCCTGATCAACTCCTTCTACGGGTACCTGGGGACCGAGCTTCACCACTTTTCTGATCCCGAGGTGGCCGCTGAAGTGACCCGTAGAGGTAGGGAAATCATCCGCAAGATGATCGATTGGCTCCGGCGAAATGGAGCTACTCCGGTGGAGATCGACACGGACGGTATCTACTTTGTTCCCCCCCAAGGAATGCACGGAGACGAGGAGGTGGAGGGGCTGGTTCGGAGGCTTTCCCAATCCCTTCCAGAGGGCATCGAGGTGGAACTGGACGGCTTCTATCGTTCCATGTTCTCCTACAAGAAAAAGAACTACGCCCTGTTGGATCGGGAAGGAAAGGTCTTCATCAAGGGAAGTGCGCTCCGTTCGCGGGGAATGGAGCGATTCCTGCGGGAATTTTTGCTCTCCATGATCACATGCCTGCTGGAGGAACGCGAAAGGGAGATCCCCCTCCTTTACCGGCAAACTCTGGAGCGACTCCGCCGACACGAGATCCCCATCTCGTGGCTGGCCAAGACCGAGACCCTTTCCGAGTCCACGGAGGTCTACCGTCAGAAGGTTCAGGCTAAGAAGAGGAACCCCTCCGCCGTCTATGAGCTTGCCTTGGCCTCGGGCCGGGATTATCGTCCTGGAGATCAGGTCTCTTACTACGTCACAGGTAAAGGTAGGAAAGTGAGGGTCTATGAGAACTGTAAGCTGGTGTGGCACTACGACCCGGATAATCCAGACGAGAACATCGACTATTACGAGGGGAAACTCCTAGATATCCTGAAGAAGTTCAAGGAGTTCCTTCCTCCTGATGTCCTCTCGACCGTCCATTGAGGACATGGCGGTGTGAAAAGGAAATTTCCCTTGAGGTGTCTTGACAATTTTCCCCAAANGNGCTATAAAAAACAAGTAAGGGTGCGGGCATAGCTCAGTTGGTAGAGTACGAGCTTCCCAAGCTCGGTGTCGCGGGTTCGAGGCCCGTTGCCCGCTCCACTCCGAAAATTGGGTCTGCTGCATTATTCCGGCACGGATAATGCGGCGTGTAAAGCCCCATTCTTTCGGAAGAAAAGATGGGGCTTTTTTTCCAGAGGAAGATGGGTCGAGTGGATCTTCTCCCAAAGCTGTGGGAGATCATTGAACCGGTGGTGACCGCCGAAGGGATGGAGTTGGTGGAGGTGGAGTTTCAAAGGGAGACCCGTGGGTGGGTGCTTCGCCTTTACATAGACCGCCCGGATGGTGTCACTTTGGAGGATTGTGTCTCTGTGAGCCGACAAGTGGGAGACGTGCTCGACGTCAAGGATCCCATCGACCATCCCTACCATCTGGAGGTCTCTTCGCCTGGTTTGGACCGACCCCTGAGAAAGCCGAAGGACTTCGAACGGTTCAGCGGAAGCTCTGTGAAACTGACTCTCTCGGAGCCTGTGGATGGGCATCGTGTCCTGCGTGGAACCTTATTGGGGTTGAAGGGTGAGGTTTTGGGCCTGAGGTGGGAAGATCGGACCCTGGAGATCCCCTTGGGAAAGGTCCTGAAGGCTCGACTCATCTACTCATGGGACGGTGAATCCCGGAAACGCTAAGAGATCCGTGCGGCTCTGGAAAAGGGTGACCTCGGACAGTGGTCTTTCTTTAGGCCCACGGAGGACGAAATCGGCCTTCCGGAGGGATCTGGAGCCCGTCGGATAGGCCTTCAGGAGCGGGTTCGGCATGCAGCAGCAATGGAATCTGAACCAAGTCATCGAGCAGGTTGGCAAAGACAAGGGCATCGACAAGGAGATCCTAATCAGCGCCCTGGAAGAGGCTATGGTCAGTGCTGCCCGCAAGAAATTGGGGGTCAAGGAGGGGATTGAGGCTCACTACAACCCCGAGCTTGGGGAGATCGAGGTCTTTCAATACAAAGAGGTGGTGGAGGAAGTCACCGATCCCACGACTCAGATGTCTTTGGAGGAGGCCCGAGAGCTCGATCCTGATGCCCAGATCGGAGACCAGTTGGGCCTGAAGGTGGATACGAGCGACTTCGGACGTATCGCCGCCCAAACGGCCAAACAAGTCATTATCCAGAGGGTCAAAGACGCCGAGCGCGAAAACGTCTACATGGCCTACAAGGATCGAAAGGGAGAGGTGGTCAACGGCATTGTCCAGCGTTTCGAGCGGGGAGACATCATCGTCAACCTCGGGCGGGCCGAGGCCATCCTGCCTAAGGAGGAGCAGGTCCCGAGGGAGTCCTATCGCCCCGGCGACCGCATCCGGGCCTATATCCTGGATGTGCGCCGAGTGCCCCGAGGCCCTCAGATCGTCCTCTCTCGGACACATCCCAACTTCTTGATCAAGCTGTTCGAACTTGAGGTGCCGGAGGTCGCCGAGCGCATTGTGGAGATCCGGGGGGCTGCCCGAGAGCCGGGGGAGCGTGCCAAGATCGCCGTGGCCACCAATGACCTGGATGTGGACCCCGTGGGTGCCTGTGTGGGGATGAGGGGCTCCCGGGTACAGAGCGTTGTTCAGGAGCTGAAAGGGGAGAGGATCGACATCATACCCTGGTCTCCGGATCCGGCTCGTTTCGTCTGCAATGCCCTCTCCCCGGCCCAGATCACCCGGGTGATCGTCGATGAGGAGAGCAAGGCCATGGAGGTCATCGTTCCCGATGATCAACTCTCCTTGGCTATAGGAAAGAAGGGACAGAATGTCCGGTTGGCCTCCAAGCTCAGCGGATGGAGGATCGACGTCCTCAGCGAAACACGGGCCCATGAGCGGAATCAGGCGGCACGGGAGTCCTTGATGAAGATTCCGGGCATCAGTGAGATCACCGTGGAGATCCTCTTTATGGAGGGGTATCGGTCGGCCGAAGAAGTGGCTCAGGCCAGCGAGGAGGATCTCGCCCAGATCGAGGGGATAGGTCCGGACAAAGCGGCAGGTCTGATTGCAGCGGCCCGAAGCTTGACGGAGGCCCGCGAGGCCGAGGAGGCAGAGGGGCTTTCCGCCTTGAAAGGAGTGGGAGAGAAGACGGCTGCCCTGCTCGGCGAACACGGAATCCATACGATCCAGCAGTTGGCTGAGGTCTCCTTGAAGGACTTGACGGAGATTCCGGGAATCGGACAGAAAAAGGCCGAGACCCTGAAGGCGGCCGCCCAAGCGGCCCTGGCGGGGAAGCTTGAAGGCGGACTTCAGGAAGAGATCGAACCGGAGGAGAGCTGAACCGACACCGGGGGAAGGGAACTCATGCCCATCAAGGTTTTCGAACTGGCGGAAGAGTATCATATCGATGCCAAAGCCTTGCTGAACCATCTCCGTGAGCTGGGGATCTTCGTCTCCAGTCACATGAGCCTTCTTGACGAGGAGGAGGTGGCCAAGGTCAGGGCCACCATCCATCACGTCCAAAAACGCAAGGAAGTCACTGAGAAGAGGATCAAACCCACGGTCATCCGGAGGCGCGTGGTCAAGCCCCCGGCCGAGGTGGCCCCTGAAGCCGAAGCCGAGGCCCCTCCCGAGAGGATCGAAAAGATCGAGGAGGCGGCGTTGGCCGAAGAGGCGAGGGTTACAGAACAGATTCAGAAGGCCGAAATGGAAGCTGGCCCCGAGGCCGAGCCTGCTCCTCCCGAAGAGGAAAAGAAGAAGAAGAAAAAAAAGAAGGAAGAGGCGGCCGTCATCCTCCACCGTCCCGTGCCCTCTGTGGAGCCGACGCCTCCACCCTCCGGGGAGGTTGGGGNTGAGGAGCCCCCTGTTCAGGAACCATCTCCACAGCCCCCGGCTGAGGAACCGGCCCGAGAAGTTGCAGCGGCCCCCTCCCCCCAGGAGGTTTCGAGGCCCGCTACGGAGGTCTCCCCCCCTGCTGCGCCGCCTGCACAAAAGGCCAAGCGGCCCAAGAAGGGCATGGAGCCCGCCAAGATTCTGGGAGGTCCCAGCCCCGAAATTTTGGAGCGCATCGCCTCTTCCTTGGGTGCGCCCGATCATCGACCTGAGCTTCCCCAGCCTGAGCCCCCACCTACCCCTTCCGCGGAGCCGGAGACTCCGGCCGCCAAGAAGAGCAAGCCCAAGAAGCGCAAGGCCCTCAAGGCCTTCGAGGTGATCCAACAAGGAAGGCCGGGACGCGGCAGGGGCCCCAAGCGGAAGGAGGTCATCCAGCTCCGGGACGAAATGGAGGACCGCGAGCGCCTTTATCGAGTTGAGGTCCGCAGAAAGAAGCGGGCTGCTGAGGCCAAAAAGCCGGAGGCCACGGTTCCCAAGGCCATCAAACGCAAGATCCGCATCTCCGAGTCCATCACTGTGGGTGAACTGGCCAAACGGATGGGCGTTAAAGCCGCCGATGTGATCAAGCANCTCATGGGCCTTGGTGTCATGGCCACCGTCAACCAGGTATTGGATCCGGACGAGGCGGGATTGGTGGCGGCCGAATTCGGCTACGAAGTGGAGAAGATGGTGAGTCGCGCCGAGGAGCTCCTCGAGGAGGCCGAGGCCCCTGAAGCCGAGGAGAACCTCCAGCCAAGACCTCCTGTGGTGACGGTCATGGGGCACGTGGACCATGGCAAGACCTCCTTGCTGGACGCCATCCGTCACACCCACGTTACCGATCAGGAAATGGGGGGGATCACCCAGCACATCGGTGCCTATCAGGTACAGGTGGGAGATCAGCGAATCACTTTCCTGGATACCCCTGGCCACGAGGCCTTCACCTCATTGAGGGCTCGCGGGGCTCAGGTGACGGATATTGTGGTCTTAGTGGTGGCCGCGGATGACGGGGTGATGAATCAGACACGCGAAGCCATAGATCACGCCAAGGCGGCCGGTGTCCCCATCCTGGTGGCCATCAACAAGATCGACAAGCCCAATGCAGAACCCGATCGGGTCAAACAGGAACTGGCCAATCTGGGTCTGGTCCCGGAGGAGTGGGGGGGCGACACCCTCTTCTGCGAGGTTTCGGCCAAGAAGGGTATCAACATCGACGCGCTGCTGGAGAATATCCTCCTCCAAGCTGAGATGCTGGAGCTCAAGGCCAATCCGGACAAGCTGGCCCGGGGGACCGTCATTGAGGCCAAGCTGGATCGACACAAGGGACCCGTGGCCACGATCCTCATCCAGGAGGGGACCCTCAGGAAGAACGACCCCTTTGTGGCTGGCGATTATGCGGGCAAGGTCCGCATGATGATGGATTACAGAGGGCGCCCTGTTGAGGAGGCGGGGCCGTCCACACCGGTGGAGGTGATCGGCAGCTCAGGGGTCCCTCAAGCCGGAGAACGGTTTATGGCCCTGGCGGATGAAAAGCAGGCCCGCGATATCGAGGTCTATCGACAGCAGCAGCGCCGCAAGGAGGAAATGGCCCGAGCGGGCCGTGTCTCTCTGGATCGGCTTATGGAGAGGATGGAGGCCGAGGAGGTCAAGGAACTCCCTGTGGTCTTGAAGGGGGATGTCCAGGGATCCATTGAGACACTCAGAGACACCCTCTCTCGCATGGGAGGCGAAAAGATCCAGATCCAGGTGATCCATGCCTCGGTGGGAGGCATAACGGAAAACGACGTGAACCTAGCCTCAGCTTCCAACGCCATCATTATCGGGTTCAACGTTCGTCCCGAACCTCGGGCCCAGGCCCTGGCCGAAGAACTAGGCGTGGATGTCCGCCTCTACAACATCATCTATGAACTTATGGAAGACGTGGAGAAGGCCCTCCTCGGAATGCTCGAACCTACCAAGGAGGAACGGATTCTGGGTCGAGGCGAGGTGATCCAGCTCTTCAAAATCTCCAAAGTCGGGACCGTGGCCGGAACCCGGGTGACCGAGGGCAAGGTGACGAAGAAGGCCCGCGTGAGGCTGGTTCGAGACGGAGTGGTGGTCTACGAGGGCCGGATCGACTCCCTCAAGCGTTACCAGGATGACGCAAAGGAGGTTACTGAAGGGCAGGAGTGTGGAATCCATCTGGAGAACTTCAATGACGTGAAGATGGGCGATCTGCTGGAATTTTACGAGCTGGAGGAGGTGGCCCCCGAGCTTTGATTCTTCTTTCGGTTCCTTCTTTCGGGACCTTGGGAGGAATGGAGCCGGCTTAGAGGTGGAGGGATCGCGGCTATGGTGGTCGGGGTGGGACGACTTCAACTTTTGTTGCACGATAATCGGTCCCTCAAGGGAAAGAGAAAGGTCGTGCGCAGTACAATCGAGCGAGTACGGAGCCGTTTCAACGTGGCCATTGCCGAGGTGGGGGACCAGGATCTCTGGCAGAGCATTCGACTCGGCTTCTCGGTTGTGGGTTCGGACAGCCGGACCGTCCATTCCGTGATGGATCGGGTCGTCAACTTCATCGAGGATCTCCATATGAGCGAGATTCTCGACGTGGAGATGGAGATTCAGCACTTTGAGACGGATGGAACCTAAGCGGGCCAAAAGGGTGGGAGTCCGGATCCGTGAGGAGGTCTCCGATCTCCTGTTGCGAAAGATCAAGGACCCTCGGATCGGATTCGTCACTATTACGGGCGTGGAGGTCAGCGACGATCTGCGTCGGGCCAAAGTCTTTTATAGTGTCCTGGGGACAGAGACGGATCGGCGGGATGCGGCGGCCGGGCTTCACAGCGCCAAAGGCTTCATCAAGAGGGAGCTGGCGGCCCGTCTTCAGCTGAAATTCATGCCGGAGATTGGATTCGAATACGACGAATCGTTGGAGTATGGGGACAGAATCGAGCGGCTTATCCGGCGGGCACGAGGGGATATCCCGGAGGGGGCCTGAGGCACAAGTGGCAGAGCTCCTCCGTAAGGGAAAATCCTTCCTGATCTGCTCGCACTTGAATCCGGACGGGGACGCCATCGGCTCATCCCTGGCACTTGCGGCTTTCCTGGAGGAAGAGGGCAAGGAGGTCTTTCTCTTCAATCGGGATAATGTTCCTCCCATGTATGCCTTCCTCACAGGGGCCTCGAGGGTTCGACAGCGCCTTCCCGAAGGCCAGCGCTTCGATGCCACGGTGTTGCTGGACTGTGCCACCCTGGAGAGGGTGGGAGAGGAACTGGAAAGGTTCGAGGGTAGGGGTCGGATGATCATCATCGATCATCACCCTCCTGTGGATTCTCCTCCTGGCACGGTCCTGATCCGGACCGACGCGGCGGCCACCGCCGAATTGCTATACGAGGTCTTTAGGTCCTACGGTGCACACATTAGCCCGAGGACGGCTACAGCCCTCTACCTGGGCCTGATGACTGATACGGGGTCTTTTCGCTTCTCCAACACCACTCCAAAGGCCCTATCCGTGGCGGCTGCCCTGGTGGAGGCGGGGGCGGATCATGGGCTTGTGACGCGAAGGATTTATGAGGAATTTCCGCCGGAGCGATTCCGGCTTCTGGCCCGTGTGCTGGACACCTTGACTTTCTTCCATGAAGGAAAGGTGGCCGCGGTTACCGTAACAAGGCGGATGCTCGACAGCACGGGTGCGGGACATGAGTTGACCGAAGGATTTGTAGATTACCCGAGGTCTATTCGGGGGGTAGAGGTGGCGGTCCTGTTCCGTGAGGTCGACGAACAACAGTATAGGGTCAGCCTCCGATCCCGAGGTCGTGTGGATGTGGGCAGGATCGCTCAGATATTTCAAGGAGGAGGCCATCCCAATGCGGCGGGATGCACTCTTTGGGGGGACCACAGTGCGGTGCAGGAGCAGGTTATGAGCCATCTTAAGGAGGTCCTTGAATGAAGGAGGATCCCACTGGCATCCTCCTCGTGGACAAACCCTCTGGGATGACCTCCTTCGGGGTGGTCTCCCGGGCTCGAAGGTGGTTTCGCACCCGCAGGGTGGGGCATACAGGCAGCTTGGACCCCTTTGCCACTGGGTTGCTCGTCCTTTGTGTGGGGCGGGCCACGCGGCTGGCTCAATACATCACCGATTGGGACAAGCATTACGAAGGGGTCATTCGCTTGGGGCAGGAGACGGATACGGACGACCCCACGGGGGAGGTCCTCTACGAGGGAGATCCCACGGGACTGACCCTGGAGCAGGTAGAGGAGGCCATGGAGACCTTTAGAGGAGAGATCCTCCAGGTCCCTCCACGATACTCTGCCAAGAAGAAGGACGGTATCCCTTCCTATCGGCGGGCGCGTTCCGGCCAAGAGGTGGAACTCCCTCCAGTCAAGGTGCGTATCTCCGAGCTCGAGCTGCTCGGCTTAGAGTTGCCCAATCTGAGGTTTCGTGCCCGTTGTTCCAAGGGGACCTATATGCGGGCCCTTGCCCGGGATCTGGGACGGGCCCTCGGCTGCGGGGCTCACTTGTTGGAGCTACGTCGTCATGCTGTAGGGCCCTTGCATGTCTTGGAGGCCGTCTCACCGGAGGCACTGGATCGTACCCCTCCCGAGGGGAGGGGAAGGCATCTCTGGTCCATCGATCGTGCCTTGGGGCATTGGGGGGTTATACGCCTGGGGTCGGAGGATGTTCGGAGGGTTCGACACGGCCAAGACGTGCTTTTGGGTTCCGGGACGACCCAAGGGGAATGGCAGCCCAAGGAGGGTCAGTGNGTCCGGTTGACGGGGGAGGAAGGGAACTTTGTCGCCGTGGGCCGGATCACCTGCAGAAACGGAGTCCTGACGGTCCATCCCGAGATGGTCTGGGCTCCACTCTGAGGTGTGATCCCACTTCCTTCCGATTCCTTCCGAGGATCCGCACATGGTTCGAGAGGAGGGGGGTCGGACCTGGGGGACGACGATGGAGCGGGCTTAGCGAGTTGGGCCCGCAGTGACCATGACCCATGAGGAGGAGAGAAAGTGCCCGTACAGTCGGAAAAGAAGCGTGAGATCGTAGAGAAATTTCGGAGACACGAGAGCGATACAGGATCTCCGGAGGTTCAGATCGCCCTATTGACGGAGCGGATTAATCAGCTCACCCAACATTTCGAAGTGCACAAGAAAGATCATCATTCGCGGCGAGGACTGATGAAGTTGGTGGGTCAGCGAAGGCGGCTACTGGACTATCTCAAATCCAGGGACATCGAACGGTATCGCTCCCTAATTCAAGAGTTGGGCCTTCGCAAATAGGGAAGCCAACCTCTCCTTCCGAGACAGGCAAGACCTGGCGTTGTGGAGGGGGAGAAGGCGGGAGGTCCACCAAGTCGCGCTCGGATGAGGCCCTTGGAGGCCAGTCCGGGGAAGGAGTGAAAGGTCCATGTACAAGAGAGTAGAACGGGAGATCGCCGGATGCCCCCTGGTTATGGAGACGGGCAGACTGGCCAAGCAGGCCCACGGGGCTGTGTGGATTCAATATGGTGATACCGAGGTTCTGGTGACGGCTGTCTCGGATCGACGGAGGGAGGGGGTGGATTTTCTCCCCTTGACGGTGGATTACCAAGAGATGGCCTATGCGGCGGGAAAGATCCCCGGAGGGTTCATCAAGAGGGAGGGAAGGCCCGGCGATCACGAGATCCTCGTATCCCGTCTCATCGATCGCCCCATCCGACCCTTGTTTCCCAAAGACTATTCCATGGAGATCCAGGTCATCGCCACGGTAATGTCAGCGGACATGGATCACCTGCCAGACGTGCTGGCTATCAACGGGGCCTCCGCGGCCCTGATGATCTCGGACATCCCCTTCGATGGTCCGGTGGCCGCGGTCCGCGTGGGACGTGTGGATGGTCAATGGGTGGTCAATCCTGGCGAGAGGCAGTTGGAGCAGAGCGACATCGATCTCATCGTGGCCGGAACCCAGGATGCAGTGGTCATGGTGGAGGGCGGGGCCATGGAGGTCCCGGAAGAGGAGATGCTGGATGCCATCTTCTTCGGACACCAAGCCATGCAGCCCCTGTTGGAGATGCAGGAGGAACTGAAGGCTGCTGTGGGTCGAGCCAAACGGGAGTATTCTCCTGCCGAGGTCCCGGAGGGGCTCGAGGAGTGGGTCAGGCAGCGGGCCGCGGAGGAGATGAACCAGGCCCTGCGCATCCCTGGGAAGCAGGATCGTCGAAGCCGCATAGCGCAGATCCATCAGGAGGTCATGGATGCGGCCTCAGAGGTCTTTCCCGATTCCGAATCAGCGGTTCGGGCCGTGTTGGAGGACCTGGAGAAGAGGATCGCCAGAGACATGATCCTCAAGGAGGGTCGCAGGATCGACGGGCGCGGGTTTCGGGATGTCCGGCCGGTCAGCTGCGAGGTAAGGCTCCTGCCCAGGGCTCATGGTTCGGGCCTTTTCACCCGGGGAGAGACCCAGGTGATGGCTGTAGCCACCTTGGGCACTTCGGCCGACGAGCAGATCCTCGATACCCTCTCCGAGGAGGAGAGTCGCAAATCCTTCATCCTCCATTACCGATTCCCGCCCTTCTGCGTGGGAGAAACCAAGCCGTTGCGGGCCCCCAGCAGGAGGGAGGTGGGTCATGGGGCTTTGGCCGAGAGGGCCCTCAAACCGGTACTTCCTTCCTCGAATACGTTTCCTTATACCATCCGGGTAGTGACGGAGGTCCTCGAGAGCAACGGATCCTCCTCCATGGCATCTACCTGCGGGGCCACTTTGGCTCTGATGGATGCGGGAGTTCCCATTAAGACCCCAGTGGCCGGAGTCGCCATGGGGCTCATCAAGGAGGGGGACCAAGTAGTGGTGTTGACCGACATCCTGGGCGACGAGGATCACCTGGGGGACATGGACTTCAAGGTGACAGGATCTCAGAGTGGAGTCACGGCCCTCCAGATGGACATCAAGATCAAAGGGGTGACCCGCGAGATCATGGCCCGTGCTCTGGAGCAGGCAAGAGAGGCCCGTCTGTGGATCTTGGAGCGGATGTTGGAGACCCTACCAGGCCCTCGGAAAGAGCTTAGTCCCTATGCCCCTCGGATCGAGACCCTCCAGATCAAACCCGAAAAGATCCGGGACCTGATTGGACCTGGGGGTCGAAGGATCAGGAGGATTATCGACGAGACCGGGGTCAAGATCGAGGTGGAGGACGATGGCACCGTACTTGTGGCCTCTCCCAATGTGGAGCGGATCCAAAAGGCCACCGAACTGATCCGGCAGATCACAGAAGAGGCCGAAGTGGGAGCCATCTATGTGGGCAAGGTCAAACGTGTCATGGACTTCGGTGCCATCGTGGAGCTCTTTCCCGGCACCGACGGCCTTCTGCACATCTCGCAGTTGGACTATGGTCATCCTCGTCGGGTGACGGATGTCATCAACGAGGGCGATGAGGTTCTGGTCAAGGTTCTCGAGATAGACGATTACGGAAAGATTCGCTTGAGTCGGAGGGCCGCCCTGGAGGAACAGGGCGCAGGCGGGAAGGCCAAGGACCTCCAAGAAAACATTTCCCAACCCCGCAGGGAGGGTCCCTCCCGTTCTTCCCCAAAACGGGGATCAGGAAAAAGAAACGACCGAAGAGGGACCTCCCGCCCGAGACGTTGATCCCCCTAGGTCCGGCGAGACCCTTTGCAAAGCCGGGGTGCTCCGGGATCTGAGTGTCGGATCCCTTCTCCTTTGGGGGATGCCCCAGAGTCGGCTGTTCTATCAAGGTGGGTCTTCACCGACGAGGGATCACCTTGGAGAGGGATTTTTGTTTTCCAAGGAGGGGGCTCTCAAAGGCCCAACCCGACTGCCGATCCCTTGGGTCTGAAGGCGAGCAGGACACGTATCGGAACCCCGGCCGTGGCCATCAGAAAGGGGAGGAGACCATGGTGCAAGGAGGATGGGAGGGATTTGATGAGATCTGCGTTCGGATACGCACTCTGGAACACCATCGAGGACTTCCTCTTCCCACCTATGCTACGTCCCATGCCTCTGGGTTGGATCTCCATGCGGCTGTGGAGGAGTCCCTTCGATTGGATCCTTTGCAACGGGCCCTCATCCCGACGGGGATCTGCCTGGAGCTTCCCAAAGGGTTTGAGGCGCAGGTTCGTCCACGAAGCGGCTTGGCTTGGAGACATGGGTTGACCCTTCTCAACACTCCGGGCACCATCGACTCCGACTATCGAGGGGAGATCCAAGTCTTGATGGTCAACCTTGGAGAGGATCCCTACTGGATTCGACGGGGGGATCGCATTGCCCAATTGGTGGTCCAGCCGGTTGTACGGGTCCGCCTTTGCGTGGAGGATCGGCTGCAGAATACGCAGCGCGGGGCCGGAGGATTTGGGCATACGGGACGCTAGCTTCCGAAAAAGAGATGTCGCATGCAGGTGGATCTTGCCATGGGAAGGACGAATTGTTAGGATAAAACTTCTTTTGACCCAAACGGACCCAGGTGGACGGAAGGGGACGTCGAGAGAATGCAGGGTGGAGGGGATTTAAGGTCGGGATTTTCTGGCGGTATTGGAGGTTGAGTCCATGGGAAGTGTGATCAAGAAAAGGAGAAAGAAGATTCGAAAGCACAAGTACAAGAAGTTACGAAGGAAGATGAAGCACCAGAGGAGAAAGCGGGGTCATTAGTTCCTCGATTTCCTCACACCCTGTCCGATGAAATCCGATGGGGGGAAGAGGCCGTGAGGGGCTTCCTGTGGGACGGATGGTGGATCTTCCTGCTCCTCAGCGCGGGGGTCGTCCTCTATGCCCTCTGGGTGATCTATCGGAAGCTGGACGAGCTCCGGGATCGGAGTCGTAAGTTGGATGAGGGGTTGGGAGGCCTCCTCCTTCAATATCAGATGGCCCAAAGGCAATTGGACGATGTGGCTTCCTGGATCGAGGAGGGGGATGTGGAGCGCGCCATCCAGCGCCTCGAGGAGCTCAAAAGCCGGCATCAGGGACTAGTCGCTGCGGATTTCTTGATGGGCAAGGCCTTGATGCGAAAGGGTGACCCTCAAGCCCGGGCGTGCTTCGAACGCTTTGTCCAGAACGCCAAGGGCTACGATCCGGTCACCCGAGCCCGTCTTGAAGAGGCCAAGGATCAGCTCCGGCGAATGGGCAGCGGTGAGAGCGATCCTTCCCTCACCGCCCCATAACTCCTTACGCGCTCTTGACCTCGATCTTTCGGGGACGGGCGTGCTCCACTTTGGGGAGCGTCACCGTAAGGACACCTTTGGACATCTGAGCCGTGATCCTGTCCTGATCCACGATCTCCGAGAGGATGAACTGCCGATAGAAATGGCCCTCCCGATACTCCCGGTAAACGGGGCTCAGATCCGCCGTGTCCGGGGGCGTCACGCGTCCTTGCAGCGTAAGGACATTATCTTTTAGATCGATGTTGACGTTTTGGCTTTCCACGCCCGGCATGTCCGCGACGATGGTGAGGGCGTTTTCCGTCTCGTAGATGTCCACGTGGGGCGAATAGTAGGGAAGTCCACGCGTCTCCTCGGGCCGAAATGCCTGGGCTTCTTTTTTCTCCAATGGCTGCATATCCTTTTGCGACATTTTTACCACCTCCCCAGGTGGAAGGATTCATTAATAACCGTGAGCATCCGGGATTTCCGCCTCCGATCTCCACGGAAGGAACCGGTCATCCAGATCAAGCACTCTTGATCTGAATCTGGCGCGGTTTGACCTCCTCGGCCTTGGGGAGCCTCACGTAGAGGATTCCACGGCGACTGGTGGCCTCCACCTTGTCCGGGTTGACCTTATCCGGGAGAGTGATCACCCGTCGGAAGGTCCCGGAGCCCCGCTCGCGGCGATGGTAATTGGCCGATTCGCCACCGTCGTCCGGTTTGCGCTCCCCGCGAATGGTGAGGGAGTCTTCCGTCACCGTGATCTCCACATCAGAGGGGTCGACTCCGGGCAGTTCCGCTGTAAGAAGATAATGTTCTTTTCCCTCATAGACGTTCACAGGTGGAAAGACACCGCTCCTTTCTCCAGGGAAAAAACCGCTTGTGAACTCATCGAAGAGACGATCGAACTCGCGTCGAATGCGATCCAGCTCAGCAAACGGACCGCCCAACGGTTGATGCAATCGAATGATAGCCATGATACCTCCCCCTTTCCTTCGTTGTCTGCAACGGAAGTTGCGTTAAACGTCAAGGATCCTTGACATTGTACTAACTAAGCATCCCCCGAAGGCTTGTCAAGAAAGGCTTGGGGGAGGGGCCTTCCTTGACTTGGAATGGGGTTTTTGCTATGCAGAGGATGCACTGTTTCCTCGTGGGCATCAGGTGAGTTATGTGGATCGATTCGTCTGTCTTGGCTCAACGGCTTCAGGGAGAAGAGTGGGTCCAAAAGGCGGGGCTCGCGGACGGGGATTTCTGGAGCTCCCTGGCCCGGTGGGTGGAGGAACATCTCCTTCTGGAGTTCCTCACTCAGGTGAGCAATCAGGTAGAGGAAATCATACAAATCGATCCCAACCAGGAAGAGCCCCAGATCCTCACGCGGGCTACCCGGCATATGGTGGATTTCCTCGGGGCACGCTCGGCCTCGGTGCGGATCTACGATCCCCTGACAGAACAGATGCTCTCCTACGGTTCCTATCCCTATCAGGAGGAGAGCAGGGCCACTTACATCCCTTTGGAGGGGAGCATAGCCGGGGAGGTGGTCAAGACCCGACGCACCTACCTTTCCCCCAATCTCTTGAAGGAGCCGCTCTATCATGACAAGGAGGGCGTCCGTCGCAAGGGCGTTCGTTCCTTGATGGCCGTCCCTCTGGAGATCCCTCGATTCTTCCCCCGGGAACGGGACACCGTCGGGGTCATTCAGATCTACTATCCTGAGATGGATCGGGACTTTACTCCCCTCGAGATCCATGTGGCGGAACTTATGGCCAGGAGGCTTAGCTTCGTGATCGCACGGAAGAAGATCATGGAGATGTACCGCCTCAATGAGAAGAAGGAGACCATCCTCAGGAAGATCTTTCAACGGATGGGTTCTCGAGAGGGGATCAAGATGAAAGACGTCTTCAACCGTGTGATCCCCGAACTGGCCGATGTGATTAACCTTCAAAGCTGCGCTCTTTTCTCGGTGGCGCCCGATCGAGAACACGTGGTCCTTGAGGCGGGTTACCCGGAAATCCAAGGCTATCATGGCATTGGAAAGCGCTTTCCCATCTCCAGTGAGCCCGCCTTTCAATTGGTCCTGAACCTGGGGGACTATGTGGGAGAGTCGGCCTATGAACTCATCACCCCGTCCTACATCCTGGTGGTGGATCCCCAGAGGAGCAGATTGCTTTCTCCAAATCTCAAACGCTTCGCCAAGGCGCACAACATCAACTCCATCCTCTATGTCCCGTTGAACGTAGGCGAGGAGGTCCAATACTTCATGACCTTCGATGCCCTCGATCAGAGGAAGCGCTATAAGGAGGAGGAGGTGGAGCTCTTCCTCTTCCTCGGCCGAGAGCTGATGAAGGCCCAGCAGATGGAGCGCCTGGACGACATCCTTCATGACTTCAAGAATCCGGCCATCGCAACGGCGGGCTTTGCTCGCCGACTCAAGCAGATCTTGGAGAGGGAAGACCTCTCTGACTCCGCAGAGCAGATCCGGAGATATGTGGATATCCTCCTGGAGGAGACCAGCCGCCTTCAGGAGCTGGCCCTGAGCCTCCACCAGGTCGGAAAGGAGGAGGTGGTGGACCTCACCGAACGGGCCAAACGGCGCTTCGACATCAACGAACAGGCCATAAAGGAGCAACTCAGGCAAAACATCCGGCTCCGTCGAGGCCCCTTCCAGGAGGGGTTGTGGGTCCGATGCCATCCCCTCCAGCTGGAGCGCGTCCTGGACAATCTGCTGAACAACGCCACCAATGCCATTCCTCCCAAAGGAGGCTTTCTCTCATTGAAGACTTACCGCCTCGACATGTGGGCCTGTGTGGAGATCGCCAACACCGGGAGGATCTCCGAGGAGGACCGACTCCGCCTCCTGGAGGAGGAAAGCGGATCCGGAAGGGGCCTTCATATCACTTACCGTATCGTGCGCCTTCTGAAAGGGAAGGTGGACATCAAACTGGGAAAAGAGACCACCACCTTCATCATTCGACTCCCCCTCCATTCCGAATGACATCGCACCATGTCCGGGGGACGGGTCGGATCCAATGACATCACTGCACGACCTCCCTTCCTTGATCCATTCCAACAGGAGGATATACTGAGAGAGATTGCCGCCTGGGCGCGGATAGCGGCCCGAAGGGGTCCATCTTCCAGGAGAGGGTCTTGGGAGCACATTGGCAAGGACCCGTTGGCGAGGGGAGGTCCAAACGAGGAGGGGGAGGATGGATAGGAAGACTCAGAAACGGATCAAGGCATTGGAGTTGGCCATAACCAACGAAGCCCGGGAGCGTGACTTCTACCTAAGCCACAGTGAAAGGACCACCCATCCGCTCGGAAAAAAGATGTTCCGGTCCCTAGCAAACGACGAGCTGGAACACATGGAGAGGATCAAGATCCTCCACCAGCGCCTACAGCAGCAGGGACGATGGCCTGAGGATCTTCCCTTGGAGGTGAAGGGGGCAAAGGTCAAGGATGTGCTGGCGGCCGTTGCGGAGCTGGGGAAAAAGGCCCCCGAGGCCGATCGGGATGATATAGAGGCCATCCGGATCGCCCTTGACTTCGAGGCCAAAGGAGAGGCCTTTTACAGGGACTTGGCGGAGAAGACTGACAATTCCATGGAACGGGAATTCTACCGGCTTCTCTCCTCCATGGAGCACGAGCACTTTGTCTCTCTGAAGGAGACCCTGGAGTTCTTCGAGAATCCTGAAGGATGGTTCGCGGCCAGAGAGCGGCCCACGTTGGACGGGGCCTAGATCCCCCTCTAGTTAGAAAATAGTCTTTCGTCCATCTCGTCTATTTCGTCTTGGTTGGGTAGGGGAGGCTATTTTGTCTATCTGGTTGATTTCGTCCATTTCGTCGATTTGGTCTATCTGGAAGGGGGGCGACTGAAGTCGCCCCTACCCGATAAAGACAAAGACCCCTGCATCTGGGCAATCATTTTCATCCATCAAGGGTGCCACGCCCCGCCTTGGCGGGCAGGGCAGATGGCGAAGAGGGCCTGGAGGGGATCGGTCCCGGCTCGACGCCAGCCTGCAACGGTCCGGATCAAAGCGGGAAGGTCTTGGTCAAGACAGGCATAGAGGCTTTCCAAGGCCCCCACATCGTACCGATAGCGCCAAAGGGCCAACAGGGAGGCATTGTTCCATGGGAAGGAGCGTAGGAAGAGGAAACGACGGGTCCGGAGGCGGGGGAGGAGCCCTTCGAAGTGCGTGCGGATCTCTCGGAAAAGAAGCCTTCGTCCCCGTAGCTTTTCTTCCAAGGGAAGATCCCTTCCATAAAACTCCGCAAGCCGATCGTGGGCCCATTGAAGAGATTCTCCCACAAGTCTCTCGTCGTGAATGATGTCCAAGGTCCTCTTCCATTGGAGGGACTGCCGTCCCCATTCCTCTTCCACAAACCTCAAGGTGCCCTGCCACCCCACGAAGGTGGCCAGCTGTTCGTTGAAATCCACTCGGTCCGGGAAAAACACAGTGGCATGGACCATCTCGTGGAGGATGGTATAGACGATCTCCACTTCCTCNTGCTCGAGCAAGGAGGAGTAGAGGGGGTCCGAAAACCATCCCAGCGCACTGAAAGCGGCGGCAATGGAGAGGTAGGTGTCGAAGCCTTTCTCCTGGAGGCGCCTGATGAAGGCCTCGGCCTCCTCTTTTTTGAAGAAGCCCTTGTAGGGAAAGGCACCCACGATGGGAAATCGCCACAGGTAGGGCTCCAGCTTGTCCTTGCGGGCCGCGGAGACCAGATAGGCCAAAGGACGCCCTTGGAGATCCACGTAGGACGAGTAGGCATCAGTGGGATGAAGGCCAAGTTCCCTCTCCCCCCTCTCCCGGACGCTTTGAACCAGGCGGATCTTCTCTTTAACCTGCAGGGGGACGGCCGGATCGGCCAACACCTCGTGGACGGGACGGCTTCGATTCAGAAGCTGGAACTGATGGACCCCCTGACGGAGGAGATATCCCATCTCGCATCCCATCAGGGCCGGGAAGGTCACAAGCAGAAAACCGAGGCCCCAGCTCCGACGCGAGAGGACGCATACGGCCATATCAGAGCCCCATGAGCTTGGCCACGATCTCCTTCATGATCTCTGTGGTCCCTCCAGCGATGGACAACATCCGTACGTCTGTGTAGGCTCGGCAGATGGGGTACTCTTGCATGTAGCCGTAGCCGCCGTGGAGCTGCACACAGTGATAAGCGACGCGGTTGGCCAGCTCCGCGGTGTAGTATTTGGCCATGGAGATCTCCTTGACGATCTCCTTTCCCTCATTGAAGGCCTTGCAGCAATGGAGGACGAAGAGTTTGGCCATCTCGATGCGGGTGGCCATATCCACCAGCTTGTGGGCATTGACCTGAAAGGAGGAGATGGGCCTGCCGAAGGCCCTGCGCTCGCGGCAGTAGCGAATGGTGTCCTCCAGCATGATCTCGCAGGATGTGATGGCCGACACGGCTGCGATGAGACGCTCCTTCTGGAAGTTCATCATGATGGCCCTGAATCCGTCTCCCTCTTCGCCCAGGAGGTTTTCCGCAGGGACGCGGCAGTCCTCGAAGAACAACTCCCCTGTATCCGAGGCGTGGGTGCCCATCTTTCGAAGCTTCCTTCCTCGGGTGAAGCCAGGGGCGTCCTTTTCCACCACCAGGAGGCTAACTCCATTATGGGGGGGACGGGCCTCTGGATCCGTTTTCACGGCTACGACCAGGATGTCCGCATAATAGCCGTTGGTGATGAAGGTCTTCTGGCCGTTGATGACGTAAGTATCTCCGTGGCGGCGTGCCGTAGTGCGGATTCCCGCCACGTCCGAACCCGCGCCGGGCTCGGTGATGGCGATACAGCAGATGGCCTCTCCGGTGGTACATGGGGTAAGGAAACGTTTCTTCTGCTCATGGGTCCCCAAGAGGTCGATGTAAGTGGTGGACATATCGTTGTGGACGGTGACGGCCGCTGAAAGCCCGCTGCTTCGGCTTCGGGTGAGCTCCTGGGCCAGCACCACCGAGAAAAGGTGGTCTGCTCCGGATCCTCCGTATTGGGGGTCGTAGCAGAGACCGAGAAAGCCCAATTCTCCCATTCGATACCAGAGCTCCCTAGGGATGCGGGCCTCCTCCTCCCAGGTCTCCACGTGTGGGCGCACCTCACGATCCACGAAGTTGGCCACCTGCCGCCGAAAGATCTCGTGTTCCTCGGAGAAGATAGAGTAATCCATCCGCCTCCTCCATGCGGAAACTTCGCTCTCGGCCGATCCATGGGCAGGTATACCGAAAAGGCCTCATCCGTGTCAACGCCCTTCGGGTGGGGGAGACCAAAAGGGAACCGAGGCGTTCCTCCACACCCGCAGACCGTCGTCCCCTCCTCGAAGGACCCTCTTTCCCGTAGCATCGAAGAGCTCTCCCCGTAGAACCGTGAGGAACCCGTTGGGGAAGGCCCGAACCTCCACTGCAAGGATGCTCTGGAGGGATGTGTCCATGAGGGCCCATCCTCCCCTCGTCTCGATCCGGGAAAATCCGTAAGGGTTCTGAATCAGGTCGTTCCTTTCCATCTCCAGGAGGAGTTCTCCTTCTTTTCCGTAGAACCTTCCGGAGAGGAGAGGGATAGGATCTCCTGGTCGGACCCGGTGCAGCCATAGATAGAATGCATGGGGTTGTTCGGGCCGTCCCACAAGAAGCTCCATATGGAGGCGTCCCTCCACCAGATAGTTATGATAGGCACTAACCGCGGGCGGATTCGGCATCACTCACCTCCTTTGTTCCCTTTCGGGCCTCCAAGGCCCTGATCAATCGAGGAAGGATGTCCAGGGCGTCTCCCACCACGCCCAAATCCGCTGTTCGAAAGATGGGGGCGTCCGGGTCACGATCCACGGCGATGATGAACTCGGTCCTGCGGATGGCAGCAGTGTACTGCAGAGCGCCCGATGTACCGAAGGTCAAAAGGACCTTGGGACGCACGGCCCTTCCGGTCTGGCCGATCATCCGTTCCTTGGGGATCCATCCTTGGATCACGGCGGGGCGTGTGCCGCCCACCTCGCCTCCAAGCAGCCGAGCGAGTCGATGGAGCAGAGAGAAGCCCTGGTCCGATCCCATCCCCCGTCCTCCACTGACCACGACCTGGGCCTCCTCCAGGGAGCACTCTTCCTCCTGGAGGGGTTCCACCTCGAGGACCTCCAAGGGGTCATTCTCTTCTAGAGGCACAGGGTCCACGTAAAACACGGGGGCGGTGGCCTCAGGGTCATGGGGGCGCTCTTGGAAGATACCCGGACGAACCGTTGCCATTTGGGGGCGTCGATCCGGGGTGATGACGTCCACCAGCAGACGGCCCCCGAAGGCGGGGGCCGTCTGCACAAGGGCGCCATTAGTGGGATCCACTCGCAGTTCCACACAGTCCGCACTGAGGCCGGTCTCCAGTTGTTTCGCCACTCGAGGGGCGAATTCCATCCCGAAGTCCGTTCCCCCGATGAGTAAGACAGAAGGCCGGTAGATGCGCACCATCTCAACCAGGGCCCGGGCATAGGTGGTGACTTTGAAATGGGCCAGATGAGGGGCCGTCATGGCGTAGACGGCTTGTGCCCCGTGGGCGATATATTCCATGATGTAGGTCTCTATCCTGTGGCCCAGAACCGCAACAGCGCATCGAGTGTCCAAGGCCTCGGCGAGGCTGCGCCCGTGTGCCAACAACTCCAGGGTCACGCGGTTTTTGAAGTAGTCACGGTGGTCCCCAAAGACCCATACCTCAGGATTCGGGGGGGTTGTGCGCTCGGTCATGGATGCCTCCTTGTACGTTCAACAGGAGTCGCGAGTCGAGGGCCTGAAGGATCTCCTCCACGGCCCGATCCGGATCATCCCGAAGAACCCGGGCCTTTCGTTGAGCCGGAGGTTCTCGGAAACCGATCACCCGCGTGGCCGATCCCGCTGCTCCCACCTGATCCGGGGACAGGCCCAATTTCCGGAGTCCCCACCGTTCAAGGGGTTTAACGTCGAAGGCCTCGTGAATGCGGTGCAGGGGGACCTGGCGGGGGGGATTGGGGATGCGAAGAAAGGTCAATACTGTCGGGAGCCGTCGAAGACGTATAGTCTCTCGGAAGCGGTCCACTGTGCGACGCACCAAGATGGAGTTCCCCTCAAGGAGGACCTCCTCCACATAGGCGACGTGGGGAATTCCCAGGTCCTCCGCCAACTGAGGCCCTACCTGACCTGTTCCGCTGTCCGAGGTGCGAGCCCCGCATAAGATCAGATCGGGGCTCTCTAACCGTCGAATCGCCTGGGCGAGTGTGGTGGATGTGGCTAGGGTGTCCGCTCCCGCGAAGGCCGGATCCGAGAGGAGCAGGGCCCGATCGGCGCCTCGGGCCAAGGCCTCCCGCAAGGCCTCTTCCGCATGAGGTGGACCCATGGTCAGGACGATCACCTCTCCGTCCCGAGCCTCCCTCAGGCGCAGGGCCGCCTCCAGGGCTTGAAGGTCGTGTTCGCTGATCTGCCCCTCGAGTCCTTCCCGTTGCAGGGTCCAGCGCCCTTGGACGAGGCATGGCACGGCCATGACAGGGACCTGTTTGATGCATACAAGGATTCTCATGGTCTTTTCTTCCTCCCGAAGAGGAGTTTTCGGCTGATCACCAATCGCTGGATCTCCGATGTGCCTTCGTATATCTCCGTGGCCTTGGCGTCCCTAAGGTAGCGCTCTACTGGATAGGCCCGGGTGTAGCCGTAGCCTCCGAAGATCTGCACAGCCTCCAGGGCTGCTCGAACCGCCGTTGCGCTGGCAAAAAGCTTGGCCATGGCCGCGGCCTGCGTGGCCCCGTTGCCCGCGTCACACGCCCTCGCCGCTTTGTAGGTCAAGAGTCTGGCGGCCTCCACCTGGACCGCCATGTCGGCCACCTTGGCCTGAATAGCCTGGAGATGTCCGATGGGCCTTTCGAACTGGATGCGTTCCATGGCGTATTGGATGGAGGCCTCCAAGGCGGCCTGAGCGATGCCCAGGGCCTGAGCCGCGATGCCCACCCGCCCCCCATCCAAGGCCTCCAGTGCGATCCGGAGCCCACGGCCGGGCTCGCCGAGAAGGTTCTCCCGAGGGACCCGGCATTCTTGGAAGACCAGGGGGCAGACGGGGTTTCCGCGCATTCCGACGAGGTCTTCCTGGTGCCCTCGTAGGCAGCCCTCCCGGTCGGTCTCCACAATGAGGAGGCTCCATTCCTTTTGATCGGAAGTAAGTTGGGTTCGGGCGATCACCAAGGCTATCCCTGCCTCTCCTCCGTTGGTCACGAAGATCTTGTTTCCGCTGATGATGAAGTGCTCGCCTTGAAGCTCGGCCCTGGTCTGTACTGCCGCAGTGTCGGAGCCCGCATTGGGTTCGGTCAGGCAAAAAGCCCCGATCCTGTCTCCCCTTGCCATGCACGGAAGATACCGATCCCTCTGCTGGGGGGTGCCGAAACGCCAGATGGGATTGACAGCCACAGAGTTGTGGACTGAGACCATCAAGCCCACGGCCGGACACGCCTTGGAGAGTTCCTCGACCACGATGGCCGAGGCCAAAGTGTCGAGCCCAGCACCCTCCCATCGTGCGGGGATCTGGAGTCCGAAGTATCCGAGGGGCTTCATACTCTCGAGGATCTCCTCGGGGAAGCGGGCCTCTCGGTCGATCCACTCCGCCCATGGGGCCAGGACCTCCTGAGCGAAGCCTCTCGCTGCCTTGCGCACCACACGATGCCTCATGGAGAGTTCTAGTTCCATGCCGTCTCCTTCCTTATCCACCCCATAGGGACCGCGGCCCTGTGCTTTGCGATCCATAGGGGCTTTGAGTCTTTACATCTTTTCCTCCAAAAAAAAGAGGCCGTGGGGTTGCCCCCACGGCCTTGGGGTAGCTGGAAGGAGACGGCCATGGGGGTCGCCCATGGCCGCGGGCATCGATCAGATGGGTACCGGATCCATGGGCGTATGTGGCCCTGGAATAATAATGCCGATAATGGCGCCCATCCCTATTGCTATTATGAAGCTGTCCATATTCATTCCTGCCTCGAAATCTATATTGATCAACTTTATGGAAAAAGACCCCAGCTTGTCAAGGGCAAACCGTCAGGACCTCTTCCTTCGGATGTCCACGGCCTTGAGCCCTCGGTCAGCCCGCACCACGCGGAAGAAGACGATGTCTCCGGGCAGCACACTCTCCTTAAGGCCGGAGCGATGAAAGAAGATCTCCTCTCCCTGATCGGTCTCGATGAAGCCGAACCCCTTATTTTCATCGAACCATTTGATGGCTCCTCGCTTCATGGCCCAATACCCTCCAAGCCGTGCTTCCCTCTCGGTAGGACGCCGATGACCGTGGGAAGGGGCCTCCGCCCCCCCTCTCGGGGAAATCGGTCAGACCCGCCAGGGGTGAAGAATCCCAGATTATCGTACACGAACCGGCCGACGTGTATAATCATTTGCGCCTCGTATCCTCCGTCCATAGCCATCACCTGTTTGAGGGGAAGACCTGAGGAATCGAGGAGCCGTGCGAAGTCCCAAAGGGTATACCCTCCGTGGGTGGTAAAGATCCAAATTCGCCCGTCGGTGCCCTCTCCGACGGCCGTCCGGTTGGCGACCTTCTGGGAGTTGCGGACGCGGATGCGTCCGGTGCGGTCCAGGAGCATGAAGGACTGGGCCACCTCCCTATAGCGCAGGTCTTGTGGATCGAAGGGATCCATAGAGAGATCGAGAATCCGGGCCGGGGGAAGCGTGGGGTCCCGAGGCTCGGCCACGAAGAGGGCTTGAAATGAGGGGTGGAGCTTGGATCGGATGGAGACGCCGTTGCTGACCAGAAGACCCATATAGGAGAAGTCGGGGTAATACTGCCCCGCATTAAAGAGAACCAGAGCCCCACTAAGGTGCATCCACTTCCAGATCCCAGGGGGCCTTTGAAGGCCTTCTCCGGCGTAGTGGAAAATGCGAAAGCGGAACCGCTTGGGATCCACAGCCACGACCCCGATGGAGGGGTCTCCCGCACGGCAGAAAGGGGCTCCGCTCCAGAGCACCCACTTCATCCCCGGGAGGACCTCACGAGGACGCAAAGGGAACGGATCGGCGGCGAACCCTATCTCCGAATGGCCCAAGCAAGAAGCCACCAGAGCGACGGTAGACACCCAGCCGAGCATTCGGATGCGGGAAGGTCCTCCGAGGAGCCATTTGCACCTCATGAAAGGCCGTTGGATCCTCACCAATCCTCCCCTTTACTTCCTGGCCAGCCGAAGGAGAAGCCTTCCACGCACGGCGAGTCTTCCCCTCTTCCCAAGAGTGATGTTCCTGGGCCGGCGCCCAAAGGGTAGCCAAGAGGACTTGGGGAGTCAAGGGCAACTTGTCCGGTGGGTCGCTTGAAAGCCCCTAGGGGTTATGGTACAAGGAATTTAAAAGATTAGGTCTGCCCATTGTTGATCGCGAGGAAGATGAAGGTGGTACACTACGGAATGGGAGAGGAGAGGCCTCCAGTCTTCCCCTGAGGAGGGCGGCATGTGGGACTATTCGGAGAAGGTCCTGGAGTACTTTCGAAATCCCAGAAACGTAGGGGTCATCGAAGACGCCGACGGGGTTGGAGAGGTGGGATCCCTGGCTTGCGGGGACGCCTTGACCCTCTACATCAAGGTGGACGAGAACGACCGGATCACGGATGCCAAGTTTCAGACTTTCGGATGTGCCAGTGCCATCGCCTCCTCTTCCGCCCTCACCGAGCTCATCATCGGAAAGACCGTGGACGAGGCCCTGAAGGTCACCAACCGAGATATCGCCGATTACCTTGGCGGTTTGCCCGAGGAGAAGATGCACTGTTCGGTGTTGGGCAGGGAGGCCCTCTTGGCGGCCATCGCCGACTATCGGGGGGAACGCCGTGAGAGCATAGAGTCTCCATTGGTGTGCGAGTGCTTCGGGGTCAACCAAGAGGAGATCGAGCGGGCCATCCGAGAAAATGGGCTTACGACCCGGGAACAAGTCACCCACTACACCAAGGCGGGAGGAGGCTGCGGCAAGTGCCATGAGAAGATCGAGGAGATCCTCACCCGGATGTGTGTGGAGGAGGAGAGGGTCCCTCGACCGGTCCGGAAGCCCTTGACAAACTTGCAGAAGATAAAGCTTGTGGAGGAAGTCATCGAGAATCAGATCCGGCCGGAACTCCAGAAGGATGGGGGGGACTTGGAACTGATTGACGTCGATGGGAACCGCGTACTTATCTCCTTTCGTGGCCTCTGTGCCAACTGCCCCAGTGCCGGGATCACGGTGAAGGGGATTCAGGACCGTCTCCGGGAGGCGGTCGCCCCGGAGCTCGTGGTAGAGGAGGTGCCCGCATGAGACTCGTCTATTTGGACAACAACGCCACCACACGGGTGGACCCGGAAGTAGTGGAGGCCATGGCACCTTATTTCACCGAGCGCTACGGCAATCCCTCCAGCATGCACCAATCCGGGGCATTGGCCCACAAGGGAGTGGCGCTGGCCCGGGAACAGGTGGCCCAATTCCTGGGAGCCCATCCTGACGAGATCATTTTCACCAGTTGTGGAACCGAGAGCGACAACGCGGCCATCCACGGAGTCCTCAACGCCTATCCAGATAAACGGCACTTTGTCACAACCCGCGTGGAGCACCCGGCCGTGTTGAATCAGATACCCTACCTGAAACGCAAGGGATATCGGGTGACGGAGCTCTCGGTCGACCGAGACGGAAACCTGGATTTGGAGGAACTGAGGGCTTCCCTCACCGAGGATACGGCCCTGGTCAGCATCATGTATGCCAACAATGAGACGGGGGTGATCTTCCCCATGGAGGAGATCGCCCAAGTGGTCAAGTCCCGAGGGATCCCCCTCCATACGGACGCGGTCCAAGCTGCGGGAAAGATCCCCATCAATTTGGGAAAGCTCCCCGTGGATCTCCTCACCTTCTCTGGCCATAAGCTCCACGCGCCAAAAGGAATCGGGGTCCTCTATCAGCGACGAGGGACCCGCCTTGTTCCTTTCATGGTCGGCGGACACCAGGAGAAGGGCCGGCGGGGAGGGACCGAGAACGTCCCCTATATCGTAGCGTTGGGAAAGGCCTGTGAGCTGGCTCAGCAGCACTTGGGATCCTCCATCCGTCGGATGGCCGAGTTGAGGGACCGATTGCAGCAGGGGATCCTGGAGAGAATCCCTAATGTGATCGTCAACGGGGCCAATGCCCCCAGGACACCCAACACCTTGAGTTGTTGTTTCGAGTACATCGAGGGAGAGAGCCTGCTTCTGCTCTTGAACGACCTGGGGATCTGTGCCTCGTCAGGATCGGCTTGCACCTCAGGCTCTCTGGAACCTTCCCATGTGCTTCGGGCCATGGGGGTTCCCTATACCGCTGCTCACGGCTCGATCCGATTCAGCCTGAGCCGGTATACCACGGAGGAGGAGGTGGACTTCGTCTTGGAGCACCTGCCCGGCATTGTGGAGAGGCTTCGGGCCATCTCTCCTTTTTGGGGGAGGGAGGGGGCGGCTTTCCGACGGGCCGTTTAAGAGGAGGCTCCCCTCTCCATGCCGTTTCCCTTCTTTCAGGCCTTCAGACCACCAAGGCTCTTTGCACATCGGGGAGCCTCAGGCTATCGGCCTGAAAACACCCTGTCTGCTTTCGCCCTTGCCCTTCGGATGGAGGCTCCTTATCTGGAGCTCGATGTGAGGATGACACGGGACGGCCACTTGGTCGTCATCCATGACCGGACTGTGGATCGCACTACGGACGGCAGTGGTCCGGTGGACCGGATGACCCTCGAGGAGATCAGGCGGCTGGATGCGGGATATCGCTTTCGCCCCGAAGGGCGGGGAGACTACCCCTTTCGAGGAAAGGGCATCCGTATTCCGACCCTGAAGGAGGTCCTGGAGGCCTTCCCCGAGGCCTTTTTGAATATAGAGATCAAACAGGACGATCCCCGCTTGGACGAGGCCTTGGCGGAAGTGCTGGTGACTTCCCACGCCCTGGAGCGAGTCTTGTTGGCCTCCGCAGACGGCTGGATCCTGAAGAGGATACGGGAGCGGCTCGGCGGTCGGGTCGCCACGGGGATCTCTCGAGAGGAGGGGCTCAAGCTTGCGCCGTGGATTCTGTTCGGACGAGGAGATCCCCCTCGAGTTGAAGGTCAGGCCCTCCAGATCCCCAGGACCCTTAAGGGCTGGGATTTCCTGACCCAAGAGCGGGTGGAGAGGGCGCATCGTCTGGGTATCGAAGTCCATGTATGGACCGTCAATGAACCAGAAGAGATGGAGAGGCTGCTGGAGATGGGGGTGGACGGCATCATGACGGACTATCCGGATCGATTCCCCCAGAGGGCTCTCGACCGGAGTCCCCCAAATCCCTGCATGGAAGACTTCGATGGAAGGTGAATCTCAAGGCGACTAAGGAGGTGTCCATGTTCTACGAGGCCCTGTTATCGGATCAAGAGAGGAAGATCCAAGAGGAGGTCAGGAGGTTCGTCCGGGATGAGGTCTCTTCGGACTACATCCGGGCCATGGACCGGGAGGAGATCCAATATCCGAGGGAGTTCGTCCAGAAGCTGGCTTCACGTGGGCTTTTGGGCCTTCGTTTCGACCCCAAGTGGGGTGGAAGGGGCCTTCCATGGACGGCCGAGGTCGTGGCCGAGGAGGAGGTAGGGGTGCTGGGGACAGCGCTTGGGTGTGCGTTCGTGATGCCCTCCATCGTGGGAGAGGCCCTCCACGTCTTCGGGACCGAGGAGCAGAAGGAGCGTTTCCTGAAGCCGATCCTAGAAGGGAAAGTCATCAGCGCTGAGGCCCTTACCGAGCCGCGTGGGGGGTCTGACTTCTTCGGGGCCACCTCACGGGCGGTCCTGGACGGAGACCATTTCGTGGTCAACGGCCAGAAGCGGTTCGTAGTCGGGGCAGCGGCGGCGGATGTCTTTCTGGTCTATTGCCGGACGAACTTCGATGAACGAGCCCATAAATATCAACGGATCAGCGCCCTGATGATCGAACGAGGGCCGGGTGTCGAGGCGGAGTACCTCTATGGTCTCATGGGGACCCGGGGTGGGGGCACCGGAAGGTTGGTCTTTCGTAACGTACGGGTGCCCAAAGAGAACCTTATCGGGGAACTCCACGGAGGGGCATGGGTCTTCAATCAGATGATGATCCCAGAGCGCATGACCTCAGCGGCCGCCAGCCTGGGAGGAGCGCGGGCCGCTCTGGAGATCGCCGCCCGATACAGTGATCGGCGTATCGCTTTCGGTCGTCCGATCCGAAGGTTTCAGGCCGTCAGCTTTATGGTGGCCGACGCCATCACCCAATTGGATGCCGCCCGGGGGCTCGTGTACATGGCGGCCAAAGCGGTGGATCGAGGGGCCCCTAATGCACGGAGGTTGGTAAGCGAGGCCAAGAAGTTCGCTACGGATGCCGCTTGGGAGATCACCAACAAGGCCATGCAGATTATGGGAGGGATCGGTTACACGGACGTCTATCCCATCGAGCGAATGATCCGGGATGCCCGCCTCACCCAAATCTGGACCGGCACCAACGAGGTCATGAACCTCCTCATCCAGCACGAATACTATCGGGAAGTCTTGGAGGAGAGGCACGATGGCCGGGACGTGGAAAAGGACGCCATGAATGTGGACGATTCGGAGAAGTGCTACAATGATGAAGATATGTGGCGGGTACACAAAACTAAAGAGGACTGAAAACCTCTTCTTGCCCTGAGCCCATGAAACTTGAGGTGCCCCTTCGGGGCGCTCAAAGGAAGGAGGACTGCCGTTGACGTCTCCTCTCAGTCTCGCACGCGGGCGGGATGAGTGAAGAAACGGAAGAAGTACCGTTCGTAAATTCGACAGAGGGCGATAGCCTTCTGTCGCGTCATTCCCAGGTCGCAGAGACGGCAGTAGACGTGCAACGGATTCAAGGCGTGCTTAAGATATTGGAACAATCGAAAAACCTCGAGGCGCCTGGCCGTCGTCCGATTCCGCTCGAACCGCGACTTTCATGGGGTTTTACTCTCTCATTCCCGTCTTGTCAAGAGAAAAATTTGTCCTTTCGGAAAGGGGATGCACGGTGGGTCCTTACTCTTAAAGTGGCCGAGGCCCCAGGAGTGCAAAGAGCATGGAACATGGAGTCGACCAAAAGCGGAAGATAGACGAGATGGGCGAAACGGACCAGATAGACGAAACGGACGAAATGGATGTTGAGGGGGCAGCTTGTTGACGTAAGATCCCTTTGCTATAGTGAAAAATCGAAATGAACGGCCTTCATCGATACATGGGTTCCTTCCTTTGGTTCGTCATTGTGATCTCTTTAGCGGGACTGAGCCTTTCACTCTATGATCTCTATAGGACTTTTCGGGCCCCTGTCGGGATCCCCTCGAGCCCCTCCTCTTTCAAGGCCCCCGGCACCGTCGAGCCTTCTTCTCGGCTTCGTCCCAAGGACCATTATGATCTGATCGCCAAGCGGAACATCTTCGCCTTTCCAGAGCAGAAGGGGTCCTCTCCAAACTCGGAGACGAGGACCCCGGAGCCCGAGGTGACGGACCTCCGAGTCCGATTGCGAGGGACGGTGGTGGCACCCCCCGAATTCTCGGTGGCCGTGATCGAGGATCCTTCGACCCGCAAGGAAGACCTNTACATCGTGGGAGATCGGCTTCATGATGCGGAGATCGTGGAGATCCTGAAGGACCGGGTCTTGCTAAGACGGCAGGGGCGGGTGGAGGTCCTCAAACTNTTTGAGGAAAAGGAGGGCAGAGCGAGGGGGGGTGCACAGGCCAAGTTTTCCCCGCGCCGTTCCTCGTCCCATGTGGACCGGGGCGCTCTCCTTAGAGCGGGCGGGGCCGCATCGAGCCGCCGAATCCAACAGAAGATCCGAAGCCTGATGGCTCAGTTGAGGTTGAGACCCCACTTCGAGGGGGGAAAACCGGCAGGCTTTCGGATCGGACGGGTGGGCGAGGGAAGCGTCTTCCAGGCCGCTGGGCTCCGGGAGGGAGACATCATCGTGGCCATCAACGATGAGGACGTTCGGACTCCGAACCAGCTCCTCAAGGCTTACCGGGAGGTGGCCGAGGATGAGGAACTCTGGCTGGACATCATCCGGGGGGGGGAGGAGGAGACCGTGGAGATTGACATAGAGGGCATCCTCCCCTAGCCCAAGGACGCACACTATCCGTCCCCCCGACTACGGGCGCGGTGGAGGGGTTGAGGGGGCGCCGGAAACTTCCGTGGGCAAGAGCCTCCAACTCAGGGAAAGGGATGTGAAGGTCTGTTTCGACCAGGAGGACAGCCTCTCGGAGGTGCTTAACGGGTTGGACGGAATCGGAAGACATGTATCAGGATTTTTTTCATCTCAAAGAACTGCCCTTTAGCCTCACCCCGGATCCCAAGTTCCTCTTTATGAGCCGGAGCCATCGGGAAGCCTTCGATCACCTCCTCTTTGGGATTCATGAGCGACGAGGATTCATCGAAGTGGTGGGGGGGATCGGTACCGGGAAGACCACATTGTGCCGGGCTCTCCTGCAGGAACTGGAGGGGCAGGTGGCCACGGCCGTGATCTTCAATACATTCATGACCGAATTGGAGTTGCTTCGCAGCATCAATGAGGAGTTCGGTATCGACGCCTCCGGGAGTACCCGCAAGGCCCTAATCGATGAGTTGAATCGATTCCTCATCGAGCAGTTGGCCAAAGGGGGCAATGCCTGTTTGATCCTCGACGAATGTCAGAACCTGGAGGTGTCAGTACTGGAACAGATCCGGATGCTGTCGAACCTTGAGACCGAAAGCGAAAAGCTCCTCCAGATCGTGATGATGGGGCAGCCGGAGTTCCATGAGATGCTTCTTTCCACACCGTTGAGGCAACTCAACGAGCGGATTCAGATCCGCTCTTTTCTCCAGCCCCTGGATCGCGAGGACACCCAGGCCTACATCGCCCACCGCCTGGCCGTGGCCGGCTCCAAAGGGGACCTCCACTTCAGCGAGGGGGCGGTTCGGATCATCTATGAGTATTCTCAGGGGAACCCACGGAGGATCAATACGATCTGTGACCGTTGCCTTCTTATTGCGTATACCCAGGAGACGCATCGCATCACCAGGGAGCACGCGCGAAGGGCGGTAAAGGAGCTGGATGGGGCCTTGGGGGTCAGGCTCCGTTCTCGAGCGGAAAACCGCTCTCATATCCCGAGGATGACAAGATGGCTTCTTTGGATCCTGCTGGGCATAGTGGTGATCTCTGGAGGGTGGTGGCTAGGCCGCTCTCTTCCCCTATTTTTGTCCCCCATGGAAAAGAGGATGGAGGGGGCCTCGAGGGTTACAGGGGCGCCGCAGATGGAGGTTCCGGATCTGTCTTCCGCGAAAGGATCGATGAAGGCAATTAAAGGGCCTCTTTCTTCATCTTCCCCCAAGCTCTTTGCCCCTTTGTTGCTGTGGGAGGAGGTAGGACAGGGGTCGTCGGTGGAGGAGGCCGCTGCCGAGGCTGGGATGGCCTGGACGCGGCTGAATTTCAGCTGGGAGGATCTCCTCCGAGTTCGCAGGTCCTGCCTTCTAGAGTTGAGAAAGGGGGACGGGCAAGCCCTTCAGTATGTCCTTCTTCGGGGGATCTCTGAAGATGGAGCTTGGATCGAGGAGCAGGTGGGACAGGTGGAATTTCGGGAGCGACGGGCCTTGGAGGGGGAATGGTACGGAGGGGTGTGGGTGGCCTGGCCTCCCACATATATGGGAGGGATGCTCAGGTTAGGAGACTCCGGGGATCCCGTGGTCCAACTCAAGAAGAGTCTCCGCAAGCTGGGCTACTGGCAAGGGGAGATCCACGGTATCTTTGACGGCCCCACTCAGAAGGCGGTGATGGCCTTTCAGAGGGACCACCACCTCCCTGTAGACGGGGTTGTCGGGAAGCGGACCAAGGGGATGCTCTTCGTTCTTGTGGGAGAGGATAGGGGGAGTCCGTGAGCTCCATTCAGGATGCCCTCCGAAAGGCTCAGAGGGAACGGGCGGCTCGGCGGCCTGTGGCCCTCCGGGCGGCCGTGGACCCTT
Organism: Desulfarculaceae bacterium JdFR-97; assembly: GCA_002010915.1. GTDB lineage: Bacteria > Desulfobacterota > Desulfocorpusculales > Desulfocorpusculum > Desulfocorpusculum > JdFR-97. The sequence goes on along the minus strand of MTPG01000071.1, from coordinate 105,148 downwards.
CGGTTGAGCTTTCTCCTTCTAAAAGACGAAAGAGAAGAGGCCTTCGGCTGGGAGCCGGGGTCCTACTGGTAGCGGCCGCCGGCTTGGCGGCTGGTTTGACCTTGGGGCGAGGTCTCCTATTCACTCCACTTCAGCGAGAACAGGCCTCGAAACGCGTTGGGGAACGGGTCGATCTCGGCCCGTCGGTACCGCTTAAGACCTCTCCAAAACCCATGCCCAAAAGGCCTTCCCTTCAATCCTCGACCCCGCAGAGGAAACCGCTTTTATCCACGGACTCGAAGGTTTCCTCTCCACCCGCACAGGCCAGAGAGGAGAAGGAGGAAGGCATTGTGAGGTCCAAGGCTTCCTCCCCCATTCCTTCTCCTTCTTTCTCCTCTCCTCAGGACCCCATGGCGGTCATCCGCGGACTTATGGCCCAAGGGGATATGGAAGGGGCGGAGCGGTCTTTAAGGTCCTTATTGGACCAAAACCCGGGCCGCACCGACGCCCTCCTGGCGTTGGCCAACCTTTACCTCGCAGAGAGGGGGGATCTCCATAGGGCCTATCCTCTCTATCAAAAGGCATTGGAACAAAGCCCTCGAAGTCCAGAGGTGCATGTCAACCTCGGTGTTTATTATCTTCGTTCCAGAGACCTGCCCAAGGCCAGGCAACATATACGCAGAGCCTTGGAGCTGGCCCCTGATATGGCTGTGGCCCATTACAACCTGGCCTGTATTGAAGCGGCGGAAGGGAACCTCACAGAGGCGAGGAAGGCCCTCCAACGGGCTGTGGAACTGGACCCCCGGTGCGCTCAATGGGCACTTGAGGATCCTGACCTTGGGCCCCTTCGTGAGGGATCTCAAAGGGCCGGGCACTTGAAAAGGGGACCGAATTTCCAGTAATGTGAAGAGAATGGCACGGGATCCACAGATGGGGCCGCTCTGAATGCCGCTTCAGGGCAGGAGAGAGGATCCTTACCGTGGAAGGAGGATGACGGAGTGAACTGCCCCAATCGATGGCTGTGGATGAGCCTGATCCTCATCCCGGCCCTGTGCAGTTACTCCCGGGGAGCCCGTTTGGTGGAGGAGGGCGGAGGAGCTACCCGTCTGGTTGCTCCTTTGAATCAGCCTTCCCCTCGTCCCTCCAAGAAGCCCCTCTTGCCCTCGGATAGGATCACGCTCAACTTCGACAATGCTGACCTGCGTGCGGTGATCAAGTTCGTCAGCGAGATCACGGGCCGTAACTTTCTGGTCGACGAGAAGGTGAAGGGGACCGTCACCATCTTCTCGCCCACCCCCATCACCGTGAAGGAGGTCTATCGGGTCTTTCTTTCCGTCTTGGAGATGAAGGGCTACACTGTTGTGGAATCGGGTCGGATCACCAAGATCGTCCCATCCAGCGAGGCCAGGCATCGGGACGTGCTCACCCTAAAGGGGCCGCACCTGGAGGAGGTCGGGCGGGAAGACCGGGTCATCACCCAGATCATTCCCTTGAACTTCGCGGACGCCTCGGCTCTCAAGACCATGCTCACCCCTCTGGTCTCCAAGCAAAGCCATATCACGGCATATGCCCCCACCAACACCCTCATCATCACGGATTATGCCTCCAACATCCGTCGGCTCCTCTCCATTATCCGAGACATGGATGTGGAGGGCTCCGAGGAGAAGATCACCGTCATCCCGTTGAAGTACGCTTCGGCCCAGACTCTGGCCAGCGAACTCCTATCGCTGGTAGAGATGAAAGGACCCCAGCGGGTGGTACGACGTCCCCCTCGAGGAAGACCCACGGCAGGTCAGGCCACAAGTGCCATCCAGGTCTCCAAACTCATAGCCGACGAGAGGACCAATTCCCTCATCCTTGTGGCCAACCGATCGGTTACGGAAAAGCTGTTGAGTCTGGTTCGGAAACTGGATCAGCCTCTGCCTCCGGGCCGTAGCCGTATCCATGTCTACTATCTGGAGAACGCCAAGGCAGAGGATCTCGTCCAGGTGCTCACTCAACTACCCATCAAGGCCTCCGCTGCCAAGCCTGCAGGGGGGAAGGGCCCGGCGGGGGCCGCAGCACCCGTGCTGGGGGCTGATGTGCAGATCCTGGCGGACAAGCCCACCAACTCCCTGATCATCCTTGCCTCTCCCCAAGATTACGAGACGCTCAAGGCCGTCATCCAGAAACTGGACATCGTTCGATCCCAAGTCCTGGTGGAGGCCCTTATCGCGGAGGTCTCCCTGACCAAGACCAAGGAATTGGGAGTGGAATGGCAGTTCATTCAGGAACCCCGCGGGGGGGTGGGCACCTTCGGCGGAGCCAACGTCTCCAATCTCCCGTCCGGTGCACCGGTGACCCCGGACACACTCGGCAACATGCTCCGCGCCGGATCCCTCGTCCTGGGAGTCTTCAAGGGTCCCATCACCATCGCCGGAGAGGAGTTCTTGGATTTCAGCGCCCTGATCCGTGCACTGCAGACCCAGTCCGATGTGAACATCCTCTCTACACCCCACATCCTCACCCTGGATAACGAGGAAGCCGAGATCGTGGTGGCCGAGAACCGCCCCTTCCTCAAGTCCCAGACCGGAACGGCGGAAAGCACCCAGACCACCACCACCGGGGCGACCACGGCGGTGCTTCAGACCTTTGAGTTCAAGGACATCGGTATCACCCTCCGTATCACCCCGCAGATCAGCAAGGGAAACTTCGTTCGCCTGAACATCTTCCAGGAGGTCTCCAATGTCCTGGAGATCGACGAACGGACGGGATCTCCGGTGACAGCCAAGCGTCAAGCCAAGACCACGGTGATGGTCAAGGACGGTCAGACCGTGGTCATAGGAGGGCTGGTGACGGATGACCGGAGGCGCTCCCAGTCGGGAGTCCCCTGTCTGGCCAATATCCCGTTGCTGGGAAATCTCTTCCGCACGCGCACTGTGGGGCCGGACACCAAGCGCAACCTTTTGATCTTTATTACCCCACACATCCTCCACAGCCCTGCGGAGCTGGCCCGCATTACGGAGGAGAAGCGGAAGGAGCGGGAACGCCATCGCCAGGAGTACGAGCAGTGGAAGAGCCGGGATTTCGAGGAGACCCTGGATCTGCTCCTGAAGTAGTCAGGACACCGCAGACCTCGGGCGAGGGCGAAAAAGAGCCGCAGGGTCTCCTGGAGGCCCTTCGGCAGATGGGAAAGCTGGATACAAGCCCGCTCGATCCGGAGCTTGCAGAGCTGGCGAAGCATGACGAGAGGGCCTTAGGGGAGGCCTTGGTTGAGCGGGGGGTGGTGTTGAGGGAGGATCTCCTTGCCGCATGGGGAAAGGTGCTGGAGATTCCCTATTGGCCTAGGCTTACGGCGGAGGGGATCAACGGGGAGATCCTCTCCAAGATCCCCATCCATTACGCCCGGAAACAGAAGCTGGTGCCGGTTCGTCGAGAGGGAAACGCTCTATGGGTGGCCATGGCGGACCCTCTCTCCTTGGAGATCCTGGACGATCTCGGGGTGCGTCTGGAGATGGAGATCTATCCCGTGATCACTAATGAAGGGGAGATCCACCGGACCATCAACCGCCTCTACCATGAGGCTGGTGAGTCGGCGGAGGAGGTCCTGGCCGCCCTGGAAGCCAATGGGAGGCCCGAAGNCCTCAAGGACCTGGAGGAATCGGAAGACTTATTGGAGGCCACTACAGACGCCCCGGTCATCAAGCTGGTCAATACGATCCTGAGCCAGGCCGTCCGTGTCCGGGCCAGCGATATTCACATCGAGCCTTACCAGAGGGACCTCAAGGTCCGGTATCGGGTAGACGGGGTCCTCTATNACAGCTTCAGTCCCCCCAGGAACCTCCACTCGGCCATNGTCTCCAGGATCAAGGTGATGGCCAAGATGAACATTGCGGAGAAACGTCTTCCCCAGGACGGCCGGATCCGGATCCGGATCGCTGACCGGGACTTCGACATCCGGGTTTCCACTCTTCCTACTTCATTCGGAGAACGGGTGGTCTTGAGATTGCTGGACAAGACCAGCGTACTGCTGGGGTTGGAGGAGATCGGTCTCTCCCCGGATCAGATGGCTCTCACCCAGCGCCTGATTTCGGCTCCCAACGGGATCATTCTGGTGACAGGACCCACAGGGAGTGGAAAGACCACCACCCTTTACGCGGTCCTGAACCGGATCAACTCGCCCGACAAGAACATCATCACCATCGAGGATCCCGTGGAGTATCAACTCCCCGGCATCGGCCAGATCCAGGTCAACACTAAGATCGGCTTGACCTTTGCACGCGGGCTCCGTTCCATCGTGCGTCAGGACCCCGATGTGATCCTAGTGGGAGAGATCCGGGACACGGAGACCGCAGAGATCTCCATCCACGCGGCCTTGACTGGGCACTTGGTCTTCAGCACCCTGCACACCAATGATGCGGCTGGCGCGGTCACCCGTCTCATCGATATGGGAGTGGAGCCTTTTTTGGTCTGCTCTTCATTGAATGCTGTGGTGGCTCAGAGATTGGTGCGGGTCATCTGCCCCCGTTGCAAGGAGGCCTACCGTGCGGATTCCTCCACCCTGCGGGAACTCGGCCTTTCCGCGGGGGACAGGGAGATCCTCTTTTATCGTGGCCGAGGCTGCGAATACTGCCTTGAGACGGGTTACAGGGGCCGGACCGGGATCTTCGAGTTCCTGGTTGTGGACGAAGGGATTCGGGCCTTGATCCTCCGCACCTCAGATGCCTCCACGATCCACCGGGCTGCCGTGGATGCGGGCATGCGCACCCTCAGGGACGACGGAATCCGAAAGGTCCTGGAGGGGATCACCACCGTGGAAGAGGTATTGCGGGTCACGGGAGAATGAGGAGGAATTGGAGATCCCGGAGGAAGGAATGGTAGCCAAGGATGACCGCAAAGCCGTGGACAAGACTGGGGGAGGTATTGGGATCCGGAGGGAGACCGCACTGTTGATGGCCGTGGGGATTTTTCTCTTGGGGTTGGTATCGGGCGTAGCTTTGACCCTCCTCAGGTTGGAGGAGCCCTTGGGTCCCTCTTCTGTTTCCACTGCTCCCTCAACGCAATCCTCCCGGTTGACCCCAGAGCAAAAGGCGACCCTGAAGGGGCTTCGGGCACGCGTGGAAAAGGATCCGGGAGATCTGGCTGCATGGATCCAATTGGGGAACTTTCACTTCGACATGGACCGACCACTTGAGGCCATCGAGGCCTATGAGAAGGCCATAGCCCTGGACCCGCGCAATCCCGACGTCCTGACGGACCTGGGAACCATGTATAGAAGGACGGGGAAACCCGAAAAGGCGGTGGAGCTTTACCGGAAGGCGCAGAAGGTGGCTCCGGGTCACATCAACAGCCTTTACAATCTGGGGGTGGTCCTTCTTCACGACCTCCAGGATACCCGAGGGGCCATTGAGGCCTGGGAGAAATTCCTTCGTGTGGCCCCGCAGGGACCTCAAGCCGATCACATCCGACAGATCCTTCAACGGCTTACCGAGGGTTCGCGGTCCTAGCTTTGGGTAGAGAGGCGGATCCGCGGGCCTAGATGAAGAGGGGGCAACGGAGTGGACGGACAAGAGCCCGGCAAGATCCTCTCCTTCAACGAACGGCATTACCAAAAGGTCTTGGAGGAGAACCGCCATCTGAAGGAAAGGCTGAAAGAGCTGGTGGAGATCGCCAAGGCTAACGAGCGGATTCAGGAGCACTTAGAGGCTGTGGAGCGGAAGATCTTGATGAGCCGCTCCATGACGGAGATGGCCAAAAACTTGGTGCAGGAGCTGCGGAGGCGCTTTCAACTGGAGTTCGTCACCCTTTGTCTGGCCCTTGAGCCCGAGGACGTCCTTTGGAAGGTCCAGAAACGGCCGAGGGGAGGCGACAGGAGACTTCCTCCTTACCTTCGGCTCCTTTCGGTTGAAGAGTTAAAGAAGGCTCTTCCTCGTGTCCACCGACGACCACACCTCAAAGGGAGGCTCAAACGGGCCGACGGGCCCTTCTTCCCGGAGGAGATCTCCTCCGAGATCCGTTCCCGAGCGGTGATCCCCTTGTGGCTGAGGCGCCGGCTCATCGGGACGCTCAACCTGGGCAGCACGGATCCGCATAGGTACCACTCCAGGCTCTCCACGGATTTCCTTAGAAGGCTGGGATGCAAGATCTCTCTAGTCGTGGACAATCTCCTGGTCCATCAGAGGCTTCTTGAGATGTCCGTGAGGGACCAATTGACGGGGCTTTACAATCGGCGTCGACTGGAGGAGATCCTCTCCAAGGAGGTTGAGCGGTTTCGACGATACGGGATCCCCTTTTCCTTCATGATCCTTGATATGGATGGCTTCAAGGGGATCAACGACCGATACGGTCATGAGGCCGGGGATTGGGCATTGAGGCATGTGGCCAGGGTGCTGAGGGAAAACAGTCGGGCTCCCGATGTGGTGGCCCGATACGGTGGAGATGAGTTCGCGGTCCTCCTTCCCCATACGGAGCTGAGAGCTGCCCTCCGTGTGGCCAGGAAGTATCAAAGAAGTCTGAAAGAAGATCCCTTCCGTTTCCAAGAGCGCCCCGTTCCTCTGGGGTTGAGTATCGGTCTGGCCTCGGCGGAGGAGATTTCATCTGCTCCACCCGAGGAGCTGATCAAAGAGGCGGACCGACGCCTCCTCGAGGCCAAGGCGCAAGGAGGGGGAAGGATATCTTCTTCTCCTCCGTCGGGACCCGAGAGCCGGGAGCCCCCCTGAGAGCCGGCTCCGTTTCCCTCCGGCCTGCGTCAACGCGAAAAAGACCTCTTCAGCAGGGATCCGTGCATGAAACCGCAGCGCCCCATCATAGACCCCCAAGACGCGTCTCCGCCCAACCCCAGAGGGTCGGGGGAGACAAGTGCGCCTCTTCTCCCCTCCGCGCTGGAAGGTAGGTATGGATTTCTGCTTCGGATCGCATGGAGACTCCTTTTCGAAGGGATCCGTCCCCTTCCAGAACAGGTCCGGGAGGTTCAATCTCTGGCCGAACGAGGGACGGTGGTCTATGTGCTCAAGGCCCGATCGGGCCTGGAGAGCCTTCTGTGTCATTATCAGTGCCTACGCAACGGGATGCCGTTGCCAGTATTGGTCCACGAGGCCGATATGGGCCTCTTTCACTCCCTGTCGTTCTTCCTAAGGGTTCGGCTCCGGAGGATCCGCAAGGGGTCCAGGGAAGATGGGAAGGCTGCGGGAGACGGAGTCCTCCGGGGTCTCCTTTCTCAAAGGCGTTCCTTCATCCTCTACCTTCAAGACCAGGAGGCCTTTGCCAAGCGTTTCCTGAAGTCGGGAAGGGATCCTTTCGTGGAATTGCTCATGGCTCAGGAAGAGAGTTCTCGGCCCGTCTTCATGGTGCCGATGATGGTGATCTGGGACCGGGAACAGGAGCGGACTCGTCCTCGCATCGACGAGCTTATCCTCGGCCAGAAGACGAACCCTTCCTGGATCCGCGTTTTATTCTATTGCCTGCGTTTCTACCGGAGGGATTCCTACATCACCCAGGGGCCTCCTCTGGAGGTGAAGCGATTCCTTGAAGAGCGGAGGGAAAAAGGACTCCGGGAGACGGCCATGGAGCTGCGCCAGGAGCTCTTGGATCGCCTTCAGAGGGAACGTCGTTTGGTAACGGGTCCTGTGGCCCGCTCGCGCCACGAGATCATGGAGAGGGTCCTCCTCGACGAGAGGGTGCAGCAGGCCATTCAGCGCCGGGTGAAACGGAAAAAGAAATCCGAGCGTTCCGTGCGGAAAGAGGCCTACCGGATCCTAAAAGAGATCACCGCGGATTTCGATCCCACCTTCCTGAGGATTTGGGATCGGATTATGAACTGGGCCCTTCGCAACCTCTACGAGGGTCTGGAGGTGGATGAGGAAGGCCTGCGGCGTGTTCGGGAGGTGGCTCGCTCTTCCAATCTGGTCTTCGTCCCCTGTCACCGGAGCCATATGGATTACATGATCTTGGCCTACATCCTCTATCACCACTATATGTTCCCACCGTTTATAGCCGCGGGCCTCAACTTGGCCTTCTGGCCTATGGGCTTCATATTCCGAAAGAGCGGGGCCTTCTTCATTCGGCGCGATTTTCGAGGCTCGGTCCTCTACCCCGTCCTGTTCAACCGTTACCTTAGGGTCCTCCTGGAGGAGGGATACCCTCTGGAGTTCTTCATCGAGGGGGGAAGGAGCCGTTCAGGCAAGATGATCCTTCCGAAGCTGGGATTCCTGTCCTTGCTCATCGACGGATATCGGGCCGGGGCCTGCCGAGATATCGCCTTCGTTCCCGTGGCCATTGCCTACGAGCGGATCATGGAGGAAGGAGCTTATCTCCGGGAGGTGGAGGGGGGCGAAAAGCCCAAGGAGAGCTTTTGGGAGCTGATCCGGAGCCGTCATGTCTTTCGCCGGAGGTACGGGAAGATCTATGTGAATTTCAATGAGCCTCTATCCCTGAAGGCCTTCCTGGAACGGACCCTGCACAAGGACAACCCCAGCATCCGCTACACTCGACACAACCTTCCCTATTATCTGGCCTACGAGATCGTCCATCGAATCAACCAGGTGATGGTTGTGGTGCCCACTTCCCTGGCTGCCGTGGCCATCCTCTGCTCCACCTCCCCCCGGGGATTCGGGCAACGGGAGGTGGACCATCTGGCACGACTCTTCTATCGGATCCTTCAGGAAGAGGGGGCCTGTTTCTCCTCCTCTTTGAGTCGGGGTGAGAGTCTTTCCTGGATTCTCAAAGAGAGCTTGGATCACCTTCAGAGGGAGCGGTGGATCCAGAGGGTGAGCTCCGGGGAAGAGGAAGGAGACGAAGACGAAGACACCTTTTACTCCATCGGGGATCGAAGTCGCAGAAGGCTCGACTACTACAAAAATACGATCCTCCACTATCTGTTACCTTATGCCTTCGTGGCCGCTTCCCTCCTGGCCAACGGCGTCACTCCGGTCCCATTCCATCGGCTTGGGGAGGACATCGCCTTCCTCCGCGATCTTTTCCGCCAGGAGTTCGTCTTTCTCCCTGAGGAGGATTCCGAAGGGCGAATCCGTACCACCCTTGAGCGGATGAGCCGCCTCCATCTGATCAGATCGACGACCGAGGGATATACGGTCCCACCTGGGAGGAGGCCGGATCTTCTGGCCTTCGCTCGTCTCATTCAGAGCTACTTCGAGTCCTACTTTGTGGTGGGATCCTCACTCAGGCATCTCTATAAGAGGCGGCTCTCCCATCGAAGGTTCCTGTGGCGGGTCCTCTTCAACGGTCATCGTCTCTATCAGACGGGGAAGATCCGTTTGCCCGAGTCTCTTTCCAACGTCAACTACATCAATGCCATCCAATATCTGGTGGATCAGAAGATCGTCCTGAGGCATATGGACAAGACCTTTCGAGAGGGGATCTATTACACACTCTCTCTGGAGAGGCGCAAAATTCATTGGAGCCGTATCAAACGCTTCCTCAGGATCTACGGTTAAGATCTTCTCCGCCCCCCAAGGGCAAGTGGCCGGAACCCCTTTCGCGGTGCCTCCGGCATCGAGGCTTCGTCCCCAGGTCCGCGTAACATATGGGAAGACCAAAAATCCGCTGCCTTTGGAGCTGGGGAAGATGCCGATATGCTCGGGTGGGGAATCATCCGGGACCGGGATGCAGGGGGCGCCAGAGGAGCAATGCGGACCACCAAACCTCCTGATCTCGACCCACCACCTGCAGGGGAGGGCTGAAGTGCGCCCTCACCTTGGCCTCTTGCTTCCTCCAGATTCCTCCCACGATGAGGTTTCCTCCTGGAGCGAGGCAGTGCAAGAGGGCATCGGTCCTTCGAAAGAGCGATTTAAGAGGCAGATTGGCCATTACAAGGGGATAGCGCCCTCCTTCCTGGGCTATATCGCGGCGTTGGACGCGGACTCGTCCCACAAGTCCATTGGTCCGCACATTACGGCGTGCGATCCTCACCGAGTGGGGATCGGAGTCCACTGCGGTCACCTTTGGCACCCCCAATTTGGCTGCGGCCAAAGCGAGGATGCCTGTCCCGGTCCCCACGTCGAGGGCCCGCTCCGGTCGTTCTTTCTCCAGGAGTTGCTGGAGCAGTCTAAGACAGCTTCGTGTCGCAGGATGGAGGCCGCTGCCGCGGGCCTGTCCCACATCCAAGGTGAGGAGAACGGTGTCAGGGGGTGTCGGGGGTCTTCTGCGACCCTGAGGCGAAACCCAAATTCTATCCGTGGCTGCAAAGGCCCGAAAGAACCTTCGTTCGCCCTTGGGGATTCGGGGTGGCGGCTCATCCATCCTCTCGGAGAGAGATGGTGGTTGGGGATAAGAGAAGTGTCGGGAAAGGAGCCGGATCCAATGGAGGATCCTCCTCCTGGCCCGGGGGGTCCATCGCCTTGCAGGGACCCATCCGATGAGATCCCACATTCCCTCGTCGGCATCCAGGATTTGAACCCCCTTTCCGGTCAAGGAGTGGAAGAGAGGGGTCAAGAAAAGGGCGGCCTGTGCGGAGGCCTTCACCGAGACCTCGACCCACGAAGGCCGATCCGGGCTTCCCGAATCTCTCTTCATATGGAAGCCCCCTTGCCCTCCAGCCCCTTCCCACCAGTAAGCCGAACGGTCGATCCCACTTGCATCAAACGCCCCTATGGAGTTAAGGCGGATTCAGTCTAGCCTTAAGGCCTCAGAGGGGTCAAGGAAGCAGGAATGGGTCCTTTACAAGCTCTGCTTCCCTCGGCTAAGGTTAGAGGACGGCCGTGGGAGGATAACCGCCGTAAAGATGCGAGGTCAGGTTGGGCCGATGCCCGGGAGGAAGTCTCCATGATCTACCTGGACTACAATGCAACGACCCCCGTGGATCCGCGGGTAGTCGAAGCCATGCTCCCTTATTTCCACGAGCAGTTCGGCAATGCCAGCAGCCGCTACCCCTTGGGCATCCGTGCCGGGGAGGCCTTGGAAGAGGCCCGCGGCCGGGTTGCGTCGCTTTTGGGCTGCCTTCCCCGAAATATCGTCTTTACCAGCGGGGGGAGCGAATCCAACAACATGGCCATAAAGGGCGTTGCAGCGGCCCACAGGGGACGTCCCCGCCATATCATCATCTCACAGGTGGAGCACCCTTCCGTGCTGGAGCCTTGTCGTCATCTCGAGAGGACTGAGGGGGTGGAGGTCACCTATCTCCCGGTGGACGGTCAGGGACAGGTGGACCCTGATGAGCTTCGACGATCCATCCGTCCCCATACGATCCTGGTCTCCGTTATGCATGCCAACAACGAAGTGGGAACCATTCAGCCCATTGCGGAGCTGGCATCCGTTGCCCGAGAGGCAGGAGTGCTTTTTCACACAGATGCGGCCCAGAGCGCTGGGAAGGTCGACGTGCGGATCGATTCCCTTCAGGTGGATCTACTGACCGTAGCTGGACACAAACTCTACGCCCCCAAAGGGATCGGGGCGCTCTACGTGGGGGAGGAGATTTCCCTGGTACCCTTGGTCCACGGGGCTGGTCAGGAGAGAGGTCTTCGCGCCGGGACTGAGAACGTAGCCCTGTCGGTGGGGCTGGGAGAGGCCTGCCGTCTCGCCTTGGAGGGCCAGGAGAAGGAGCGGAGGCGTCTCTTGGACCTCAGGGAGCGCCTCTGGGAAGGTCTTCGGGACGCCTGGCCGGAGCTGGTCCTCAACGGGCATCCCACAGAGAGGCTCCCCAACACCCTCAACGTCTCATTTCCTGGGATAGAGGGGGCCGAGATCCTGGCCCGGTGTCCTGAGATCTCCGCCTCCACGGGCTCCGCCTGCCATGAGGGATCGAGTGAACCTTCTGCCGTGCTACGGGCCATGGGGGTGGAGGAGCGAATCGCACGTGGCGCTGTGCGCTTGAGCCTCGGGCGTTTCACCACGGAAGAGGAGGTAAACTGCGCCGTCCGACTACTTGTGGAAGGGGCGGCTTCCCTCCGGTCCAAAGGGGGGCTGCTGAAGAGGATCAAACGTTGGTTTTCTCCCAGAGATTCAGCACCATAGCGAAGACCATCGACCATCCGAAAGAAGAAGGAGGAGGAGTGATCATGGGTGAGGTCTGGGCCAACGTTCGGCTGGTGGCCTATACTCCTATGCCGGACCGTCTCATCGCCACAGCGGCCAAGCTCTGTTATGCGGAAAAGACGGAGGGGCTCATCGATGTCCCCCCGGAAGGGGCTGAGGCCGAGCGATTCGTGAGGCTCCTGCGCGATGTAGGGCACCTGAGTCCGGTGGAACACGCCTCCTTCACCTTTTTCATCGAGGGGGTCTCGCGGGCATTGACCCATCAACTGGTGCGCCACCGCATCGCCAGCTATTCTCAGAGGAGTCAGCGCTATGTGCCGCACCATCGGTTCGATTACGTGGTGCCGCCTCGTCTGAGGGGGAAGAAGGTCATCGTTGGGGGACGGCAGGCGGATGCAGTGGAATATTTCAAGGAGACCATGGAGATCCTGGCAGAACGATATCGTGTCTTGAACGAGGCGTTGGGGGCCTCCGGAGAATCGAGCCAGGAGGACGCGCGCTATGTCCTACCCAATGCCTGCGAGACGAAGATCTTCGTTACCATGAACGCGAGGGAACTCCTCCATTTTTTCGAGGAGAGGTTGTGCCTTAGGGCCCAGTGGGAGATTCGATCCGTGGCCGAGCGGATGCTGGGCCTTGTGCGGGAGGTCTGTCCTTCGGTCTTCGAAGGGGCGGGTCCCAAGTGCATCCGATACCGCAGGTGCCCGGAAGGGAAGCGGTCGTGCGGGCGTTTCGAGGAGGTGAGGCTCCGTTATCAGGGACCTTCAACGGCTCAGGGAGACCCCGGAGCGAACTCCTCATCATCAGGGTTAAAAACCATAAAATAGTAAGCGGCGCCTATTCACTTAGCTCCGTATTTACTGGTCAGGAGGATGTTCCTTGCGCTCACTGGCGATATTTTTCGGCCCGCTCTAGGCTCGTCCCGTCTTTGCGGCGGGATTCGGATTTCCGGAATCGGCCTGACGGCCGCAAAGCCCGGAAATCCGCCATTCGGTCCCGCCCAAGGGCGTGATTCGCCAAGGCGGGGGGGCAACTCCGGAAAATCTCGAATGTTCGCTCCAGGAACATCCTCCTGAGCTTAACGTCAAATGATCTCCTGCGGAATTAAGTGAATAAACAGTAAATAGTACAAATCCCGGCTTTCGCCAAGGTCATTGACCGAAGCTTTCCGCTGACCCCCACGGGAAAAGGAGAGCCTCATGCTGGAGGATTATCCCAAAGCCATTATCACCAAGGACGGCACACAGGTGCTCCTCCGACCTTTGAAGCCAGAGGACGAGGGACGGCTGTTGAAGTTTTTCAGAAAGATCCCTGAGCAGGAGCGTTGGTTCCTGCGAGACGACGTCACGGACCCTCGGGTGGTCCATGAGTGGGTGGAGCATCTCGATTATGCTCGGGTCCTCCCTCTCGTTGCCCTCAACGAGGAAGAGGAAGCCATCATTGCCAATTTGACCCTCCATCGAAGGCCTTTTGGTGCATGGAGGCATGTGGGCCGGTTACGGATCGTGGTGGACCCTGACTACCGAGGTCAACGCCTTGGGACATGGATGCTCCTGGACATAATCCGGCTGGCCATGGGATTGGGTATTGAGAAGCTGGTGGCTGAATTTGTGGCCGATGTGGAGACCGCCGCCATCCATGCGGCCCACAAGCTTGATTTCTTCAAGGTGGCCACCCTACCCGAGTACGTGAAGGATCGGGAAGGTCGCTATCATGACTTGCTCGTCATGATCAAGAATCTCCATCAGGATTGGAGCGATTTTTAATGGGATCCGATCTGGGAGCAGGGCCTTCGACGCACGGCCGAGAGGAAGTGATAGAGACCCCTCTCGGTCCGGTGACGATCCGATCGCATTGCCCTCCCGGATCCTTCTCGATGCTCGAGCTCGACGAGGGGATCGGCCACTTCGCACATTACAGCTCCATCATCCAGAAGCTGGAGGTCTTCGAGAGGGTTGCTTCCAGCGAGGGTGGAAACGTCACTTTGGCCCTCTTGAACGGACGACGCATCGTGGGCTACGGGGTTTGCTGGTACCCGGACGAATCCGAGCGGTGGGCGGCCCTAGGGAAGCTCCTCTATGAGATGGGAGCCCTGGAGGTAAGCCGGAATTTCCGGAGACTGGGGCTCGCCCAAAAGATCATCCAACTCATCATGGAGGACCGGGAGTTCTTCGCTCAAAAGATCGCTTATATGAAGGGCTATTCCTGGCACTGGGATCTGGACGGTAGTGGCCTCACCATAGCCCAGTATAGAAACATGATGATCCATCTCATGAAACCCTACGGTTTCCGAGAATATCCCACTAACGAGCCCAATATCGCCATTCGGGAGGAAAACCTATTCCTGGCCCGAATCGGGGAACGGGTCTCTCAGGAAGATCGACGCCGCTTCCGCAATCTCCTCTTTGGGGTCCTGGAAGACTGACCCCTCAGGATTGGACCAATGTGTTGGGGAAAAGACAGTCCCCTCGCGGCTGAGGATCAGTGCCCTTGGAGGAATCGACGTCGAATGGCCTCCCGCTCTTGGGGTGAGAGTTCCTTCCAGCGTTTCAGTTTCTCGCGCAGGATCTTTCTCTCTTGTGGAGGGAGCGACTTCCATTGCTGGAACCGACGGCGGAACAAGGCCCGATCCTCGGGGGAGAGTCTCATCCATCGTTCCATCTTCCGCTTGAGCGCCTTTCTCTTCTCTGGAGGGAGCGACTTCCATTGCCTGTACTTTTCCTTCAACCATGCCTTTTCCTCGGGGGAGAGTGCTTCGTAGGTCCTGCGTCTCTCCTCTGAGGAACCGGGGTCGATCGGTCCCTTAAGATATCTCCCCCCTCTCCCTTCTTCACGTCGGGCCCAAAGCCGACTAGCGGGGGCCGCCTCTCCGGGGAGGGCCCAATGCCTTGCGTCGAGGGAAGGAGGTTGCCAGTCCCAGGCCCGAGTCCTCCCTCCCGTTCCCCACAGGACGATCCCTAACAAGAGCACGATCACCCACCGACGCCAGGGATGTCCTCCCCTCACTCCAGCCTCCATGAGAGGTGATGGGTCCCTTGGGGTCCGGGTCGAATTCTGTCCCAAGCGGAGCCTCCTTGCCGTCCGGACGATGCGATCAGAGCTTTGCATCCCGATGATCCACCACCTGGACAAGCTGTTGGATGACGTCCATCTCCTCAAGGAGGTCGAGGTTCCGGATGAGCTCCAACTCCTGAACTAGCATGGTATCCTCCGGGGCCCCGGCCTTGCCGCCCCATAGTCCCCGGAATCCGAACCATCCCACCACCGCCAACAACATGGCCGCCAAGGCGAGGGCATGGGCAGGGGCTAAGGGGATTCCCCAGAGACGTCGCCTCCTTAAGAGATTCCATCGTCCCCCGTCCCAGCGGTCAAGGACGGCTCGTCGTAACGAGGCCAGTTCTATGGGGGAGAGTTCGGGCGCAGGGAAGGCCTCTCGGACTCCTTGGAGGAGTTTGAGGAGACCGGCCCTCTCCGTGCGGCATCCCTCGCATCGCCGGAGGTGGTCTTTCCACTGCCCCTGGCGATCCGTGGGGAGTTCCCCGTGGACGTCCATCAACAGGGTCTCCTGGTATTCCTTGCAGGCCTTCATGAGCAGCCTCCTCGCGGCCTTAAACCCATTCGGAAAGGGCCTCCTTCAACGATTGCGTGGCCCTGAAGATATGACTCTTGACGGTACCCTCCGCGGTGTTCATGATTCGGGCGATCTCCTTGATGCTCAATCCTTGAAGGACCTTCAACTGGAAGGCAATCCGTTGCCTTTCGGGGAGGGCGGATACCGCCCTCCGGATCTCTTGGGAAAGGTGCTTTCCGGTAAGCACGGCCAATGGATTGGTGTCTTGGGCCTCATCCGGATAGTCCGGAAGTGACTCATCCTCCTCCCGTTGGGAGGATCCCAAGGCAAAGAGCCGATTCCTCCGTTGCCTCTTTCGAATCCGGTCCAGACAAGTATTAACGACGATCCGATAGAACCAAGTGGAGAAGGAAGAGGTGCCCTTAAACCTCCGGAGGTTCCGAACTGTCCTCAGGAAGGCCTCCTGGGTCACTTCTCTGGCATCCTCCGGGTCCCCAACCCCTGTATGATAGGCGATGGCATAGGCCGTCTGCTCGTAGCGGCGGATCAGCTCCTCCATGGCCCAACGCTCGCCCCTCTGGGCGCGGGTTACCAGAGTCTCGTCATCGAGGGTCTTGGCGTTTTCTTCCACGCAGGGCTCGCTCTTGACAACGGGCGCATCGGATACCTTGAAGGCGTTATAGCACAAGGGTCTGCACCTGACAACGGGGTGGGGCCGAGACCCTGAATCCCACCGCTCTCCCTTGCGGGAGGCCCGATATTATGTTGTCCTACAGCTTCCTCCAGGTCCTTAGTCGTTTCAAACTTGCCTGGGTTTACCGATCCCAGATATTTTTTGTGATCTGCTTATTCACTTAGTTCTGCAGGAGTTCATTTGACGTTTAGTTCAGGAGGATGTTCCTTGCGCTCACTGGCGATATTTTTCGGCCCGCTCTAGGCTCGTCCGTCTTTGCGGCGGGATTCGGATTTCAGGAATCGGCCTGACGGCCGCAAAGCCCGGAAATCCGCCTTTTGGTCCCGTCCAAGGGCGGGATTCGCCAAGGCGGGGGGCAACTCCGGAAAATCTCGAATGTTGGCTCCAGGAACATCCTCGTGACCAGTAAATACGGAGCTAAGTGAATAAAAAGCCCCTGCGGGGTCTCCGGCGCCGGAGATAGTGGTGGGTGCACGTCTGGGGGACGAGCGCCTGACGGAAAAGATTCTTGAGTCCTGGGAAGGGCCGGTGGTACACTCATATTAGGGGTTCATCTCGGGGCCTGACCCGAGAGAAAACCAGATAGGAGATGGAGGAGGGAGGTATCATGAGAAGGCCTTCCTGGAGCGAGCCTTCCCCCGCAAGCCAAAGGTTGAGGAGGTTCTTCCTCTGGATCACACGGAGGACCTTTCAGGACCTCCATATCGATGACCAGGAGATGGCCGACTACCTCTCCGATATGCTTACGGACTTCGCCAAGACCGATCGGCTCTTCGAGATGCGGGATGCAGAAGGAGCCCCCATGGCCAGTGTGGTGGAGATGCTCTGCTCTCATCTCCCCGGAGAGTCGGATCTTCAGAAGGAGAGGGATTTCTTCCAATATCTGGGCGATTACCTCCTTTTCATGTCGGGGCTCTTTCGGGAATATACAGAGGCCCGAGGTTTCCTGCAGTATTATATGGTGGAAGGCCCTCGTGCCTATCGGAAGGTCTGGGAGGTGGAAAAAGGGATGTTTCGACCCACGGCGCGCCTCTTCGAGCGGCTTTGGCGAAGCTTCGAGTTCCATGCAGGGGCGCTCCACTATATGAGAAAGACCTTCTTCCGTGACTTTCGAGGAGGGGACACCCCGGGAGACTGGAGACGGAGGGTGATCCTTTTGGCCACTGACGGAGGGGCTTCCTGATGCGGATCGCTGTGGTCGGCCTCGGAGGGGTGGGCGGCTTTTTGGGGGGGAAGATCGGATACGTCCATCAAGCGAGGGACGACCATGAACTTTATTTTGTGGCTCGAGGTGCCCACTTAGAGGCAATCCGAAGGTCGGGGCTGCGACTGGTGACCGGGGGGAGGATCCTGGAGGTCCGACCCAAAGCAGCCGCGGAGAGGCCTGCAGGGTGGCCCGTCATGGACCTCGTCCTTCTTTGCGTGAAGGGATACGATCTGGAGACGGCCGTCCGGACCATAGCCCCCTGTGTAGGACAGGAGACGGTTCTGCTTCCCCTGCAAAACGGCATCGAAAAGAGGCAGCGGGTGGAGAAGATCTCGGAGCGGGGACGGGTAGCCGACGGGTGCATCTATGTCTCGGCCCATATCCGGGAGCCCGGAACAGTGGAACACACGGGGGGACCTGGACGGGTCGTCCTAGGAGGGGACCCCGGGGATCGTCCCCTCTTGGAGTCCGTTTGTGCTCTCCTTCAGACGGCCTCGGTGCCGACGGAGATGGCGGATTCCGTCGAAGTGGAGGTGTGGAGGAAGTATCTTTTCATCTGCGCCCTGGCCGGGGCCACGGCCCTTTACAAGGAGCCGTTAGGTCCCATCCTTCAGGATGAGAGGAAGCGTCATGTTCTCGAGGGGTTGATGCGGGAGGTGGAAATCCTGGCCCGACGGAAAGGCATCGCCCTGAACGAGGAGATCGTCCAGGAAAGCCTGCGGATCTGCTCCACTTTTCCGCCCGGGACCAAGAGTTCCCTTCTCAGGGACTTGGAGGAGGGACGTCCCAACGAGCTGGAATGGCTTTTGGGGACGCTTTTGGACCAGGGGGAGCGGTGCGGACTCTCTCTTCCCTTGGCCCGACGTGTGTACAGGGGGATCCACAAGGCTTGGGGAATGGCTCCGAAGAGAAGCCAGCCATCCAACGGCAGCATTGGGGATTAGTTATCTCTACCAGCTAAAACGAGAGGCATCCTTCCCTTTTCAAATTCCTTTCGGCCCGCATCAGGCCGGGTTTGCGAAAAGATCTTTCAAGGTCTCTCTTGCCTTATGACCCTTGGAGGTTCGTGAGAGTTTCTCGGTTCATTCGAATTCATCTGTAAGGACTGATCAAACAGACGGATTCCGGCGATAATTGTTGGATCTAAGCGGTTTTTGGTGGTTTAATAGTTGTTCCGCCTCCCTCAGGAGGCGGAACAACAGGGCGCTCCGGAGAGTGAATTTTTGGGTCAGCCCTTAGGCTCAAAGGCGTAATAGACCCTTTCCGCCGTGATGGTCTCCTTTTTGATCTCGATGGGGTGGGAAGGCACCTCGAAGACCACCAAGCGAACCTCATCCCCTTCTTTCAGCCTTCCCGCCTCGCAGTTGATGATGCGGCTGAGCAATCGGGGAATGGGGCTTTGGGGCCCCAGGTCGATCCATGCATGGATCAGGGGAGCCTGGAAACCCAAAGGCACTCCCTTGACCTGTTCGGTAAAGACCAGGACCTTTCCCTCCTTTGGGAGATCGATCCATTCCAGATCCTCGCCTAGGCACTCTGGGCAGATGACCCGGGGCGGGAAAGCGGTGTGGCTGCAGGACTTGCAGCGCGTCGTGGTCAAGCGGCCTTCTTTCAGGTGTTCATAAAAGCGATGGATTCGGTTGAAGGCCTTGTGCTCCACAGGCCACATATCCATGGTGACCGGATATCGATTCTCGAGAACGGGAACGCCGAGGATGGACATCATTACCTCCCTTGCTGCAGGCCCCTTGTCTTGGGCGCTTTTCAGATAGCCGCCTCCCTCTTTATCTCGGATTGCTGATGCGACTCCTATGGCCCGTTTTCCACCTCTAAGGAAGGGGCTCCCTGCCATAAACTACGATGGTGTGCTCCACGTTGAGGCCGCTGAGGTTGTGGGTCAGCCCAATGGTAGCCCCTGGTACCTGATTGGCGGCCCGACCCTGGAGCTGTCTCATGATCTCCATTCCCATCCGGATTCCCGTGGCACCGAAGGGATGGCCGCACGAGAGAAGGCCGCCGTCGGTGTTGATGGGGACCTTCCCACCCAGGTTGATCTCTCCGGCCGCCACAAAGTCCCCTCCCTCTCCTTTCTTGCAAAATCCAAGTTCCTCCACCTCGATGATCTCCGAAATGGTGAAGCAATCGTGGGTCTGAGCCACGTCGATCTCTTGGGGGCTTACTTTGGCGGTGGCATAGGCCTTTTCGGCAGCCTTTCTCAGATGGGCCCAGTCTGCCAGATGTTCCCCAGGCCAATTGGCCGAGACGCTGTGAAGAGAGACCTGAGCTCCTCCCCGAATGTACACCAGAGGCCGATCCGTGAGGTCCTTCGCTCTGTCTTCCAAGGCTATGATCACTGCGGCGGCCCCGTCGGTTATGGGACAGCAATCGTAGAGAGTCAGGGGGTCCACCACCAAAGGGGCGGCCATAGCCTCCTCCATGGTTAGCTGCTTATGGAATTGCCCTTTGGGGTTGTTGAGCCCATAGTTGTAGTTGGTCACCGAGACCGCAGCAAGATGCTCCTTGGTGGTGCTATAACGCCGCATGTGCTCTTTGGCCGTCAGGGCGAAGTAGGGTGGAGGGAGCCCAAGACCATGGGGGGCGTCCCAGTCATGGTCGATGGAGGCCAGCTCGCTGTAAAAGACTTCCCATTTTTGGGGTGTGTAAAGCTTTTCCCCCCCGGCCACCATCACGATGTCCGCCATGCCGCTTTCCACAAGGCCTTTGGCCAGCAGTATCCCGGTGCTGCCTCCCGCGCAGAGCACATCGACCCGTGCACAGATGGAGGTGGGCTTCAATCCCAACCTCTCGGCCATGACAGGGGCCGTGTTCGTCTGGAAGGAACACCTTCCTGCATAGGAGCTGGCGAAGAGGAATCCATCGATGTCCTTGGGGGTCAGGCCGGGGACGTCTTCCATACAGGCCTTTCCGGCCTCCTGTGTCATATCCACGAGACTGGCCTCGCGAACTCCCCATTGGGACATCCCGCCTCCAATAATGCAGGCCCTTCTGTTGCCCATGTCCACCTCCTCTCCGAGAGATCTCTGTTTCGGCTTCGAGATGCTGGGGCCTGGAAAGTCAAAAACTCGCCCGCTTTGTATCCCTTACTCGATGGGCAGAGAAGCCCGCCTTCAGGCATCTTTACCAACATCCCGTCGGAGATGTCAAGATGCCCGCCAAGAGGCTGGCCAGGAGTGGAGGGTGGACAATCAAGCTCCATTGACTTCCATCGGATGGAGGGCTAGGCTGGGAACGTCAGAATTGGCAGGAGGACGGAAGTGTATAGAGACGTGGTCACGGTTCAGCAGCATATCCTCGAGGAGCAGAGGTCTTCCCGCGGACGAGGCGATTTCTCGGCCATCCTCCATCAGATCATCCTGGCAGCCAAGATTGTCTCGAGACAGGTCAACAAAGCGGGTCTCTTGGACATCCTCGGCACTACTGGTAAGGTGAATGTGCAGGGGGAGGAGGTCCAGAAGCTGGATGAGTTCGCCCACCGCACCTTTGTCCATGCCCTGAGCTNCATCGGCAAGATCGGCGTGATCGCCTCGGAAGAAGAAGAGGGAATCCTCACCATCCCCCATCCCTACCCTCCGGGGGACTATGCCATCCTCTTAGACCCCTTGGACGGCTCCTCCAACATCGATGCTAATGTCTCCATCGGGACCATCTTCTCCATCTATAGAAGGGTCTCTCCCCGGGCAGGGCATGGAACCTTGGAGGATTGCCTGCAGCCTGGAGTAAATCAGGTGGCTGCTGGCTATGTGGTCTATGGTTCTTCCACCATGCTGGTCTACACCACGGGAGGGTCGGTCAACGGCTTCACTTTGGATCCGAGTGTGGGTGAATTTTTTCTCTCCCATCCCGATATCCGGATCCCGGAAGTCGGCAGGATCTACAGCGTCAACGAATCCAATTGGCCTTATTGGAAAGAGGGGACGAGGGCCTACATCGAATCCCTCAAGACGGAGGATCCTCCCACCGGTCGTCCCAAGACGGCACGTTATATCGGCTCCCTGGTCGCCGATTTCCACCGAAACCTCTTCTATGGGGGGATCTTCCTTTACCCGGAGGATAAGCGGGACCCGCGTCGGCCTTCGGGAAAGCTTAGGCTGATGTACGAGGCCAATCCCTTGGCATTCATCGTGGAGCGGGCAGGTGGGGCTGCCACCACGGGGTACGAGCGGATCTTGGAGATTCAACCCCGCGATCTCCACCAGCGTGTCCCCCTCATCTTGGGATCCAAACGGGATGTGGAGGACTACATCATGTATGCAAGCCGCAACCTCTCGGCACCCGCATGAGGGCCGAGGTGAGGACGATCACGGGTCGATCTGCTGTAGGAGGTGTCCTGCACCGTCGACCAACACTAGTCGGAAACCGCCACGGGCCGCTTCCTTCCTGACAGCGTCCAGCCGCATGGCCTGGGGCTCATACGGGGAGGATTCGGGCTGGCTGATCCGTTTAAGCCCCTCTTGGGCGTCCTCTTTGGTAGGAAAGACCACCACGAACTGGATGTCTCGATCCGGATCGTATTGGCCTAGAAGCTGGGCCCTTCCCTTCTCGGGTTCCTCCACCAGCACCCAAACCCATTCCTGTTGTCCGGCCTTCTCTCCCGCCATGGAGCCCCCTGCATAATTTGGCCCCTTTAGACCTTACCGGGAGTCCGAGAGATTCCTATTTGGCATAGTGGACTGATCGCGTCTCCCGGATCACCGTAACCTTGATCTGTCCCGGATAGGTCAGCTCCTTCTCGATCCGTTTGGCGATATCGTAGCTGAGCATGGCGGACTCTTCATCCGAGACCTTCTCGTTGTCGACGATGATCCGCAGTTCCCTGCCAGCCTGGATGGCGTAGGACTTGCTGACACCTTTGAAGGAATTGGCGATCCGTTCCAGATCCTCCAGGCGCTTGACATAACTCTCCAGCATCTCTTTGCGGGCCCCTGGACGAGCCGCCGAGAGGGCATCGGCGGCCTGGACGAGCACCGCCAGCACGCTCTCGGGCGCCTCCTCATCGTGGTGGGCCGCGATGGCATTGACGATCTTAGGCGACTCCCCGTATCGTTTGGCCAACTCCGCGCCGATAAGGGCATGTGATCCCTCCACTTCATGGTCCGCGGCCTTGCCAATATCGTGCAGGAGGCCGGCCCGTTTGGCCTGGCGGACACTGAGACCAAGCTCTGAGGCCATAATCCCGCAAAGGAAGGCCACCTCCAGGGAGTGCTGGAGGACGTTCTGGGCGAAACTCGTTCGATACTTCAACGTCCCCAAAAGCCTGATGAGTTCAGGATGGATGCCGTGCACTCCCACATCGAAGGCCGCCTGTTCTCCGGCTTCCCGGATCGTGACGTCCATCTCCTGGGTGACCTTCTCCACCACCTCTTCGATGCGGGCTGGGTGGATCCTCCCATCGTTGATGAGCCTCTCCAGGGCGATGCGGGCGATTTCACGACGAACCGGATTGAATCCGGAGAGGATCACCGCCTCGGGCGTGTCATCGATGATGAGATCCACTCCGGTGGCGGCTTCCAGGGCGCGGATATTGCGGCCCTCCCTCCCGATGATTCTCCCCTTCATCTCATCGCTTGGAAGGTTGACCACCGATACCGTCTTTTCGCCCACATACTCCGAAGCGTATCTCTGGATGGCCAGTGCAATAATCTCCTTTGCCTTTTTGTCTGCTGCGGCGCGGGTCTCCTCCTCAATGCGTTTGAGCACTTTGGAGGCGCGTTCCTTGGCGTCCTCCTCGATGGACTGGATCAGAAGGTTCTTAGCCTCCTCCGATGAGATACCAGCTAACTGTTCTAGTCTCCTCTGCTGCTCGGCCTTGATGGCCTCCACCTCCCGGAGCCTTTGATCCAGAGTACGTTCCTGTTGGAGAAGGACCTTTTCCCGCTTGGCGAGGTTCATCTCTTTCTGATCGAGCAGATCGACCTTCTTCTCCAGATTTTCCTCCTTCTGGAGGAGACGGTTCTCCAGCCTTTGGAGTTCCCCTCGCCGTTCCTTGAGCTCTCTTTCCACCTCCTGTTTGGACTGGTAGATGGTCTCTTTGGCCTGAAACCGGGCCTCCTTGAGGATGGAATCGGCCTCTTTCTGCGCCTCCTGGACAATACGCCGGGCTTCCTGGGAGGAACGTATCAGGCTCTTCTTGTGCAATGCACGGAAGAGAAGATATCCGACGAATCCCCCCAGACCGAACCCGGCCAGCCCCAGGATCCATGGGAAACCACTGATCGATTCCACGACGTTTGCACCCCCTTTGCCGCGCATCGAGGGCGAGGCATCTCCCCCAAGCTCCCAAATTGGGAGCCCGAATCCGTGAGAGATATAGCAGAAGATCCATCACTTCTCCGAGGCGGGAGCCCCCGCTGCGCTATATCCTCTCCGAGAGGAAGGGGTAAACAAGGAGGGGTCGTTAGTGGGGCTCGTTGGGAAGGAACATGGGAGGTGCCGGACTAGGAGGATCAGCCGGGGCGGAACTGCTGAAAGTCCAGAGCTGCGAGACAAACTCCGGCACTACCTGCATCACCCCTAGCCTTAACGAGAGGAATCCTCAGGAGGGCCTCAAGGGTGCGGGTCCCTGTGCTGTTCCCTCCTTGGGATCGATCGCCTGCTTCCAAGGAGACCTCCATCCCTCCTTCCTGTGGGACCTGTGGCCTGATATGCTGGAGCAGAAATTTATGCGTTCAGGCCTCGCAATGGCCCGGATGCCATATATCGAACCCCTGGGATGAAACCCCGATCCACGATTCCGAAAAACCCCTACTTCCTCTCGGGCGAAGCCAACCCTTATTAGATCAAATCCAAGGGAAAAAGACAACGGCCCTTCTCGAAGACCCTCTGAGCACCTNTTCGATCCGACGCCCTCATCCTTTCTTGAGGGATTCCTCCAGATGCCGTTCGATTTGGCGGATGAGTCCTCGGGCTTCGTCTTCGACCTCCTGGCAAAGCCGCTCCTTGGATCTGCGTTCCTGGAACAATTCGTCGGCGAGATTAATGGCCACCTTGATCATGACATCCAGGGTGGTCACCGATTGGGTCGCCTGCATGATCTGTTGCGATTTTTCGTTGATGTATTGAGCGATGCGATGGACGTATTCTTCTTCCCCGTCCGTCTTGATGGAGTAGGGATGCCCCATGATCTGGATTTTCACCCGCTTTACCGAATACTCGCTCACGGTTTGATCCCGTCCAGCTTGTTGAGTAGGGTGTTGATCCTCTCCAAGGCCTCTCTCTGATTTCTCTCGTATCGCTCGCATCGCTCCTTGAGAAGGCGAATCTGCCTCTCCCGTAAGAGGAGCTGTTCCTGGATGGCCCTTTTCTCTTCCAGGAGGGACTGATTCCTCCGGATCAGGGCCTCGATCTTGGCCTTGAGTTGATCCAGGACGGGGAGATCCATGCCCCATGCTCGACGCAGATCTTGGATACAGCGCAAAGGGACTCCTCAGTCACCCATTCCTCCATCCGCCCTTCTCATTCATTAGGAGGAGATCCCTCTTGGACTTGATCCTGTTTTAGACCTCGAGAGCCCATTCTTTCGGGTTAAAGAAAAGCTTGAGGCCATTATATGGGACCCCCGAAAAATGTCAAGAAATAGACGATTGATTCCTCTCTCCGAAATAGCCCTCCAGAGAGTGCAACAACGAGGGGAGATCCGAAGATTGGACGATCTCTTTTCGGAGGCGATGGCTATAAGGAAGCCCCCGTGTATATTTCATGGCATGGACTTTGGCTGTGTGGAGGGCCCTCTTTTCCGAAAGGTGGCTCCGAATCCCCTCCAGATGACGGAAAAGCATCCTCCTGATGGAGGCCAGGTCGGGGGCGGGGAGATCTTTTCCTTGAAGGAGAGCCAAGGCCCTGGAGAAGATCCAGGGATTTCCCAATGCACCGCGTGCGATCATCACCCCGTCGCAGGCCGTCTCCTTCATCATCCGCACCGCATCTTCCCCAGTCAGGACGTCCCCGTTTCCGATGACCGGGATGCTCAGGGTATCTTTGAGGCGACGGATGAGGTCCCAGTCAGCAGGTGTCCCGTAGGTTTGGGTGCGGGAGCGGGGATGGAGGGTCACCGCGTCCACCCCGCAATCCTGAGCCCCAAGGGCAATCTCCATGGCAACGAACTCACCGGCCTTCCAGCCTGCACGCATCTTGATCGTCAGCGGGACCGTTACCGCCCTTCGGACCGCCCTGAGGACCTTCAACGCCCGATCCGGATCCCTCAGGAGGGCTGCCCCAGCCCCTTTACGTATGACCTTGGGCACAGGACACCCCATGTTAATGTCGATCATGTCGGCCCCCCAGTGTTGGCAGATCTCGGCGGCCTCGGCCATGGTCTCGGGGTCGGACCCGAACAGCTGGACGACAAGGGGTCTGTCTGTCCCATCGGACTGCAGGAGACGCCGGGTGTTGGGGGCGTTCAGCACGAGCCCTTTGGCGCTGATCATCTCTGTGTGAACCAGAGAAGCACCCATTTGGCGACAGATGCGCCGGAAGGGAAGGTCAGTAAACCCGGCCATGGGTGCCAAGATCAGGGGGTTCTCCAGGGTCAGGGAACCGATTCGCAGCCCAAACCTTGGGGGAGGTGCCTCCCGACCCGACCCACGATCGGACGGCATTCTCTGTATGGACACTTCTGTTGTCTTCATGTCTCCAGCCACCTGTACGAGCATACCCGAATCGCCGCCATCTTGCACGACTTCCCAAATGAAGCCAGGATGTAGGACCGAGTGCCGGGTAGGACCTGGATGTGCTGGGCCATGCGATCTTGCGGCCTTTCCATGGTCCCAAGTGCCTACTATAATGGCTGCGGTCGCACGCCGGAGGAGATACATGGAGGCATCCGGGCAGGGGCTCAAGGTGGCCTTGGGTCGTCAACTCTCCCAGTGCAGTGAGGTCATCACCCTGGGGGTGAGGGGCAATTTCTTCGATTACACTCCAAAGGAAAGGGACCTTATCCGAGATGCCTCGAAGATCTACTTCCCCACCATCCTCTATGCAGAGGGCCTTGCCGCTCTGGGCAAGCCGCTCTTTCCGAGCATCCATTGCTACCGTCATATGGGAGACAAGTGGAAACAGACCCTGCTGTTTCAGCTTCTGCAGATTCCCATGCCCAGGACGAAGCTCTATTTCGGAAGGAGGGCGGCGAAAGAAATCCTGGAGGAGTTCTCCTTTCCCTTGGTGGCCAAGCTCCCGCGAGGAGGGGCGCGGGGTGAGGATGTCTTTCTCATTCGGCATAAGGATCAACTGGAGGATTACCTGGCGCGGACGCATGTGGCCTATATTCAACAATACGTCCCCTTGGAACGAGACCTGAGGGTTATAGTCCTGGGGCGAAGGGTGGTTTATGCCTACTGGCGCGAGGCCGCCCCCGGAGAGTTTCGGACCAACGTGGCCCGCGGCGGTCGTATCTGTCCGGATCCTGTTCCGCAGGAGGCCCTGGATTTGGGCCTGCAGGTGGCTCAGCGTTGCGGGTTCGATCATGTGGGCTTGGATCTGTGCGAGTTCGAAGGACGTTTCCTGGTGCTTGAGGCCAATATGGCCTTCGGGAGAGAGGGCCTAAGAAAGGCGGGACTGGACTATCGGAGCCTCCTTCGAGGAATGGTGGAGTCCGGAGAGATCTGAGGTGGGAAAGGGATTTCCAGTGGTTTGATCGAGGACCCCGAAAGACCGAGAAGGGGGATCCTGGAATGCGGAGACAGTGGAGGGTGAAAAGAAAGGGAGAGATCTCTCAGGATGCACGGTTTATGAAGCTGGCCCTGGATCTGGCCAAACGGGGGGAATCTTGGGTGAGCCCCAACCCCATGGTGGGTGCTCTGGTAGTCGTGGAGGGGAGGGTGATCTCCAAAGGGTACCATCGCCGATTCGGAGAGGGGCATGCAGAGGTGGAGGCCCTTGGCCCTCTGGAGGAGAACCTCCAGAGGGCCACCCTTTATGTGACGCTGGAGCCTTGTTGTCATTGGGGAAAGACCCCCCCTTGCACAGAGCTCATCCTGAGAAAAGGCGTAGGCCGTGTGGTTGTGGGAGTCCTGGACCCCAATCCCCAGGTGAGCGGTCGTGGGGTCCGGATCCTCCGTGAGGCCGGAGTGGAGGTGAAGGTGGGGGTCCTAGAAGAGGAGTGCCGCCGCCTCAATCATCGTTTCTTTTATTGGATGGAGCGCGGACTCCCTTGGGTGACCCTGAAGTGGGCCCAGTCCATGGACGGGAGGATTGCCACGGCCTCTGGTCATTCCCAATGGATCTCATCCCTTCCATCCAGAAGACGTGCCCACCGGTTCCGGTCCATTCACGACGCCGTCCTGGTGGGGGTGGGCACTGTGGCGAAGGACGACCCTCGATTGACCGTCCGCCATGTAAGGGGAAGGAATCCAGTTCGGGTCATCCTGGACAGTCGGCTGCGGGTCCCAGATCACGCCAAGGTTCTTGATCCAGAGCTCTTGGGAGGTGAGACCTGGATCGTCACGACCCCTCAAGCCCCCATGGAGAGGTCTCGGACATTGGAGGCACGAGGGGTGCGCGTCCTATCGGTGGGTTCGGACCCATCCGGGAGAGTGGACCTCCAGGAACTCCTCCGTCTCCTCGCGGATCGAGAGATCTCCTCCGTCCTTGTGGAGGGGGGGTCTCAGGTCCTAACCTCCTTCCTGAGAGCCGGTCTTGTTCAGCGCATTCTATGCTTTGTGGCTCCCTTAATCTTGGGCAGAGGGATTGAGGCCGTGGGGGAGTTGGCCGTTGGCCGGGTGGATCAAGGGATTCGATTCCCTCGATATACGATTCAGCGCTCCGGAGAGGAAGTCCTGGTGGACTGTTTCTTATAGATGAAGACGGGTTGATCCGAAGCAAAGGCCGGGGCTAGGGGTGATCGTTGCAATCCCGAGTCGCTCCTACTATAATCAAAACGGGAAGTTAGAGAGATCCGCCCGAAAGAAGCGCCTGGCAGCCGATGGAGCTTGTGGGATGTGGGCTTCACCCTCGGGCGGCATGCATGGAAAGGGGCGTTGGAGCGGATAGGGAGAAAGAGAGGGGTCTTCATTACCTTCGAAGGGATCGAGGGGAGTGGAAAGACCACGCAGCTTCGAGCCTTGGGGGCTTTTTTGGAACAGAGAGGGGTTCGGGTTCGCATGACTCGGGAGCCGGGAGGGACCCCGTTGGGCGAGGCCGTGCGGGAGATCCTCCTTCGCCCCCAATCCTCGAAGATCTTCGGATTGACGGAGCTTTTCCTCTATGGTGCATCCCGCCATCAGCATGTAAAGCATGTCCTGAAACCCGCCCTGGAGCAGGGTGAAGTCCTCTTGTGCGATCGGTTTTCTGACGCCACCCTTGCCTACCAAGGCTACGGTAGAGGATTAGATCTCCAGTTGGTGGCCCAGGTGAACCACTGGGCCTCGGAGGGGTTGAGACCCGACCTCACCATCCTGCTCGATTGCTCGGTGGAGGTCGGTCTGAAGCGGTCCATGCAAAGGCTGGAGGAGGAGGGAAAGCCCCACGAATCGCGCTTCGAGCTGGAGTCGGCGGTGTTCCATGAGAGGGTCCGAAGGGGCTATCTGGAGATCGCAAGGAAGGATCCGCAACGTGTTCGGATCGTAGGAGGGGAGGAGTCGCCCGATGCGGTTCAACAGCGGATCCGGATCCTTGTCCTCACCCTTCTGGGGCTTCTCTAGGTCCTCCAAGCGATCCTAAAAGGAGGAGACATCTGAACCTCTCCTCGATCATCGGGCACGAGCGGATCGTTCGCATCCTCCGCAGGGCATTGCAGTGGGATCAGATTCCCCATGCCTATCTCTTCGTGGGACCGGAGGGGGTGGGGAAGGCCACTGTGGCACGGGCCTTGGCCCTGGCTCTCCACTGTCGCAAGGGGAGGGATGATGCCTGTGGGGAGTGTTCCGCTTGCATGAAGGTCCTCCATGGAAACCATCCCGACGCCCTGGAGATTGTCCCCGAAGGGGCCCAAATCCGGATCGATCAGGTGCGCGAGCTGCGCCACCGAATGGTTCATCGGCCCGTGGAGAGCAACATGCGAACGGTGATTATCGATGAGGCCCACAAGATGAATCCTCAAGCGGCCAACGCCCTCTTGAAGATCTTGGAGGAGCCTCCGGAAGGGAATCTTCTGATGCTTATCTCTTCCTCAACCAGTGCCCTTTTGCCCACCGTGGTGTCCCGATGTCAGGTCTTGACCTTCTCTCCCCTCACCGAAGAGGAGGTGCTCCGGTTCCTCCAGGAGAGGGAGGGTTGGTCCGCCGACGAGGCGGGCAAGGCCGCTCGCTGGGCCCAAGGGAGCATCGGAAAGGCTCGGAAGGTCCAGACCGAGGAGATCCGAGAGGTTGCGGCCCAGTTGATGGATTGGCTCGAGCGGCTGCCTCATGCCTCTACTCAGGAGGTGATGGAGCGGGCGCGAAGCTGGTCGCGGACCCGTGAGGAGGCCCGGATGAGACTGGATATCCTGCAGGGTCTCTTGCGGGACATGGTGGTAGGGAGGATCGCGGGAGGTGTGGAGGGATCCGAGTTGCAGGCCACGGGAAAGGGGTGGAGCGTCTCAGAGCTTTTCCGGGCATGGGAGGAAGCGGTCGAGGGGCTTCGGGGGGTGGATAAGAACTGGAATCCTACGCTGACGCTGGAGAATCTGTTCCTTTCCTTACGTTGGATGAAGCAAAGGGGAGGATCTGGCGGGCGGAGAGGAGTGTGGCGTGAGGGTCACCGCGGTTAAATTCAAAGAACACGGGAAGATCTACGTGTTTGAGGCGGACGGATTGGACCTTCGACTTCACGATTGGGTCATCGTGGAGACGGATCGAGGTCTGGGACTGGCCTGGGTGGTCATCGAGCCCTGGGAGCCCGAGCCGGAGAAGGTTCCGGGCCAGCTCAAGAGGGTAGTCCGCAAGGCCACCCGCCATGACCTGGAACGGGCTCAAAAGCTCCGGGCCAAGGAACAGAGGGCACAGCAGGTCTGCAAAGAACTCATCGCCAAGTACGGGCTCGGCATGAAGCTCGTGGAAGTGGAAGCCCTGTTCGAGGGCAACAAGATGATCTTCTCGTTTACAGCCGAGAACCGGGTGGACTTCAGGAAGCTGGTGAGGGATCTGGCAAGGCGATTTCACTGCAAGGTGGAGATGAGGCAGATCGGAGTACGAAACGAGGCCAAGATCCTCGGCGGACTGGGAAGCTGCGGCAGGGAACTCTGTTGCAAGACCTTTCTGACGCACTTCGAGCCCGTCTCCGTGCGCATGGCCAAGGATCAGAATCTCTCCCTTAACCCTCTGAAGATCTCCGGTCTTTGCGGGCGGCTCATGTGTTGCCTCGGTTATGAGCACTCCATGTATGTGGAGATGAGCAAACCGTTCCCCAGGTGTCGCAAATGGGTGAACACAAAGCGAGGGATCGGACGGGTCAAACGCCTCAACGTGCTGGCCCATCGTGTGATCATCGAGGACGAGGAAGGACAGGAGCGGGAGGTGGATCTGGAGGAGATCCTGGAGGTCCTTCCGGGGAAACCGGAACACCTCGAAAAGTCCAGGAAGGAAGGTTAAGGGAGATGAAGACGCGATTCTACATTTCCACACCCATCTACTATGTCAACGCGGAGCCTCACCTGGGACACGCCTATACCACCATTGTTGCGGACGTGATGCGGCGCTTCCATCACCTCCTCGGTGAGGAGACCTACTTTGTTACCGGCACCGATGAACACGGTGACAAGGTCCTTAAGGCCGCCAAAGAGCGAGGAATGGGTCCCAAGCCCTACGCCGATCTCATTAGTCAGGCCTTTCGGGATCTCTGGCCTCGGCTGGACTGCTCCTACGATCGGTTTATCCGGACCACCGAGCCCGATCATGTGAGGGTGGTCCAATACATTCTGCAGAAGGTCTATGACGCGGGCGACATCTACTTCGGCCGCTATGAGGGTCTCTATTGCACGGGATGTGAGCGCTTCTACACGGAGCGGGAGCTGGAGGACGGACGCTGTCCTCAACACGAGACCGAGCCGGAATTGAGACAGGAGGACAACTATTTCTTCCGCATGAGCCGATACCAGCAGTGGCTGAAGGACCATATCGAAGAGCACCCCGACTTTATCCGCCCTGAGCGCTACCGGAACGAGGCCCTGGCCATGCTCCGTGATCCCCTGGAGGACTTGTGCATCTCCCGCCCTCGATCCCGTCTCGATTGGGGGATCCCGCTTCCCTTCGATTCCAATTATGTGACCTATGTATGGTTCGACGCCCTGATCAATTACATCTCCGCGTTGGGATATCCTGACGGCGAGGCGTTTCGTCGCTATTGGCCCTATGCCGAGCATCTGATCGCCAAAGATATCCTCAAACCCCATGGGATCTACTGGCCCACCATGCTGAAGGCGGCCGGGATCGAGCCCTATCGACATCTCAACGTACACGGGTATTGGAACGTGGAGACCTCCAAGATGTCCAAGAGCCTGGGCAACGTGATCCGCCCCTTGGACCTGGTGGAAAAGTACGGCCTGGACGCCTTCCGCTACTTTCTCCTCCGCGAGATGGTCTTCGGTTTGGACGCCAGCTTCAGCGAGGTGGCTTTGGTCCAGAGGCTCAATTCGGATCTGGCCAATGATCTCGGCAACCTGCTCCAACGAAGCCTGACCATGGTAAGGCGATACCTTAAGGGGGTCCCGCCACGATCCCTCCCTTCGGAGGATCCTGAGGACCAAGAGCTTCGCGAAAAGGCCGAAGAGGTCCTGGAGGGCTATCCTTCGGCCATGGGCGGACTTCTTTTCCACAAGGCCCTCATGAGGATCTGGGACCTCATCGGGCTGACCAACCGATACATCGATCGCACAGAGCCCTTCCGCCTGGCCAAAGACCCCGCAAAGCGCCGGAGGCTCGAGGTCGTCCTCTACCATCTCGTGGAGGTCAATCGACTTGTCTCCCTTCTTCTTTGGCCCTTTATGCCGAGGACCTCCTCGGAGATGGCTCGACAGCTTGGGGTTGAGGCACCTGGAAACCGTGGAGACCTCATGAGATTGGGCCGATGGGGCGCCGTGGAGCTCGGAGGGGAGTTACCCACTCCCAAGCCCCTCTTTCCCAGAGTGGATCCGGTTCAGGCGGGTATCGCGGAGATAGGCGGACAAAAGCCCCCACCCCCGACCTCCAAGGAGTCGGAGGATAAAGGGGAGCTCGACATGGCCGCCTTTCAAAGGGTAGACCTCCGGGTAGCCGAGGTCCTTTCCGCTCAGCCCATCAAGGGTTCGGACCGACTTCTCAAACTCCGGGTGCAGATGGGTGCTGAGGAGCGCCAAGTGGTGGCTGGGATCGCCCAGCATTACGCCCCCGAAGATCTGGTGGGGCGTCGTGTCGTGCTGGTGGCCAATCTCAAGCCCGCCAAGATCTTTGGTCAGGTCTCCCAGGGGATGCTTTTGGCTGCCGTCCATGGGGAGGACTTGCGGTTGGTGACGATCGACGGAGAGATCCCATCCGGGGCCAAAGTCCGCTAGGTCATAGTGGCTGCCCCTGACGAATCAGATGACTGGACGGCTCCATGAGCAAGGAGGAGATGCTCCGTGTGCCATCCTCCTGCGACTTTCCGTGCTGCTTGCCGCCTTGCGTCGTCCGAAAGTGAGGAGGACTTGTGCCAGAGGTGTTTTCCCAGCCCAGGTGGTCATTGCGGGGCAAGGAAAACGCCAGCCCGATCGATCGCTTTCCTTAGTGGTCCCACAGGGTCCGGAGGTATATCCCGGATGGATAGGATCTTTCCATAAGGATCAAGGTCGTCGGGCCCCGAAGAGTCCTCAGGCGCTGATGGGGTTTAGGGGACGCCCTCCCAACACATGAAGGTGAAGATGGAAGACCTCCTGCCGGGCATCCGGGCCGGTGTTGATCAGGGTGCGGTATCCGGATCCCTCTATCCCTTTGGTTCTGGCCACTTGACGGGCACCCCAATGGATATGGGCGAGGAGCTCCATCCCGGTTTGGTCCAACTCGTTGAGGGAGGCCACATGGGTTTTGGGTACCACGAGCACGTGGACCGGGGCCACAGGATGGATGTCCTCGAACGCCAGCACATGTTCATCTTCGTAGACTTTAACGCAGGGTTTCCGGCCTCTGATGATCTCGCAGAAGATGCATTCCATGGCTGAACTCCCAGGAATAGTAAATGTCTTCACGGTCATCTATAGCATAATGCTGTTGCATGGGCAATTTATTCCGCCTCCATTGTGGTCCTAAATGGAGTGAGCGGGGTTGATCCAGAACCCAACTTGTGCTATTTCCACATCCATAAGGTCTCTTTCCGGATTCCGTCAAATCAGAAGACGTTCTAGTTCGCCCTATTGAGCTTAGTAAGGAGGGATCCCATGGGCCTCTTCGAGAAGCTGATCGCCCTTCCTCCGCTTCAACCCTATCTCCAGATGGAGGACGAACTCTTTGTGGAGGATCCCGGCTGGAGGGAGGTCTTAAAGAAGGTCAAGCAGCTCAAACGTCTGGATACTCTCCTTCGGATGATTCAAGATGCGGCTCCGGTCCGGGAGAAGGAGAAGATGATCCTGGGCTATCTCTGTACATTGGCCGCTGAGACGAGCGAATCCCCTGTGGAACTCCCTTGTGTGGAGTACGGGGGATGTTACCTGAGTCGAGGGAGCTTGATCTTAAAGAATCCCTCCGAGGAGTTCCAGCCGAGCTATGTGGGCATGGGGATGAACGCCTTCAATCCCAACACCCAGATCCTTGTACAGGGAAATGTGGGCGATTACTTGGGATACCGTTCCCCTGTGGTCCGGATCGAGGTGAAGGGCTCGGCCCGCGATCGCGTGGGGATGGCCGTCGGCGAGGGCTCCCTTAAGATCGAGGGGGATGTCCAGGGGGGGCTTGCGGGGAATGCCCAGAGCACTCGGATGGAGGTGGAGGGAAGCGTGGGGAGGATCAATCGGGAGAACATGAGCTGCACTTTCCTTATTGGTGGGGATGTCCACTGGGGCATCGGGGAAAAACAGGCGGACTGCTTCATCAAGGTGTGCGGCAACATCGGCATGAAGTACAAAAAGAGCGGAAGACTCGTCGATGTGGCCGCAGGGATGACCAAAAACTCGGTCCTCCTCGTGGGAGGGGACGTCTATGGCCATTTGGGGAAGAATCTGGAGCTGGCCAGGATCTATGTGTGGGGAAAGGTCCACGGCGACATCCGCGTCTCGGATGCCGAGGGGGGGTTCATTTACCTCAACAAGAAGAGCACATCCTTGATCAAGCGCCTCAAGAGGTCAATCGGGAGCGACATAGGGATCAAGTACGTTTCCCTGAAGGACAGCGGCTATCTCTTTGTGGAGAGCGCCGAGGAAGTCAAGGACCTGGTGGTGAGCTGACCATGCCGTACAAGGGCCGGAAGCGGTGGGGGATGATGGGGGCCCTTCTTTTGCTGTCCGTGATCTGGGGGTGCGGAGAGCCGGAGAAGGAAACCAAGACCGCAAAGAAGGAGAACCACCCTCCTGTGGTTCGAAGCGTCAGAATCCTTCCGGAAGTGCCAAGGGCGGGGGCTCCGCTCTACGTGGAGGTCAAGGCTGGGGATCTGGACGGGGATCCTCTTCAATACCGGTATGAGTGGGAGGTCAACGGGGTTCCAGTGGAAAGGGATGTGGGATCCCGTCTCTCCTCCGAATACTTCGCCAAGGGGGATCGCGTTCGGGTTTGGGTCACCCCCATGGATGGAAAGACGGAGGGCGAGGCTGTTGCCTCCAGGCCCGTGGAGATCCGGAATACCCCCCCGAGGGTCCTGGAGGTGAAATTGACCCCTCAGCCCGCATTCCCCGGGGACCTCCTTACGGCTCAGGTGAAGAGCAGCGACCCCGACGGGGAGGAGGTGGAGCTCCGGTTTGAGTGGTCGGTCAACGGGGAAGTGGTGGAGGAGAGCTTTGAGCCTATGTTCTCCACCGATGGGTTGCGACGAGGGGATCGGATATCCGTGGTGGTGATACCGGAGGACTCGGAGGGCCCCGGAGAGAGCCTGGCCTCCGAGGAACTTACCCTTCAGAACCGACCTCCCAAGATCTTATCCCAGCCGCCGGAGGGGCTAGCAGGCCCCGGGCTCTATCGTTACCAAGTGCGGGCCGTGGATCCGGACGGAGACCCTCTGGAGTTCCATCTGGAAGGAGACGTCCCAGAGGGAATGCGGATTCATAAGAGTCTGGGCATTCTGGAATGGCGCTTTGAGATCCCTCCAAAGGGGCCTATCTCGGTGGATATCCGGGTCCGAGACGGCCATGGAGGAGAAGCCCAACAGCGATACGACTTCACCTTGACCCCAGCCGTCGAGTCGCGCCCCGGTTGATCTTCCTCAAGGATAGGAAGTCTTTCCATTTTGACATTCCCTCTTCTTCGGAATTCATGGTCTGCGAGGCAGTGCCATCATAATGGTCTCCCGTCTTTGGCTGCCCTCCTTGACGCCCCTATGAGCCGGAGCTAAGATGGATCCCTCAGCGGAGGATTCGAGGGAGGAATCAGGGTGAAAGAGCTCATCCGGGGGATGATCGAGTCCGCGTTGGTCCGGATAATTGAGGAGGAAGGGGGTGAGAGCTCCCTTCCCAAGCGATGGAATGTGGAGATCCCCAAACGGTCGGAACATGGAGATTACGCCACCAATGTGGCCATGGTCCTCGCCTCTCGGTACGGGAGGCCTCCCATGGTGTTGGCGGAGCAGATCGTCTCCAGACTGGATGACACAAGCGGATATCTTCAACGGGTGGAGATTCAACCGCCCGGATTCATCAACTTTTTCCTTCAGAGAGAGGCCATCCTGGAGCGGATACGGCAGGTCTTGCACGAGCAGGAGCAGTATGGCCGACTTGGAGTGGGACAGGGCCGGAGGGTCCAAGTGGAGTTCGTCAGCGCCAACCCCACAGGGCCCTTGCACATCGGCCACGGCCGTGGGGCCGCCGTGGGAGATGCCTTGGCGCGGGTTCTGGAGGCGGCGGGGTACAAGGTCTTCCGGGAATACTACGTCAACGATGTGGGCCGGCAGATGGAGATCTTGGGGCGTTCTGTGTACCTCCGGTATCTGGAGATGTTGGGGCAGGAGGTCTCCTTCCCCGAAGACCATTACCGTGGGGAATATATCCTGGAGTTGGCCCGGGAGATCTTGGAGCGGGACGGGTCGCGATGGGTGGATGTGCCCGAAGAAGAGGCCGTGGAATCCTTCAGTCGATGGGCCGGAGAGACCATCTTGGAGGGCATCCGNCGCGATCTGGAGGACTTTAGGGTCCATTANGATCGATGGTTCCGGGAGTCCTCTCTCCATGAAGGGGGAAAGGTCTCCCGGCTCTTGGAGAGATTTCGCACCGAAGGGCTCGTCTACGAGAAGGACGGTGCCCTCTGGTTTCGGGCCACCCATTTCGGGGATGAGAAGGACCGGGTGGTGGTCCGCTCCGACGGCCGCACCACCTACTTCGCCTCGGACATCGCCTATCACGCAGACAAGTTCGAGCGGGGTTTCGACTTGGTCATCGATGTGTGGGGGGCCGATCATCATGGGTACGTCCCCCGAATGAAGGGGATGATGCGTGCCCTGGGGAGGGAGCCCGATGACCTCCAGGTCCTGTTGGTGCAGTTGGTCAACCTTCTGCGTGACGGGCAGCCTGTCTCCATGTCCACGCGTGCTGGACAGTTCGCCACCCTCCGCGAGGTGATGGAGGAAGTGGGGGTGGACGCGGCCCGGTACATCTTTCTCATGCGCAGCTCGGAGAGTCATCTCGATTTCGACCTGGAAGTGGCCAAACGCCAGGAGAGGGAGAATCCCGTCTACTACGTGCAATACGCCCATGCGCGCATCTGCAGTATTCTGAAGGAGGCTCATCAGCGCAACATCCCTTTGCCCCGGGCTGATGAAGGAGACCTGTCGCTGCTGCGGCTGGAAGAGGAATGGGAGCTGGTCAAACACTTGGTCCTCTATCCTGAGGTGATCAAAGAAAGCGCACAGCGCCTGGAGCCCCATCGACTGACCTTTTTCCTCGATCGACTGGCGGCGGATTTCCATTCCTATTACAATCGGGGGTGGCTCGACCCCGCCGCGCGTGTCATCTGCAACGATCCTTCTTTGACTCGGGCACGGCTCCTGTTGGTTCAAGCCCTCCGTATCGTCCTGAGAAACGCCCTGGAGCTGTTGGGGGTCAGCGCCCCGGAAGAGATGTGAGGGACGCGGGATGAGCCCAAGGTCCGCCACAGGGTCTCCTTCGGAAGAAGGAGGGGCGGGTTGGATCCAGACCTTTCTCTGGGGTGCCTTGCTCTCCACCATTATGTTCGGTCTGGGGTTCCTGGCCGGGAGCCAGTGGGGAGGGAGCCGTTCGGAGCCGGCCCCTATGAGGATCCGTCCTCTTCCCCCCCCCGTAGAGGTGAATCCCTCCGTGGTGGAACCATCGGATACACCCCCAGAGGAAGGCGGTCGATGGTGGAGCATCCTGGAGGAAACCGGGGAGAAGGAGTCGGAGACGCTGCCCTCCCTCCCTCCTCCTCGAGTGGAAGACACAGGCTCCCATAGCCCGCCCCCACCCTCTACCAAAAGGCCCTTTCCGCATCAAAAAGGCACGACAGGATATGTGGTGCAGGTGGCCTCATACAGGGATCCGGCCCGGGCCCGAGCCCTTCAAGGGCGTCTGATACGTATGGGAGGGTATCCGCGGGTCTGGATGGAGAAGGCCGAGATTCCCCGGCGCGGTACATGGTATCGCATTCGGGTGGGTGGGTTTGCAGATCGAACCCAGGCCCAGGAAGCAGCGGAGCGGATCAGCCGTCAGTTGGGGGTGCAGCCCCGGGTCCTCCGAGGGAGTCCCCCCGATTCATAAGCCCAAAGAGAGGATAAAGTGGTGGGAGACTCCGCCTGGAGAGAGGGAGGCCGGTCGAATGTCCCCCTTCTGGACCTTCGGGCCCAGTTCCATGGGATCCGAAGGCCCCTCTTGAGTGCTGTGGAACGGGTCCTGAGCTCCGGTCAATACATACTGGGAGAAGAGGTCCGGGCCTTCGAGGAGGAGATGGCCCGGTTTCTTCAGATCCCCCACGCCATCGGAGTGGCCTCGGGGACCGATGCCCTTTGGTTGGCCCTCAAGGCCCTGGGTGTGGGCCCGGGAGACCGGGTCTTGACCACTCCCTTTACCTTTGTGGCCACGGCGGAGGCAGTCTCCCTGCTGGGCGCACATCCTGTGTTCGTCGACGTGGACCCGCAGACCTTAAACCTCTCGTCTCAGGCGGTGGAGGACTATCTCCGGTCCGACCCGGAAGCCTCTCAGATCAAGGCTGCCATTGTGGTTCATCTCTACGGAAAGGCCTGCGACATGCAGAGTCTGACCCCGCTCTTTAGATCCGCCGGGATCCCGGTGGTGGAGGATGCGGCCCAAGCCTTGGGGGCATACGCTGTGCTGGCGGACGGCCGACGCCGACCGGTAGGGACCTGTGGAGCAGCGGGATGCCTCTCTTTTTTCCCCACCAAGAATCTGGGGGCCTGTGGAGACGGGGGGATGGTAGTCACCTCGCGGCCAGAGCTGGCCGAGCGCATCCGCAGTCTGCGGGTTCACGGAAGCCCCGAGCGATATCGCCACATGGAAATCGGCATCAACAGCCGGCTGGATGAACTCCAGGCTGCCATTCTCCGGGTCAAACTCCCGTTGCTTCCCACCTGGAACCGGGCACGCCGCGAGCGGGCACGGACCTATCATCGTCTGTTTCAGGAGGTCGGATTGGAACAAGATGGACTTCAGCTGCCTCCCCTCGAAGACCCAAGCCCCGACGAGGAGGTCTCATCCCACGTGTTTCATCAATACGTGATCCGCGTTCCGAATCGAAGGGATGAGCTGCGGAAGTTCCTTCAGGAGAGGGGCGTGGCCACAGAGGTCTACTACCCGATTCCCCTTCACCTTCAAACATGTTTCAAGGATCTTGGTTATAGGCCTGGGGACTTTCCCGAGTCGGAACGCGCGGCCAGAGAGGTGCTGGCCCTTCCCCTCTATCCCGAGATGACGGCCCTGCAACAAGAGCGTGTGGTCAGGGTCATTCAGGATTTCTTTCGTCGGAACGGCTGAAGCACCTCTTTTCTTAGTTAATGTGCCTGCAACATGGACTCTCCCTCTATCAGAACGACGAGCAGGAAGCAGGGGCCCTGTCGCATTCAAGGGGCCCCAATGGAGAGGCCGTTGCACGGCTTCAGGCCGAGGACGACGGCCAGGGGAGGCCCCACGCTTTCCGTGCGGCCTTGGTTTGAAACCCTGCCAAAGGAGGTCGTGCCATGAGAGGGAAGGGAAGGTTGCGGCTTTTGGCCGCCTGTATGGCGGCGGGACTGATCTGGCTTCCTATGACCCATCCGGCTTGGGCCAAGAAGCTCCGTCTCAAGGTCTCCCATCAGTTTGCCGAGGGGGACGTGCGGGATCAGATGATCCGGCTCTTCGGTGAGCGTGTAAGCCGAAGGACCAATGGGGAGTTGACCTTTCGTGTGTATCCGGCCAAGTCCCTATTTAAACCCAAAGAGCAGTGGGATGCTATGAAGAAGGGTGTCCTGGATATGAGCCTCTTTCCCTTGGATTATGCCTCGGGAAAGGTCCCCCAGTTCTCCGTCACCCTGATGCCCTGTGCCGTAAGCAGCCTGGAAAAGGCCATGGACTGGAGGAACAAACCCATTGGAAAGAGGATCGAGGAAATCCTGGAGAAAAACGGCGTGCGGATGTTGATCTGGTTTTGGCTCAACGGGGCGATCGGGAGCACAGTGCGCCAAGTGCGCCTCCCCGAGGACGTGCGGGGTCTGAAGATGCGCGCTGCGGGCAAGAAGTTCGAGTTCATGCTCAAGGAGGCTGGGGCCTCCATCACCAGCATGCCCTCCTCGGAGATCTACCACGCCTTGGCCACGGGGGTCCTGGACTCCTGTTTGACCTCCACTGCCTCGTTCGTCTCCTATCGACTCTATGAACAGCTCAAGTTCCTCAATGCCCCCAAGGAGTATGCCATCTGGTACATGCTCGAGCCTGTGGTCATCTCCATGAAGACTTGGCGCCGGCTGAGTCCACAACAGCAGACGATCCTCCTGGAGGAGGCCGATCGGCTTCATCGCGAGTGGATTCCTCCCAAACTTCAGGAGTCCTCCCAAAAGCTCATCGATGTTTACTCCAAGGCCGGGGTCCAACTCCACTTTATGACTCAAAAGGAATTCCAGGCCTGGCTTGCACTGGCCAAGAGGACGGCGTGGAAGAACTTCGCCGAGACCGTAGAAGGAGGACACCAGCTGCTGGATCTTGCCCTTCAGGCCATGGAGTGAGCCCTTTCCCCCTCATGGAGGCCCCTGGAGCCTCCTTTAGGGAGAGGGAGGCCGCGGGGCCTCCGGTGAGTCTGGGGGGAAGAGACTGGTGGGAATCTGTGACCCTGGATGTGCGCAGAAGGAGACAAGTATGTCCCGATTGCGGAACCAGCCGCTTTGGTGGAGGATCGCCTCGTTCATTGAGGGGCTGAGCTATGTGACCGGATTCTTGGGAGGCGTGGCCATCCTAGCCGCCGCCCTGATCGTTACCGAGGGGGTGGTCCTTCGAAAGGTCTTTCGGGCCTCCACCATCTGGCAGATCGAGTTGTCCGTCTTCCTACTCATGTACGCCTGTTTCGTGGGATCCGCGCTAGGCCAGAAGAACGAGGCACATCTGAACGTCGACTTGGCCATCCACAATCTCCCTCCTGGAGCAAAGCACGTCCTTCTCTTTGCCGCCACTGTGCTCAGCTGTCTTGTATGCGGCGTCCTGATGGTCTACAGCTGGCCCATGTGGTGGGAAGCTTGGATTGCACACGAGCACTCGGAATCGCTCTGGGGACCCCCTCTCTGGATTCCCTATCTCTTTCTCCCCTTGGGCATGACACTGCTGTTCCTCCAGCATCTGGTGACCATCTCGCGGAGGGTCCGCCAATGGAGGTCCGGGTCGATCCGAAGTTCGGAGGATGAAGGGAGCCTCTCCGGATCTCCAAAGGAGGGAAAAGGAGCCAAGCCGTGAGCGAGCAGCTTCTGGGGGTGGCCGTCTTCGGAAGTGCCCTTGTGATTCTCATGTCCGGGATCCCCATCTGGGCGGGGCTTGCGGGGATATCTCTCTTCTGGGCGTTGCTCTTTTCCCCGGAGATCCTACCCACTGTGCCTTTGGTCCTCTATTCGAGTATGGACAGCTTCGCCCTTTTGGCCATTCCCCTCTTCATTCTGTTGAGCGCCCCCATCGCCTTGTCGCGCGCCAGCTCGGATCTGTACGAAGCCCTTCATCGATGGCTTTACCGACTGCCCGGCGGACTGGGGATCAGCACCATGCTCGCGTGTGGGGTCTTCGCGGCCCTGTGCGGATCCAGTCCGGCCACGGCGGCGGCTATCGGGGGGATCGGGATTCCGGAGATGCGAAGGAGGGGGTACAGTCCCCGATTGGCCTGCGGCCTCATCGCCCATGCGGGCACCTTCGGGATCCTTATCCCTCCGAGCATCACCATGATCCTCTATGGTATCGCCACCGAGACCTCCATCGGGAAGTGCTTCATTGCGGGCGTGCTGCCGGGGCTCCTGGAGATCCTGTTGAGCTGTCTGTG
Organism: Desulfarculaceae bacterium JdFR-97; assembly: GCA_002010915.1. GTDB lineage: Bacteria > Desulfobacterota > Desulfocorpusculales > Desulfocorpusculum > Desulfocorpusculum > JdFR-97. The sequence continues at coordinate 63,203 of MTPG01000071.1, read as the reverse complement.
GGTGGGCTTCTACGTGACCTTCTCCAAGGACGGGAGATCCATCCGGAGAGGGGGACGGATGAAGGAGGGGGGAGAGCCTTCCCTCGAGGTTTATTCCCTACGGGAGAAACTCCTCTATCTGCCCCGGGTACTTCCTTTCATCCTGATCATTGTGGGGATTATGGGTTCCCTGTATGGGGGGTGGGCCACGCCGAGCGAGGCGGCGGGAGTGGGGGCGGTCCTCTCCCTCGTCTTCGTCATGGTCCTCTATGGGATGTATCGGTGGCGAGATCTCAGGGAGATCCTGTTGAAGGCCCTCAATGAGAGCACCATGATCCTCATGATCATGGCCGCAGCGCTGCTTTTCAGCTTTGTCTGCTCGGATCTCTATGTCACCCAGTCGCTGGCCAATCTCATCCTGGGACTGCCCGTAGGCAAATGGGGGATCATTGTGCTTATTAATCTCCTGCTACTTGTCCTGGGCTTTTTCATTCCCCCAGCCGCGGTCATCCTCATGGTGGCTCCCATGCTCCTGCCGGTCATCAAGGGTCTGGGTTTTGATCCCGTCTGGTTTGCGGTGATCATGACCGTAAATCTGGAGATCGGGTTGGTGACCCCTCCCGTGGGATTGAATCTCTACATCGTCAAGGGGATCGCCCCTGATGTGCCTCTCTCCCAAGTGCTGATCGGGGTCCTCCCCTTCGTGATCATCGAGATGATCGTCATTGCGGCGGTCTGCGTCTTCCCTGGGTTGGCCTTGTGGCTTCCGAGCAAGATGATCGGGTAGTTTAGAGTGCTGCGGATTGTGGATTTGTGATTGCGGAATCCAGATTTTGGAGAATCATGAGGTTCATCCGGAAAGTGAATTGTAGATTCCCGCAGTTGCCGGAAAACCTCGCTTGGGCCTATAATGGCCATCACCCCTCGCCATGGTCCCGTGCCTTTAGCCGTTCCATTTGCCAAAACCGACGAGATCCACGAGATGGACGAGACCGACGAGATCAACGATATCTTGGAGGCAATCCATGGAGAAGCTCATCATCACAGTGGCCCCCACCGGATCCGTCCCCAGGAAGAAGGACAATCCCCATCTGCCCGTGAGTCCCGACGAGATCGCCGAGTGCGCCCTTCGGTGCGAGGAGGAAGGGGCCTCTATCCTCCATATCCATGTCAGAGACGAGGAGGAGAACCCCTCCGACGATCCCTGGAGGTTCGCCCAGGTGGTGGATCGGCTTCAAGGGAGGACCCGTCTCATCCTTCAGATCTCCACCGGGGGGCGTGCAGGGGCGGACCTCTCGAGCCGTATCCAGCGCCTCCAGGTCCCTGCCGAGATGGCCAGCCTCACCACAGGTTCCGTCAATTTTCCCAACATGGCCTATGTCAATCCCCCGGATCTGGTGGAGGCCCTGGCTGCGGAGATGAAGCGGCACGGGATCAAGCCCGAGATGGAGATCTTCGACGTAAGCATGATTTACAATGCCCTCCGCCTCCAAGAGGCGGGACTGGCCGATCCCCCCCTTCACTTCAACTTCGTCCTGGGGCTTCGGGGGGCCATCCCCGCGACCATCGAGCAGTTGGTGCACCTGCGGTCCTGTATTCCCCCAAGGTCGACCTGGACCGTCTCGGGCATTGGGGCCTCTCAATTACCAATGGGTGTTCATGCCATCCTCATGGGAGGTCATGTTCGAGTGGGTCTGGAAGATAACATCTACTACCGCAAGGGGGAGTTGGCGTCCAACGAGGAGCTGGTGCGGCGTATGGTCAAACTGAGCCGGGAGCTGGGACGCGAGGTGGCCACCCCCGAGGAAGCCCGTAAGATCCTAGGTCTGTCAAGCTTATAACAGAAGCGATTGGATAGAGCTGCCCACCCTCATTTCGGGCTCGGTTCTCTGCCGGGAGTGTGGATCCTTCCCCAGAAGGAGATCGATCTTCCCGTCCGAGAATCGAGGCTCTAGTCTGTCTGCGGTGGATTACAGCGTTTGCAAGGCGTATAACCCGCTTTGCGGGCCTCCTCCACCGTTGCAAACCGGACCAACTTGTCGGGCTTGATCTTTTTGGCCAGGCTGCAGGAGGGCAGATGGTAGCGCTTTCCATCCTGAGAGGCCACGTATTTGAAGTCCTTCTGCACAGCCTCTGCGCAGAGGCCCGCAGTGGACCAGGCGAGGAGAGCGACCACAACGAGGATCGACGCTAATCCGAGGACCTTCTTCCAGTTTCTTCTCATCGCCTACCTCCTTGATTTCATAAACCGGACGGGAAGATCGACCGCAAAAACGAAAGGCCCCGCAGGATAAACCCGCGGGGCCTTTCGTGAGCCCGTGGAGGGAGCGACCCTGGCCCCTCCTTTCCGCAGGATGCGGCCTCGTTATAGACGGCCTCTTTTTTCCTGTCAAGTGAAAAAAACGCTTGACAGGATACCATCTGATAGGCTAAAAAATAACTAGTTGCAAAGAGACTAGTCTAAATAAAATTATTGAAATAGGAGACTTCAGGGGTTATAGCCGAGAGGTTCCCAGGGAAAGGTGGGCCCTTGGCGGGAGATCTCCTCGACGAATCGATGGGTGTGTCATGTCCAAGTATGAACTTGTGGTAATGGGATTTCTGCTGGAGCGGCCCATGCATGGGTATCACATCAACCAGCAGGTCAAGGTGCACCGCATGGACTCCTGGGCCAAGATCAGTCCTCCCATGATCTACAAGACCCTGGCCCATCTGGATCGCGAGGGCATGGTGATTTCCCGAAGGGAGCGAGAGGGGCTGATGCCCGAGAGGCGGGTCTACCGGTTGACCCAAAAGGGGAAAGAACGGCTGGCGAGGTTGGTGGAGAAGTCCCTTTTGGATAAAAACATTACCTACGACTTATCCAATCTGGGGTACTTCTTCATCTTCGCTCTGGACCAGGACAAGGCCCTGCAGTGCCTCAACAAGAAGAGGGAGCTCTTGGAGAGGACCCTGCGCAGCCTCCGAAAGAGGCTGGAGGAGTTTCGCGGTAAGACTCCCGCCAATCGCTTTTTGGTCCTGGAAAAGGACTATGATCGATTCCGCAGCGAGCTCCACCATCTCAACAAGATCATCGAGCGTGTGGAGCGCTGCACGGAATGGAAGCAGGAGGCATTCCTGGATGGAGACCGGCCGCCATCCCGGCAGGAAAGGGGAGGGGATGAAGAAGGGAGGTGAGGAACCCGTCGGGTCGATCCGGAAAGGTGAGGACGGCAAGGATATCTCATGAGGCACAGATGTAGAGATTTCACCACAAATCCAAGGAGGGAACGATGGCACTGGATTGGCTGATCCGAGACAACGAGGTCAAGGACCACCAAATCTTTGGGGACGAGCACTTTGGAACCACGCCGCCCTGCACCATGTATGAGCGAAAACCGCTTGTCAACCCGGATACGGGAGAGATCGTCGAAGGGCTCTATACAGCCTGGATTACCCTTAACAATCCCGCTCAATACAACTCCTACACCACCCAGATGGTCAAGGGAGTCATCGCCGGAATGCACCGGGCCTCCATGGAGAGGGACGTGGTGGCCATTATCTTCACGGCCGCGGGTGATCGGGCCTTCTGCACGGGAGGCAACACCAAGGAGTATGCCGAGTACTATTCCAAGAGGCCCCTGGAGTATGCCCAGTACATGGACCTCTTCTCCGGTATGGTGGACGGCATTCTCAAGGCCCGTAAGCCCGTCATCTGCCGGTGCAACGGGATGCGGATCGCAGGAGGGCAGGAGATCGGACAGGCCTGCGATTTTACCGTGGCGGCGGACACCGCGGCTTTCGGGCAGGCCGGGACGCGTCACGGCTCCACCCCCACCGGTGGGTCCACGGACTTCCTCCCCTGGAACCTGAGCATGGAACAGGCCATGTGGCAGTCTACGGCCAACGAGATGTGGAGCGCATACAAGATGGAGAGGCTTGGCCTGATTACCAAGGCCATCCCCATCAAGAAGAACGATAAGGGAGAGTGGGTCCGAGACCCTCGAGTCATTACGGATCGATATGTGGACAACGGGGAGATCGTCTACGGTGAATATAAGAAAGGGGCCGCGTACAAGGAAGCCACCGAACAACTCAAGGAACTCAAGACCGACTGGTCGCTGCTGGATCAATTCATCGACCGGATGGTGTGGACCTTGGCCAACACCACTTTCCTCTGCCTTATGAACACCATTGAGAGTGTGCGGGTTAAGAAGCGCTTCTTCTGGGATCTCCTCAAGAGCAGCCAGATCTACTGGCTCGCCGCAAACATGAACGGAGAGGCCTTCATCGGGTTCAACGCCTTCAACACCCAAAAGCTCACTGGCCAGAGGACCATCGACTTCATCAAGTATCGTCAGCTGCTCGCCCAGGCCTCCGTCTTCGATGACGCCTTAGCCGAGGCGGTGCTTCCCAAACCCAAAACTTGATGTGAAGTGGGGCTTCGGGCCCTGGGCTCTCCCCCCCATGCGGGGGGCCCTTTGAGGCCTGAAGCCCTGCGCGCAAAGCCCGGGAGGTGACCCGTGCCCCAGGAATTTCAATCCATCTCCCTGGAGATCGAGGAGCGGATCGGCTGGTTGACCCTCTGCCGTCCCCCCCACAATTGGATGAATATCCCCATGATGGAGGAGATCAACCGAGCCCTGGATTCCCTGCAGTCCCTTTCCCTGAGTCTGCTGGTGATCAAAGCTGAGGGTAAGGCCTTCTCTGTGGGAGTGGAGGTGGCGGATCACATGGGGGATAAAGTGGAGCGGATGATTGATGCCTTCCACGGGATCTTCCGCCGCCTGGACGCCTTGGGTGTCCCCACACTGGCTGTGGTGGGAGGGGCCGCCCTGGGCGGAGGATGCGAGCTTGCGACCTACTGCGATATGGTCCTCGCCTCCCAGAAGGCCCGTTTCGGACAGCCCGAGATCCAGGTAGGGGTGTTTCCCCCAATTGCCGCCTTGGCCTTTCCACGGATGATCGGACGGAAAAAGGCCTTGGAGCTGATCCTCTCTGGAGAGGCCATGGGTGCCCAAGAGGCCCTGCAGATCGGGCTCGTCAACAAGGTGGTCCCGCCCGAGGCCCTTGAGGAGGAGGCTCGAGCTTGGGCGGAGCGCTTCTCCAAACTCAGCCCCGCGGTGCTGCGATTGGCCCGAAAGGCTGTATTGGAGGGGTGGGACACTCGGCCCGAGGATGGGCTTCGCCGCATTGAGGAGATTTACCTCCAGGAGCTAATGAAGACCGAGGACGCCCACGAAGGCCTCCGTGCCTTTCTGGAAAAACGGAACCCGGTTTGGAAGGGCCGTTGAGGTCCGAACCATCCGGAGCCGAGGGACAGGGAAGGAGGAATCGGATCATGATCGAGATGTTCCAAGAGTGGTACGAGAACCGACACGACTATGCCCGCAACTGGAAGGAAAAAACCGGCGGAAAGGTGCTGGGATACTTCTGCACCTATGTTCCGGAGGAAATCCTCTATGCGGCAGGCGTTCTTCCGGTCCGGATCCTGGGAAGCCATGAGCCGCAGAACGTCACCGAGCCTCATATCTTCGGCATGTACTGCCCATTCTGCAGGGACTGTCTGGCCCAGGGCCTTCAGGGGCGGTTCGATTATCTGGACGGCATCATGATCTCGCAGTCCTGCCTTCACATCCGGCAGGCCTACACCAGTTGGCAGCTCCATATTCCTGTGCCCTTCAGCTACTACCTGCCCATGCCCCACAACGTGCAGAGCCCCAGAGCTATCCCCTATCTGACGGCGGAGCTGAAACGCTTCAAGGAGGCCGTGGAAGAATGGACCGGCAAGGAGATTACGGACCAAGACCTCCGAAGGGGCATCGAGATCGTCAATCGCAACCGTCGCCTCATGGAGGAAATCTACGAGGCCCGCAAGGAGGACAACCCCCAGATAACCGGACTTGAGGCCATGTACATGGTCGTCTCCAGCCAGATGACGGACAAGGAGGAGCACAGCCGCATCCTCGAGGATGTGCTCCAGGAANTCCCCAAAAGGAATCTGGATAACGAAGACAAGGTGCGGCTCATGATCCTAGGAAGCGAGGACGANGATACCGAGTTCGTCCGGATGGTGGAGGGTCTGGACGCCATCTTCGTCGTGGACGACCACTGCACCGGAAGCCGCTACTTCCAGGGTTTGGTCGAGCCCAACGGAGACCCCTTGCAGGCCATCGCAAGGCGCTACGTCCAGCGGGTCCCCTGCCCTACCAAGGACTGGCCCGAGCGCACGCGCACCAGGCACTGCCTCCAACTGGCCAAGGACTGGAATGTGCAGGGGGCCATTCTGGTACAGCAGAAGTTCTGCGACCCCCATGAGCTGGACTTCCCTATGCAGAAGAAAACTCTGGAGGACGACGGGATCAAGACCCTCATTTTGGAGTTCGATGTGACGGTGCCGGTGGGGCAGTTCCGGATCCGCGTGGAGGCCTTCTTGGAGATGCTTCGGGAGGAGGATCTCTTCTGATGGTGATAGGCCTTCATGGGCCCTGGAAGAAAAGGCTACGAAGGGAGAGGGGTCGCCCCAGCGATCCCGAAGCCTTAGACGGGAGGTTAAGAGATGGCCAAATACAAGACGGAGCCATTGAAGCTCTGGAACAAGGCGAAAGAGATTCGGCTGCAGTATTACAAGAACTATGCTGAGGCCCACGAGAAGGGTGGGCTTCGGTGGGTGGGCGGTGCCTGGACCTTCGATGCAGTGCCCGCGGGGCTGGGAGACGACGTCTACAGCCTCACCAGTGAGCCCTACGGGGCCAGCATCGCTTACGACAAGAAGTTCGCTCTGGAGTGCCAGGAGGCCATCGAGAAGGTGGGTTATGCTCGGGATCTTTGCGCCTACATGCGCAACTATTGGGGTTCGGTCCTCCTGGACAAGTACGCCTTCGGCGGCCCGTTCCCCAAGCCGGACTTCATCTGGCAGGATCACATCTGCTGCAGCCATGCCAAGTGGTACCAGACGGTCAGCGAGCTGGAGGGGGGGATCCCCATGTACTGTGTGGACGTCTCTGTGGGTCCGTATCCTCCCTTCGGGGAGATGACCCCGGAGAAGATCGACTACGTGGCGGGTCAGCTCCTGGACGGCATCGAGTGGTTGGAGAAGGTCACGGGCCGCACCTTCGACGATGAGAAGTTCATCGAGGCCTGTTGGAACGACTTTAGAAGCACCCATACATGGGCCAAGATCTGTCAGCTCAACGAGAATATCCCCGCTCCCCTCGACGAGAAGAGCATGTACTCTCTCTACGTGCTGGCCACTCTCCAGAAATCCTGGAAGGTGGTGGCGGACTTCTACGATGAGCTCTACGAAGAGGTCAAGGAGAGGGTGGAGCGGGGCATCGCNGCCGTGGCCAACGAGCAGTGCCGTGTCATGACCGACACCCAGCCTCCTTGGGCCTTCCTCAAGATCTTCCGCTACATGGAACAGTACGGATGCGTGTCGGTGGGCTCCCTCTATACTTGGGGGCTGGAGGGGATGTGGGTCTACGATGAGAAGGAGGGTAGGCTCTACCCCAGACCCATGCCCGACCACAAACCCCGGGACCGGGAGGAGGCCTGCCGCATGCTGGCAGACTGGCATCTGCAGAAGCCCGAGTATCAGCACTTCTACTCCCCGGAGTACAAGAGCAAGATGATGATCGCCATCGCCAAGCAGGCCAAGCTCAACGGCGTCATCCTCCACTACAACCGGGGCTGTGAGGGATTAAGCTTGGGCATTGCCGAAAATCGCCTGGCCATCCAAAAGGCCGGATTCCCGGTAATGACCTTCGAGGGAAATATGGGGGACGAGCGGGAGTTCGACGAGGAGCGCACCAAGCAGCGCATCGACGCCTTCATGGAGACCCTCGGGGTCAAGCGGGTCGAGAACTGAAGGAAGGAGGTCTACAATCATGATCACAGCGGGGATCGACTGTGGTGCCAAGACCGTCAAGGTCGTGGTGATCAAAGACGGCCAGGTGGTGGGGAAGAGCCTGGTGCCGGCCGGCATCGACGCCAAGGGGGCCGCCGAGAAGGCCTTCGATGAGGCCTTGGCGCAGGCGGGGCTCTCTCGGAAGGATGTGGCCAAGGTCGTCTCCACGGGAACGGGGAGGAAAGAGCCCACCTTTCGCGATGAGGAGGTCACGGAGGTGACCGCCGACGCCCGCGGGGCCGTGTTCCTCTTTCCCCAAGCCCGGACGGTCATCGATGTGGGCGCCGAGGAGGGGCGTGCCATTCGCGTGGACGCCGCGGGCAAGGTAGTGGACTTCGCCGTCAACGAGAAGTGCGCCGCAGGGGCTGGAGCCTTTGTAGAGGCCATGGCGCGCGCTCTGGAGGTGGACCTGGAAGAGATGGGGAAGCTCTCTCTGCAGGCCAAACAGGCCGTCCCCATGAACGCCCAGTGCGCGGTGTTCGCCGAGAGCGAGCTGGTCTCCTTGGTCCACGCCAAGACCCCCAAGCCCGACATGGCCAGGGCCATCCACGATGCCATCGCGGATCGCATCGTCTCCATGGTGCGCCGGGTGGGGGCGGAGCCCGAGGTGGTCCTCATCGGCGGCGTGGCCAAGAATGTGGGCTTTGTGGATTCCCTGAGCCGCGATCTGGAGACCGAGGTGAAGCTGCCCGATGATCCCGAGATGGTGGGTGCCTTGGGGGCGGCCCTGATTGCGGCGGAATGAATCCCTCCTTGAACAAAGATCGTCTTTCAGGAGGTGGGCAATCATGACAGAAGAGTTCTGGAGATGGACGGAGTCCCGGTGGACTTCTCCGGATATCGATTGGAAGAGCGGTGACATCATCACCGCAGGATGTGATGTGGGATCGGTGAGCACCCAGGCAGTGGTCATGGTGGACGGCCAGCTCTACTGCTACGCCAACATGCGCACGGGCTCCGACAGCCCCGACAGTGCCATGCGTGCCATCAACTGGGCCCTAGAGGGGACCGGGATGACCTTGGACGACATCCAGTACTCGGTGGGCACAGGTTACGGCCGGGTCAATGTCCCTTTCGCCCAAAGGGCCATCACGGAGATCGCCTGCCACGCGCGTGGGGCCAACTTCATCTATGGGTCCACGGTGCGGACCGTCCTGGACATGGGCGGCCAGGACTGCAAGGCCATCCACTGCGATGAGAGGGGAAAAGTGGTCTCCTTTCTCATGAACGACAAGTGCGCGGCCGGGACAGGCCGCGGCATGGAGGTCTTCGCCGATCTCCTCAATGTCCCCATCACCCAGATCGGGGAGCTCTCCCTTCAGGTGGACGAGGAGCCAGAGCCGGTCAGCAGCACCTGCGTGGTCTTCGCCAAATCAGAGGCCTCGGCCCTGCTTCGGTCCGGGTGGCCCAAGGAGAAGGTAATCGCGGCCTACTGCTCGGCTATGGCCCATAGGGTGGTGACCCTCCTGGAGCGGATCGGCATGGAGGAGGACTTCGCCATCACTGGAGGGATCGCCAAGAATATCGGCGTGGTGAGCCGTCTGGAGAAGGAGCTGGGGGTCAAGGCCCTCCAGACGGACTACGACACCCAGCTCGCAGGGGCCATCGGAGCCGCCCTCTTCGCCAAGGCCCTGGTGGAGAAACAGCGCAAGGGGAAGTGACGCGCGGCACCGAAGGGGGCTGCCCTGCGTCCCCCTGGCAACCTCTGGGGCGAAAGGAGTTCCACGTGATAGCCAACTACGGATACAAGGATGGATCGGGGGAGTATTTCATCAGCATCGATACTGACAAGTGCGACGGCTGCGGGGACTGTGTGGGGGCCTGTCCCTACGGGGTCCTGATCACAGGGGAGGACCCCAACGACCCCTTTCGCGAGGAGCCTGTGGCCATGGTGAGCGAGGACCATCGCAAGAAGATCAAATACTCCTGTGCTCCGTGCAAACCGGTGAGCGACCGGCCTCCTCTTCCCTGTGTGGCCGCCTGCGGATCCGGTGCCATCGAGCATTCCTGGTGAAGGGCGCAGGGAGGGAGATTCCGATAAAAGACCCAGGGTGCCGGGTGCAATGAAGGCCCGTCATGGCCGCGCTGAGGAGTCGGCCGCGGCACTGGATCCGATGAGAGGAGTTCCATGTCGATCCGTTTCACCATTGACGGACAGCTCATAGAGGCCTTGGATGGGGAGACCATCCTCCAGGCCGCATTGAGGGAAGGGATCTATATACCCAACCTGTGCTACCACCCGGATCTGCCCCCTTCCGGGGAGCAGCTCCCGCAGGAGCGGGTCTTCCGGGGGGGAGAGCGCATCGATAACGAGATGACCGCAGGGCGCTACGAAGGGTGCGGCCTCTGCGTGGTGGAGGTGGTGGGGGATGACGAGCCCGTGAGGGCATGTGCCACCAAGGTGACCCCGGGTCTGGATGTCCGCACAGACAGCGAGGCCCTCAAGGCCCTTCGCCGCGACCGCCTCAAACAGATCCTCATCCATCATCCCCATGCATGTCTGACCTGTGCGCAGCGGGAAGGATGCACGCGGGAGCCCTGCTCCACCAACGTGCCCGTGGAGGAGCGATGCTGTCCCCTGTGGGGCCGTTGCGAGCTTCAGAAGCTCGCCGAATATGTAGGCATCCCTGAGGACACACCCCGGTGGGTCCCGACCACCCTTCCCAAGACTAGCGCTCCCCTGTTCGTGAGGGATGACAACCTCTGCATCGGCTGCACCCGATGCGTGCGTGCATGCCGGGAGTTGAGGGGGATCGAGGCGCTGGGCTACGTTATGGACAGGGAAGGGAAAGTGGTGGTGGGTTCGGTGGCACCCACCCTCCAGGAGTCGGGTTGCCGCTTCTGCACCGCATGTGTGGAGGTCTGCCCCACAGGGGCCTTGATGGACAAGGACCTGCCAGCGGGGGACCGGGACGCCGCGCTGGTACCCTGTCGGAACACCTGTCCGGCGGGGATCGATGTGCCCCAGTATATCCGTATGATCCAGAAGGGGGACCCGCAGGGGGCGGTGGGGATCGTAATGGAGGGGGCTCCCTGGCCCCATGTCCTGGGATCCGTCTGCTTTCATCCCTGCGAGGAAGCCTGCCGGCGGGGCGATGTCAACGAGCCCATCGCCATCTGTGCCCTCAAGCGTTATGCAGCGGAGACTGGAGATCGCCCATCCCGGCCCATTGAGACCCCGGTCCCGTCCCAAGGGCGCAAGGTGGCAGTGGTGGGGGGCGGCCCCGCGGGGCTTACCGCTGCATACTACCTGGCGAGAAAGGGCCACCGGGTGACCCTCTATGAGGCCGAAGATGAGCTGGGTGGGATGCTCCGCTGGGGCATTCCATCTTACAGACTCCCCAAGCAGGTCCTCCAGCAGGATTTGCAGGTGATCCTCGGGGCTGGCTTCGAGGTCCAGACCGGAGTTCGTCTGGGCAGGGATCTCTCACTGGAGGACCTTAGAAAGGACAACGACGCTGTCTTTCTGGCCCTGGGGGCTCAAAAGAGCAGGGGCCTAGATCTCGCCGGGATCGAGAGTGAGGGGGTCCTCTTGGGGCTCGACTTCCTCAAGGGGATCCGATGCGGAGCNCCAACTAGGCTCCACGGCACTGTGGTGGTCATCGGAGGGGGCAATGTGGCCATCGACGTGGCCCTGAGCGCCCGACGCCTGGGGGCGGAGCGGGTCGAGCTTGTCTGCCTGGAGCAGAGGGATGAGATGCCCGCCCACGAGTGGGAATGCCAGGATGCCCTGGCCGAGGGAGTGGTGTTTTTCAATGGATGGGGTCCCAGAAGGATCCTGGGGCGGGGAGGCAAGGTCTGCGGCATTGAGTTTATCCGTTGCACCTCTGTCTTCGACGCCGAGGGGAGGTTCAATCCAGCCTACGATGAGGAGACGACCATGAGTCGGGAGGCCGACTGGGTCATCCTGGCCATCGGACAGGGGGTGGATACGGACTCCCTGGCCGGGGCCGAGGCCTTGAGGATCGGCCCCGGAGGGACACTCAAGGTGGCCCCTGAGACTCTGGAGACGGAGATCCCCGGTGTCTTCGCCGGAGGGGATGTAGCTAAGTTCCCGGGCTCCGTGGTGGATGCCGTGGCCGCAGGGAAACAGGCCGCGGCAGCCATCGATAGGTATCTGGGGGGCGACGGTGTGATCGCTGAACGATGGGTGGAGGCCCCGGCTCCGGACTCCTACCTGGGGCGCGAGGAGGGCTTCGCCGAGCGGCCGCGGCTTCATCCTCCGTGTCTGGCACCTTCGGAGCGGAAGGGGTTCGATCCCATCGAGATGAGCTACGAGAGGGAGGCGGCCGTTCAGGAGGCGGGCCGTTGCCTTCAGTGCGACCTTCGGGTCCAGATGAGCCCCGTGGTGCTTCCCCCGGAGAAGTGGTTGCCTTTCGATGTCGAGAACGTGGCCCGGGTCCCCCATGCGGAGGGGGTCTACCTCCTTCTGGATGAGGACAAAAAAGTCATTTCCATAAAGGGGGTGACTGACCTGCGCTCCGCCCTGGAAGACCAGCTGACTAGCAATCCCAAGGCCCGGTTCTTCGAGTTCGAAGAGGACAAGATGTACACCAAGCGGGAGACCGAGCTCATGCAGGTCTATGGTCTGGTGGGGGGAGACGAAGACCTGGATGACCTTTTCTAAATTTGGTGTGACATGACGCCCGCAGCGCTCGCCGCTGGGGTGGATGGGCTGTGCGTGGCGGAGGCATATATCCCATGAGCACGGAGGAAAGGGAGAGGGAGCTGGAAGCTCAGGGTTGGACCCGGCGGTTTGTGGCGTGCGAGCCTCGTCTGAGCGAAGCGGTCCAGCTCTATCGGGACCTGGGATACGAGGTCCATCTCGAGCCCCTTCCCGAGTCCGGAGAGGAGGGGGAGTGTAGGACCTGCCTAGAGATGGACATAGACCGATATCGCATCATCTACACGCGGCCAGCAGAGGGAAAGGGACCTGCTCTGGAGGATGACCTGTTTTGAACCCCGGCATCTACTCGTCTATCTGGTCTGTCTCGTCCATTTCGTTGGTTTCTTGCATCTTCCACTTTTGCTCGACCTCAGCCTTTGACGACTTCATGCCGATCCGCCTCGCACCGCCCCCGTCTGGTCTATCTGGTCCTTTTGGTCCGTTTCGTCGATTTCGTTTTTTAATCCTCAGCGGGGATCATCACACCAACTGCCCGTGCTCCGCCGCAGGCCCCGCCTGTGGCGGGGCACCCTTGATGGATGAAGATGCTTGCCGGATGCAAGGGCCTTTGCCCTTATGCGGGGAGGGGGGACTTCAGTCGCCCTCCTTCCAAATAGACCAAATCAACGAAATAGACGAAATCAACCAGATAGACGAAATAGTCTCCCCTACCCAACCACGACCAAATGGACGAGATAGACGAAACAGACTAGACAGACGAGATAGATGAAACAGACGAGGTAGACGAAATCGACGAAACAGACGAGATAGACAAGACTAACGAAAGGAGGTAGTGGGGATGGCTGTGCCGGATAAGATCCAGACCTGGCAGATGGTGAGGCCCTGGAGCAAGGACCGGGAGACCGGCAAGGTCACGGAGGGACTCCTGGAGAAAAAGGAGATCCCGGTTCCGGAGTTGCAACCGGGCGAGTCCCTGGTGGAGATAGCCGGCTGCGGCGTCTGCCACACGGACCTGGGGTACTTCTACGACGGGGTCCCGACCGTGAGCAAACCTCCCCTGACTCTGGGGCACGAGATCAGCGGGACAGTGGTGGCTGGCGATTTGGAGGGCAAGGACGTCATCATCCCCGCCGTGATGCCCTGCAACCGCTGTCCCATCTGCGAGGGGGGTAGGGGAAACCGATGCTTAGCTCAGAAGATGCCGGGAAACAGTCTTGGGATCTACGGGGGCTTCTCCAGTCACATCGTGGTCCCCTCCCAGGACCTCTGTGTCATTGAGGACCGAAAAGGGCTTCCCCTTTCCCACTATGCTGTAGTGGCCGATGCCGTCACTACGCCCTATCAGGCTGCCATGAGGGCCGACCTCAAGGAGGGGGATCGGGTAGTAGTCATCGGCTGCACCGGCGGCGTAGGGGTCTACATGACGCAGATGGCCAAGGCCCTAGGAGCCTCCTTTGTGATCGGGATCGCCCGCAGCCAGGAGAAGCTCGAGCGGGCCCTGAAATACGGGGCCGATGCTGTGATCAACTCCCGGGACAAGGATGCCAAGGCCGTGCAGGGCGAATTCAGGGAGATCTGCAAATCCAACGACCTCCCCCACAATTGGGGATGGAAGATCTTCGAGGTATCCGGGACCTCTGCGGGGCAGGAGATGGCGCTTCGGCTCCTCTCATTTGTGGGCAAACTGGTCGTGGTGGGCTTCGGAATGGCCAAAAACGAATACAGCATCTCACGGCTTATGGCGTTCGACGCGGAGATCATCGGCACCTGGGGGTGTCTGCCCCAGTACTATCCGGTGGTGTTGGAGCTGGTCCAGTCCGGGAAGATCCAGATCGAGCCCTTTCTGGAGACTCGTCCTATGAGCACCATCCAGGAGGCCTTCGAGGAGGCCCATTCCGGAAAGCTCATGAGACGTATCGTCCTGGAGCCGGATTTCTGAGCCTGAGGAGAAATCCCTGCATGGAGGTCACCCTCCGATGCGCGGGCCTCCGGGAGCGTCCGATCCCGGAGGCCCTTTTTATGGATAGGATTGGAATTGGGAGGCTCTGCCCAATAGGCTTGAAAGGATTTAGGAAGTGTCCGGGGGGTAAAGCGGATCTTGTTCAGACTCCACGTCCAGAGTGCTTTCGACTCGGCACTGGGCCTCGCCTTGGTGGAAACGGATGCGGAGCGGGTCGCCGGGCTGCAAGACCCCGGCATCCCGGACGATCTCCCCCGAAGGGAGCCTGCGAGTGATGCTGTAGCCTCGGCGAAGCACATTTAGAGGGCTCAGGGAGTCCAGCAGAGCGGCTTGCCGCTGGAAAGCCTCTTGGGCCGTCCGTGTCCTCCCCTCCATGGCCCTTAGGAGGCGAAGTCCATAGTCGGTCAGCTCCCTTCGGGCCCGCACTGCCTCCTCTCGAGGGTCATACCGGCGAAGCAGCCCTTGGGGGTGATGCAGCTGTTCCCGCGCCCGCTGGGTCCTGCGGGCCATCCCGACAGTGAGACGCCCATGGAGGTCATCCAGCAGCAGGCGCAGGTCCAGGATTCTCCTTTTAGGGTCCGGAAGCCTTCGGGCCCATTGGGATAGCTCGTCTTTGGACTCCTGGAGTCTCCTTCGGAGCGAACGGATCAGGGCATCCTCGAGTTCCTGGAGGGCGCGGAGGAGATCCGACTTGAGGGGGACCGCCAGTTCCGCAGCGGCCGACGGGGTGGGGGCACGGAGATCGGCCACAAAGTCGGCGACGGTGAAGTCCACCTCGTGGCCCACCCCTGTGATGACGGGGCGGCGGCTTCGTGCAATGGCCCGGGCCACCGCCTCCTCGTTGAATGCCCAAAGATCTTCCAATGACCCCCCGCCGCGGGCCAGTATGACGAGATCCAGGTCCTCCACTTGGTTGAGATCGTCCAAGGCCCGGGAGATCTCCAACCCCGCTCCCTCACCCTGGACCCGAGTGGGACGGATCAGGATGTGAAGATTGGGGAATCGGCGATGGAGGATCTGGAGGAGGTCGCGGATGGCCGCCCCCGTTGGAGAGGTGACGATCCCGATGCGTTGGGGCAGAAAGGGGAGGGGCCGCTTCCTCTCCGTGTCGAAGAGGCCTTCCTTTTGAAGCCGCTCTTTGAGTTGCTCAAAGGCCAACTGGAGGGCACCGAGCCCCCTGGGCTCCATGAAATCCAGGATCAGTTGATACTCCCCCCGGACCTCGTACACACCCAGACGGCCGTGACAGAGAACCTGCATCCCGTCCGCAGGCTCGAAGGCCAGGAGTTGTACCTGAGAGCGAAACATGACGGCCCGGATCTGGCTTCGGTCGTCCTTGAGGGTCAGATAGAGGTGACCAGAGCTGTGGAGGTGGAGGTTGGAGATCTCCCCCTCCACCCAGAGAGGCTCGAAGGAGCCTTCCAGGGTTCTGCGGATCTCGGCGGTCAGCTCCGACACCCGATAGATCTTCACGGGGGCGGAGGGAAAGAGAGGATCCTTCTGCATCCGTTGTCTCTCCAGCTCGTGGAGCCAGGGTATCGCAGCCTGAAGGAGGGATCAAGCACTCTTCATTCATTGACAGCTCCAGGATGCTTCTGGTACGGTGAATTGAAAGGGCGAGTCTGGCCCCCACTTTATCCCCGATAGGGATCCATGAGCGTTCGACGCCTTCTGATCTTCACCCCATTGGCGGTCCTTTTCATACTCTTTCAGTCCTATTTCTGGGTTCCCACCTACGAGAAGCAGACCCGGGGGAACCCCAAGCGTCTCCGGGTCTTTCTCTCTGGCTCCATCGGGGATGCCAGTATCCTTAATCCCATCCTGGCGGCCGACAGTGCTAGTGCGGAGATCAACAACTTGGTCTTCGAAGGGCTCCTGGACCGGGACGAGGAGCTTCGACTCCGAGGCCGGGTGGCGTCCCGGTGGGAGATCGGCGAGGAGGCCTCCTTTAGGGTCTATGATTTGCCCCCCCGGGTACCCCCTGCCTTCCGTGAGATACCCGAAGGGGTGGCCCGATGGCTGAGGGAAGAACTGAAAGACTGGGAGGGTGTCCGATCCGTGGAGGCGGTCTACGATCCTCCCCGGAGGCTTCGAGCCCCTCTCCCGGGCAGGGCTGGTAGGGAGGGAAAGACCATCGAGGTGGGCATTGCCCCTCCGCCCCGCATCCGAATCATCTTGGACCACGTGGACCAAGACCTCTTCGAGAAGTTGGAGCCCTTGTTGGGGGAAGGGTATTTCGACGGATTTCGTTCCCTGGAGTATTGTAACTTCCCCCAAGATCTGCCCTCAAAGATCCGAGAGCGGATCGCAAGGGATCTTCTCCCGCCCTATGAACATAACCCGTTCATCGTCTTTCACATTCGGGAGGGAGTGAGGTTCCATGACGGACGTCCCGTGACCGCACGCGACGTGAAGTTCACCTATGAGGCCATCATGGATCCCCGAAATCTATCCCCTCGTGCCCCGGACTTCGAACCTGTAAAAGAGGTCCAAGTCCTGGATCCGCTGACCGTACGAGTGGTCTACAAGCGGCTCTATTCCCCGGCCTTGGGGACGTGGAGCATGGGGATCCTTCCGGAACACCTCCTCAACAAAGAGGCCCTCCGCCGCGAGGCCCTTAAACTGGGGAAGGACCCGGAAAACTTCACCATCCGTCAGAGCGGCTTCAATCGGCGCCCTGTGGGCAGTGGTCCCTTCCGGTTCGTGGAGTGGAAGTCGGATCAGTACATAGTGCTCAAGCGCTTCGAGACCTATTGGGAGGGTCCTCCCAATTACGAGCAGTACGTCTTTCGAGTCATCTCCGATGTCCTGACCCAAGAGATGGAATTCTATGCAGGCACTTTGGATGCCTATGCAGTACAGCCCCATCAGGTGGCTCGACTCAGCCGGGATCCTCGTTTCCAGTCGTTCTCCGGTCTCTCCTTCGGGTATACCTATATCGGATACAACCTCCGGCGAGAGCCGTTTCGGGATCCGCGCGTACGAAGGGCCTTGGGGATGGCCATCGACGTGGACAAGATCATCCGGTATGTCCTTCATGGCCAAGGTGAACGTATCACTGGACCCTTCCCCAAGCAGACCGATTACTATGATCACACCATCGAGCCGCTCCCTTACGACCCTGAGGGTGCATTGAAGCTTTTGGCCGAGGCGGGATGGAGGCGCGACGCCCAGGGGCGTCTGGTCAAGGACGGCAAGCCTATGCGTTTCACCTTGATTACCAACAGCGGAAACGACCTGCGCAAGGCCGTCTTGGCCATCGCCCAAGACGCCTGGAAGCAGCTTGGGATCGACGTCAAGACGGATGTACTAGAGTGGGCCGTCTTCATCAACGAGCGAGTGGACAAGCACGATTTCGATGCCCTGATCCTGGGCTGGAGCATGGGAATCGACCCCGACCTCTACCAGATCTGGCACTCCAGCCAGACAGGTCCTTATCAACTCAATTTCGTGGGTTTCCGGAACCCTGAGGCCGACGATCTCATCGTGCGCATCCGAAGGGAGTACGATCACGCCAAACAGGTGGCCCTCTGCCATCGGCTACATCGGCTCATCGCGCGGGAGCAGCCCTATACCTTTCTCTATGTGCCCAAATGGACCGCGGTCCTGGACAAGCGGATCGTCATCAAGGAGGTGGATGAGCAGGGCCGCGTCACCTATCGAAAGATCACCCCCACCAAAACGGGGAGCTATACATTTCACTTCAATCGATGGGTGAAGCTGCCGAAGGTGCCCGAGTTCCTGGCCGAGGGGTAGTTATTCTTCCCTGGATGGGCTAAGGGATCCGGATAAAAAGGCCAGCTCTAGGAGGGCCCCTGTAAGGGGGAGGAGGGAGATGATCGCTTTTTTGGCTCGAAGCGTGGTGCAGAAGGCCGTGACCTTGGTCTTCGTGTCCATCCTCTCCTTCCTGATCATCCACCTGGCGCCTGGAGAGCCGAGCCAGGTGGATCCCCTCAACCCCAAGATGACCCCGGAGCTGGTGGAGCGGTTTCGCAAGGAGTTCCACCTGGACGAGCCTCTCCACGTGCAATACTACCTCTTCTATCGGGATCTCCTGACGGGCCGGGCCGTCTCCTGGAAGGACCACCAGCCCGTCCTCAAGAAGATCTGGGAGCGCTTCCTCAACAGCCTCCCCCTCTTTCTGGTGGGGACGATCCTCACCTGGACCCTGGCTTTTCCCCTGGGGATTCAGTCCGCCATTCGAAGGGGGAGCCTCTATGATCGATCCACTACCTTCTTTGCCTATCTGCTCATCTCCATTCCGGGCTTCTTCTTTGCCTATCTGCTCATCATCGCCGTGGTGAACCAGCTCCATGTGCCGGTTATAGGGATCCAGACCTTCGGCCTATCCCATGCGGGATGGTTCACCAGGCTCATGGACCGCATATGGCACCTGGTGCTCCCCTCGGTGCTAGGGGCCACGGGGGGGATCGCGGTGCTGTCACGCTACGTGCGAAGCCAGATGCTGGAGGTGGAGGGCCAGGACTACGTGCGCACGGCCCGGGCCAAAGGACTTCCCGAGGAGGCCGTTCATTACAAGCACGCCTTGAGGAACGCCCTTTTGCCTTTTGTAACCATGTTTGGCCTGATCCTCCCGGGCCTCATCGGGGGATCGGTGATCATCGAGTCCATCTTCTCCTGGCCGGGGATGGGCCGGATGGCCTACGAGGCCATCCTGGCACGGGACTACCCGGTGATCCTCACGGTGAATTTTATCTCGGCTGTGCTGGTCCTGGCAGGGACCTTCCTGTCGGATCTGCTCTACATGATCGTGGACCCGAGGATCCGCTTATGAAGAAGCGTTCGTGGGCCGAGATGGAGGAGGGATCCGTCCCCCAGGAGCCGAGGGAGGGGCCCTGGTCGGGCTTCTGGAGGCAGTTCCGGAAGAACCGCCTGGCCACCGCTGGGTTGGTCATCTTCATCCTCTTCTTCCTCCTGGCCCTTGCCGGTCGTCTCCTGACCATGGGGGAGCATCCGATCCTGGATCCGGCCCTGGTCCGGCTTCCGGAGAAGCTCCGGCCTCCGCTGTCTTTTCCATCCAGAGATGTGCTCAGGCCCGAGGAGGTGCCTCGGTTGGGCATCTATCTGTTGGGGACCGATGACCTGGGCCGAGACCTCTTCGCTCGCATGCTTCAGGGGGCCTGGGTCTCCCTGACGGTGGGTTTCGTGGCCGTAGGGATCTCCGTGGCCATCGGGGTTCTCCTGGGGGGTGTTGCGGGTTACTACGGCCATCGGCCGGTGCGACTGTGGCATCTCCTCCTGGCCGTACTTCTGGGGGGCATCCCTCTGGCCCATGCCCAGTGGGGGTGGGGGGGCGTTGGGATATGGGCTCTGGCCCTTGGGGTGCTTGTCGCTGTCCGCCTTGGGGCATCCGGGCGGAATGGGATGGGGGCACGCTTGGTCCTCGCTCCGCTTTTTTCGGTCGATGCGCTGATCACGGGGTTGATCGACATCATGCTGTGCTTTCCTAGCTTCTTTTTGATCCTCACGGTGGTGGCCCTTCTGCCCTCGAGCATCTACAACATCATGGCCGTCATCGGCCTGACCAGCTGGATGGGGGCGGCCCGGTTCGTGCGGGCCGAGTTCCTTTCTCTCAGGGAGCAGGACTTCGTGAGCGCCGCCCGGGCATTAGGGCTTTCGGACCGACGCATCATCTTCCGACATATGGTGCCCAATGCGGTGGGGCCGGTTCTGGTCTCGGCCACCATCGGGATCGCCGGGGCCATCCTTACTGAATCGGGTCTGAGCTTCCTGGGCTTCGGGGTCCCGCCTCCACACGCCACGTGGGGGAACATCCTGGCGGACGGCCGGAAGTTCCTCTTCGATGCCCCATGGCTCACCCTCATCCCTGGGCTGGCCATCCTGGTGGTGGTGCTGGCGTTCAATCTCTTCGGGGAGGGGCTTAGGGATGTGTTGAACCCCCGGCTGCGGGAGCGGTTGCCATGAAGGCTTCCTAGTTCTTGATTCGTAGTTCTTGGTGTTTGGTGCTTGGCTGAGGATGATGGCGGAGGCGGGAAAAGGACAGGGAGAATGGAGGAAGCGGCGGAGGGGATCCTGGAGGTAAGGGACCTGGAGGTGGTCTTCCAGGGGGAAGAGACCCAGGTTACGGCCTTGACCGGAGTGGACCTGCGGATCCACAGGGGCGAAGTAGTCTGCCTGGTGGGGGAGTCGGGATGCGGCAAGACTCTTACAGCCCTCTCCATCCTTGGGATCCTCCCCCCCACGGCACTCGTGAGGCGGGGAAGCATCCGATTCCGAGGCGAGGAATTGCTGGGGCTGTCCGAAGGGGAGCTTCAGCGGATCCGTGGCAAGGAGATCGCCATGATCTTCCAGGAGCCCATGACCTCCCTGAATCCAGTCTTCACCATCGGGCACCAGATCGAGGAGGCACTTCTGGTCCACGAGGAGGTCCCACCCCGAGAGGCTCGACAGAGGGCCATAGAGCTCCTCTCTAGGGTGGGGATTCCCGCCGCCGAGGAGCGCCTGCGGGACTACCCGCATCAACTCAGCGGTGGCCAACGCCAGCGGGTGATGATCGCCATGGCCCTGGCGTGTTCCCCCCAATTGGTCATCGCGGATGAGCCCACCACGGCCCTGGATGTGACGGTCCAGGCGCAGATCCTGGGCCTGTTCCGAGAGCTTCAACGCAGCCAGGGGATGTCCCTCCTCTATATCACTCATGATCTGCGTGTGGTCGCGCACCTGGCCCATCGCATCTATGTGATGTACGCGGGGATGGTGGTGGAGGAGGGGCCGGCCCGCGAGATCTTTGGATCTCCACATCACCCTTATACCGAAGGTCTTATGGCAAGCCTGCCCAGCCGAGCCAGACGGGGGCAGAGGCTGAAGGCCATCCAAGGGAATGTCCCCGACCCGGCCCATCGGCCTCCGGGATGTCCCTTTCATCCCAGGTGTTCCAGGAGCATCCCCCGGTGCCGGGAGGAGGTCCCCTCCATGTGCATGTTCCAGGATGGCCGTCGGGCCCGGTGTCCGGTCGTCCATGGCTCATGGGGAGGTGGACCCTCTCGCCCCTAGCCCGGGTGAGGGAAAGCTATTTTCTACGTAGAGGGAGGAGGAGGGCCGTCTTGGTGCCCGGGAGAGAAGGGGCCCCTGAGATGAGCAGGATGGCGGCGGCTGAGGCCCGGAAGGACCGTGTCCTACTGCAGGTCGAGGGGCTGAGGAAATATTTTCCGGTTAGGAGGGGGTTTCTTCAAAGGGTGGTGGGCTGGATCCACGCGGTGGATGATGTTTATCTGGAGGTTCCCAGGGGGGGGACCCTGGGGCTTGTGGGGGAGAGCGGCTGCGGGAAGACCACGGTGGGCCGGTTGATCCTCAAACTCCTGGAGCCCGACTCCGGCATGATCCTCTTCGGTGGCGTAGATCTGGCCCCACTGGGCCCGCGCGAGATGCTCCCGTTTCGAAGCCGGTTACAGATCATCTTCCAGGACCCTTACGGCTCTCTGAATCCCCGAATGACGGTGGGCGAGACCCTGGAGGAAGGGGTCCGCAGGCTCGGCATCCGGGACCGGTCAGAGCGTCGAAGGCGAGTGGAGGACCTCTTGGAGAGGGTGGGCCTGTCCGTGGATGCGGCGGATCGGTACCCTCACGAATTCAGCGGGGGGCAACGTCAGCGGATCGGAATCGCCAGGGCCCTCTCGGTGGAGCCGGAGCTGATTGTCTGCGATGAGCCCGTCTCGGCCCTGGACGTCTCGGTACAGGCTCAGATCATCAACCTCCTCAAGGACCTTCAGGAATCCTACGGTCTGAGCTATCTATTCATTTCCCATGACCTGAGCCTGGTACAGTATTTCAGCGACCAGGTGGCGGTGATGTATGGGGGCCAGATCATGGAATACGCCCCCGCCGATGACCTTCAACAGAACCCATGCCACCCCTACACTCAGGGATTGGTGGCCGCCATCCCCGAGGCGGACCCGGATGCCCCAAAGGACCTGCCCCTTTTAAGCGGGGAGGCGGCCTCCCCCTTCAATCCACCTCCAGGTTGCCGTTTCCAGGGACGCTGCCCCTTGGTGGAGGAGCGCTGCCGAAGGGAGGAGGTGGCCTACTATCTCAAAGACGGCCATTGGGTGCGATGTTGGAAGGTGTGATCTCGTCCGTCTTCCGCCCCTGGCAGGCTCCATACTATCGAACGGTCTTTCCAATAACGCGCCACTCCTCCTCGAGGTCCGAGGTGGTGTCCACCAGCAGATGGACGATCCTGAGGGAGGGGTAAAGCCGTTTCAAGTCATCCAAGTCCACAGGCTCGAATTTCTTGAGGTTGTTGAAGTAGGCCTGCTCCGTGATGGCATTGGATTCGTAGTTCTCCTTGGTCCTCTTGGAGATCCTTCTCAGCGAGACCTCCTGGGGGCACTGTGTCTGCTGGATGACGAAGGTCATCCCATGCCGGGCGGCCACCTGGGCCGCTCTCCGCCTCAACTCCTGCGTCACAAAGGTGGCGTCCAGGATGACGCTTTCGCCTCGACCGGCGAGATCGTCGGCCATCCGGAACATGGTGTCGTATACTGCCTTTCGCTTGTCCATGTTGGAGGCGATCTTCTCGTCGAAGATGTCTTCGCCCTTCCAGACCTCCAGACGGATCATGTCCGTCCTGAGCATTTTGTAGCCCTTGAGCCGGGCGATCACCTCCGTGGTCTCGGTCTTGTACGAAGCTGGCAGCCCGCAGGCGATGAGCAAGGTGGAGGGGCCCAGCTCCCGGCTCATGAACTCGATGAAGGGTTCGTTCATGGTATCCCTCCTTCCAGGTAGGCTCGGGCCAGGCGGAAGTAGCGCTTGGCCGTCTGCGCGGCCCGGTCCTTTTCCTCTGGGGGCAGGTGGGGGTCGTCCAGCTGGAAGCTAGATACCTTCCCTCGGACATAGGCCCGGTAGACCTTGTAAAAGGTGAGGAGATCGTCCACATCCCTCTCTCCGGCCCGCTTCTCATAGGCCTTCCAGAGCCTCCGTGCTGGATCCCATCCCTCGTGGAACTCCAGGTCCATTATCAGGAAGGCGATATCCGAGAGGGTGTCCCCGTAGCGGAACCGATCGTTGAATTCGATGCAGTCGAAGACCGTTACCTCCTCCTCTGTAAGGCAGATGTGCTCCATGTGGAGGTCTCCATGGCAATCGCGGATCCTTCCCTCCTCTATCCTGTGGAGAAAGAGATCCTCTCTCGTGGAATAGAAATCGTCGGTCCACTCCCAGAGGAAGGCGAAATCCTCGGGTGGAATTGTGATGCCCACGTAATTACGGGTCTGCTCGAAATTCTCGTCGGTGTTCACCCGGAAACTCTGAGGTGTCCCGTACGCATCGATCTCCGGACTTCGGGGAGCGGATCGATGGAATCGGGCGAGCGCATCGGCGATCCTCTCCAGATGCTCGGTCTTGAGTTCCCCCCGCTGGAATACCGACTTCATGAGGAGATGGTCGGGGATCCGTCTCATGCGGACCGCATAGTCGACGATCTCGCCCGGTCCTTCACGAAGCGAATGGCGCTTCCCGTCGAAGCGGACCGGGAGGACCCCCAGATAGAGATCTCGGGAGAGCCTTCGGTTGAGCTCCACCTCCTTTTGACAATAGTGGAGGCGCTTCTCCAATGTAGTGAAATCGAGAAACCCGAAGTTGACGGGCTTTTTGACCTTGTACACGAAGTTGTCTCCGATGAATACAATGGAAATGTGGGTCTGGACAAGACCTATACTTTTGGTCTCATCCGGCAGTGCTTCCGGATCCTGGAGATCCTCGATCAGGGAAGGCATGGAATCACCTCACAAGGCCCTTTCGAGATTTAACAAACCATTGTAATATGCATGGATTACCGTGTGAAGGGGGCCGATTCTTTCAAGGCTTCCAGGACCTTCGGGTGAAGATTCCCGTTTGTGGCTACGACCCCTATGTTTTTCTTCAGAAGTGGGCCCTGCCCAAAATCCAACGGATGTCCTCGGACATCGGTGACCTTCCCCCCCGCCTCCTCCACCAGGATGCTCCCTGCAGCATGGTCCCAGACCTTCTCTCGGTAGTCGGGTGTAGAGGGGTTGGGGAGCCTGAGGTAGAGGCAAGCGTCCCCCCGAGCCACCAACCCGTACTTAGCCTGGCTGTCCATGCGGATAGGTGGAGTCGTGATTCCGAGCTTGTTCGCCAAGACCTGATGGGTCTCATGGTCCGTATGGATCGATTCGAAGCTTTCGCAAAAGCGAGCTTCCTTCCCGGAGCCAGCGGCAGAGACGCAGATGGGCTGAGGTATGGAGGATGCCCCCAGGGGCCTCTGAAAGGCTCCTCCCGCATGGATGCAGAAAAAGACCACCCCGCGGGGCCCTTCCGGATGGTTCAGGTCCACAGGGAGGTTGGGGCAGGAAAGGACACCCAATCGGACGGTTCCCTCCACCACCAGGGCTAGAGCGATGGCATATTGGTCGCCCCGAAGATATCCCTTGGTCCCGTCGATGGGGTCGAGGCACCAGTATCGAGGGGCGGCCCGCTGGCTTCCCCTGCCGATCCAACGGACCACATCCTCCTTCGAGGCATGGGGAAGAAGCCGCCTGACATGCTCCGTTACCGTGGCCAGGAGCGAGGCGTTGTCCGGGCGGTAGAGGTAATCCGGTGTCTCCTCTGCCATCACCGGGTCATGGGGGAAGGTCTCCTGGAGCAGGTGACAGACGAGGGCCTGGGAGCCGAAATCGGCCACTGTCACAGGGCTTCGGTCCTTTTTGGCCAGTGTGTGCTCGTCCACCAACTCCTTTTGGACGTTTCGACAGAGGCGGCTCGCCATTTCCACAGCTTGAATAGCGGCCTCCAATTCTCTTTCAAAGTCCTCCATGGATCCACCTCACTGGAGAAGGTCTTCGTTTTCCACCGCGGTGCACGTGGCCGGATGGCCGTGGCGCAGGAAGTCCAGGAAACACACGCGCAGATTGCTCAGGATGCCCCTGGAGGCGTTGAGGAGGTAGATTCGATGGCCCGCATGGAAGATCTCCTTGCGAAGGCGATGGACCCGTCGAAGCGGGCCGAAGACCTCCCAGGGTCCCCCTCCCAAGGCATCCTCCAGGATCGGGGCCATCTTGTCTCTCATGCGGAGATGCGTATCCACCAGAAAGAGGGCCAAGTGAGGGGCCAGGAACTCCCGTCGCCGGAGGAACCCCTGCACCTCTTCGGCTTCGATTCCGCGCGGGGGCGATGACTTGACCTCGATGTAGACCAAGATTCCCTCCATACAAGCCAGTACATCGAAGTCTCCTCCCGGAGGGGAGCTGCGGAAGGAGACCGAATGGAGGACATCGGCGAAGAACTCCCTTCGGAGAATCTCTGCCACAAACCACTCCAAAGTCTCGCCGAAGCTGTTGACCCTGGTCCTCCGCAGCCGCCACCTCTCCAGTGAGAGCTTCTCCACGATGCCCAAGGCCTGGAGGGTGCTCAGATACCCCCTTGCGGTCCGGATGGAGCAGTAGGATGTGAGCTCTTCGGCTCCGAATCCCTCCCTCAGACGGATCACATCCCGCAAAAGTAGCCGGAAAGAATAGCGGTGAAGGAGCCTGTAGAATCGATCCCTTTGATATTCATCGGCCTCGGGGGGAAGAAGGAAACGGTCCTCGGGTGCCCTTCGGTGCACCTGGAGGCCACGGCGAGTGAGCATCCCCTTCAACCCTCCGCCGTAGCGCTCCACCCACCGCTTCAAGGAGGCTACCTGGGCCTCAAGCCGTCGAAGCTCCATTCGAATCTGTCTCCAATCCCCTTCCATCCTGCCCCCCAAATCCCCATAGGGGCTCCCCCTTTGTATCACAACCATTCCCACAGCGCTATACTGGTCGCTGGCTCGCATTAGTCCATAGGGAAAAGGCCTTCCCCTCACCAAGGGAGCGGCGCCGGAGGCACACGGCCTACCATGGAGCCCCGCCCTAGGCGGGGTAGTCCCGCTGGTAGCGGGATAGCCGCAGACCCTAGCCCGCTCATCATGAACCATATCTTGGATTTGTGACGGATTCAGCCCGCGCATGGTCAGGAAATATACTCCCACTCGCTGGGGAGGGGAGGCTTTAGCCTCCCAAAAGGGGGCGACTGAAGTCGCCCCTACCCCCTCGCATCCGGAAGCTTTTTCATTCATCGAGGGTGCACATCGTGCCTTGGCAGGGAGGGATATGGCAGTTCCTAGAGAATGATCGGGGGTCCAAATCGTCCAGTGATCCAGGACTGTGAGGTCTCCCCCTGATGCGCTATACTTAAGGAAGAGCAGAAGCGGAGGTTCGCATGGAAGGATGGATCTGGATTTTGGGAGTTGTGGCAGTATGGATCATCTTGAATCGATGGATTTTTCCCAAGCTGGGCGTAAGGACATGAATGAGCCGGGACGTCTGCGCCGTGGATCGGCGCAAGGAAGACCGAGACGGAATCAACCCACACTCGTAGGACGATCCGATCGAAGCTCACGGCTTCGCAGGGTGTGAAGCTTGGGTCGGAGCACTTCGCGGATAAAAAGGAGGCTTTCTCCTTCGTCTCGACGCTGAAGGATTTTCTTGAGACGCACAAGCTCCTCTTCCGATAGTTGGAGCACAACAGAACCCTCCATGAAACCCCTCCTTGCTGATCGAGGATTACCAGCTCTCCTTTCACTAGGGAGCCTGATTCCTTCCTATCCGCCTTCTCTTTTCCGCACTGGGGAGACCCAGCCATCTGATTCCGGTTTTCCCTCTCCATTTTCTTTCTTTTATCACCATATTATGATATTTGTAAATATGTGGAAAATGACCTTCGCTTACCGAGGGGGCGGCGCAAGGCGTACGGCACATCCGCCCCTTGGCGGAAAGGCTAGAGGCTAGGGGCCCACCAAACTGGAGCAGGAAGTCCGCCAAGGGCGGAAAGACATTTTGTAGCCGCAGGCTTTAGCCTGTCCACCGAGTGGAGTGGGCTAATGTCATTGACGGATTTCAGCCTGCGCATTGAAAGATGCATGGGGAATAGCTGGGCAGTTATTTGGGTGGCTCTAGGGTGGCCCATCTAGGTGGGACATGGCAGTTCCTTTATGGGGGAGGAGGATGAAGTGGGACCTCCCATTGAATGATTGCGGTGGTAATCTTGGGCTTTAGATATCCTCAAAGTCAAGGGGGACGGTGTCATGGCGGACAAAGAGGCGGTGATGACCCAGGTCAAGGAGCTGGACTTTAGTGAGGAGGCGGATCTCCTTCGTGTGTTGGCCCATCCGGTTAGGCTTCAGATCGTCTACGGTCTCTCCGAGGTGGGAGATTGCAATGTCAAGAACATCTGGAGTTGTCTAGGGCTTTCCCAATCTAATGTCTCCCAGCACTTAAACATCATGAAACGGCAGGGGATCATCGCTTCTCGACGAGAGGGAGTCGAGGTCCACTATTTCCTCACCCACCCCTTGGTCCGCGACCTGATCCTCAGCATCCTCAAGTATAAAGAAAAAGAAGCGAGCCCTTCCCCCTCCGGGGAAGGGAAGTCGGGTGGTCCTCAATCCGTTCCGAATGGGCCCTTTAGGGAATGATCTTCAAAAGTCGGCCAAGGGGCGTTTCCAGGAGGCCTTAAGCTTTTGGATTTGCGACTTGACGATGAGCCTTCCGGTTCGGTCCTTCACTAAAAAGAGGGAATCCTCCCGCACCCTGCCCACCATCGCCGCAGGAAGGCCCGCCATGCGTTCTTCGAAGGCCTCCCTGTGTTCCGGGTGAACCGTGATCACAAAACGTCCTTGCGATTCTGAGAAGAGGATCCAGTCGTCACGATCCAGCCCTTCCTGAGGGACCTTTCCCAGCTCCACCTCCATGCCGTAACCCCCGGCGAAGGCCGTCTCCGCCAGCGCCACCCCCAGCCCTCCGTCGGAGCAGTCGTGACAGGAGGCGATGAGGCCGTCCTGAATGGCGTCTTGGAGGGAACGATACAGGGGGAGGAAGTCATCGGGCCTCACGCGGGGGACCCCGTTTCCCACGAACCCGTAGTGGGCGAAATATTCGGACCCTCCCAATTCAGGACGGGTCATCCCGAGGACGTAGACCAGGTCGCCGGGGCGCTTGACGTCCATGGTCACGGCCTTTCGGACATCTGGGATCCGGCCGATCAGGGAGAAGAGGACCGTAGGGGGGATGCTGATCTTGGTCTCCCCGATCTTGTAGTCGTTCTTCATGCTGTCTTTGCCGGAGATACAGGGGATGCCGTAGGCTGTAGTGATATCGTAGAGGGCCTGGTTGGCTCGCACCAGTTGGGCCAGCTTATAGTGGCCATCGGGGGTTTTCTCGGATTGGACGGGGTCAGGCCAACAAAAGTTGTCCAGTCCTCCCAAGCGGTCCATGACCCCTCCCACACAGAGGTAATTTCGAAGGGCCTCATCGATGGCGGCTGCCATCATGGCGTAGGTGTCAATGTCGCTGTACCGGGGACATATTCCATGGGAGACGACCACCCCCTCCGTGGAGTCGAGCAAGGGCCGCAACACGGCGGCATCTCCCGGTCCGTCCTCCATAGCCCCCACCATGGGTTTGACCGCGCTTCCCCCCTGGACCTCATGGTCATATTGTCGAACCACGGATTCCTTGCTGCAGATGTTGAGCCTGCCGAGCATGGCGAGCAGGAGGGAGGTCAACTCCTCGGGGCAGGGGAAGTCCGGCTCCTCATGTCTAGGAGGGCTCCATCGGGCCTCGAGCTCCATCCGGGGGACTCCATCGTGGAGGAAGTCCATATCCAGGTAGGCCACGGTCCTTCCCTCGTAAAGCACATGAAAGTAGCCGCTGTCCGTGAAACGTCCCAGGACCGTCGCCTCCACACCCATACGGCGGGCCAGCTCCAGGAATCGGGCCTCCTTCTCCGGAGGCACGGCCAGAGTCATTCGTTCTTGGGCCTCTGAGAGGAGGATCTCCCATGGCCGCAGTCCCTGGTATTTCAAGGGAGCTCGGTCGAGATGGAGTTCGCAGCCCCCGCAATCCTTGGCCATTTCCCCCACCGAAGACGAGAGCCCCCCGGCGCCGTTGTCCGTGATGGCCGTGTAGAGGCCCTCGTCCCGTGCCTTGAGGAGGAAGTCGGTCATCTTTTTCTGCGTGATGGGATCTCCGATCTGGACGGCTGTGGCCGGGGAGCCCTCATGGAGCTCCTCGCTGGAGAAGGTGGCGCCGTGGATACCGTCCTTACCGATCCGGCCTCCCGTCATCACGATGAGATCGCCAGCTCTGGCGGCCTTCTCGTGGGCGGGCTCTCCCTTGATAGTGCGGGGCATCAGCCCTCCTGTCCCGCAGTAGACAAGGGGTTTTCCCGCATAGCGCTCGTCGAAGACGATGGATCCGTTGACCGTGGGTATCCCACTCTTGTTACCTCCGTGTTCGACTCCCTCTCTGACCCCCTCGAATATCCGCCGCGGATGGAGAAGACGGGGGGGGAGGGGCTTGTCGTAATCCGGGGGGGCGAAACAGAAGACGTCCGTATTGAAGATCAGCTTGGCCCCCTTTCCTGTGCCGAAAGGATCCCGGTTGACCCCCACAATGCCGGTGAGGGCACCTCCATAGGGTTCCAGGGCCGAGGGGGTGTTGTGGGTTTCCACCTTGAAGACCAGGTTCCACTCATCGTTGAACCGGATGACACCGGCGTTGTCCTTGAATACGGAGAGGCACCAGTCCCGATGTCCCAATGCCTCGCGGACCTTCTGAGTGGCCCCTCGAATGAATGTATCGAAGAGGCTGTGGATGACCCGTTGGCGGCCTGTCTCGTCCACATACCGGATAACAGCGTTGAATATCTTGTGCTTGCAATGCTCGGACCAGGTCTGGGCCAGGGCCTCGATCTCCACATCCGTGATCCTCGGCCCCAGTCCAACCCGTTGCCTGGCTTCCAGGACCTCACTGCGCCTGAGATAGGCCTGGATGGCCCTCATCTCCCTGAGGTCCAGCACAAGGACGCGCTCCTGGCTCAGCCTCATAAGGTCGGAGTCGGGGATCTCGAGGTCTATCTCCTCCACGTGGTCCACTGCTTCGCCCCTGACCTTGGGGACCCGTGGAGGGATGATCCGGCCTTCCTCCCACTGTCTGCGGCTTCGGATCTCGTACCGCTGGATGAGGGTGTTGGCCAGAAGCCGCACGGCGATCTGCTCCACCTCCTCCCTGGAGAGGCGTCCCCAAAGGAGGTATTGCCGCGAGGTGTAGATCCCCCCACCCAGCGGTCTCTCCAAAAAGGTCTCGATGGTCTCTCGGGCGGTGCGCCCCACGTTATCCGTCACCCCGGGGAGGTAGCCCACTTCAATGAGCCAGTCGAAATCCCGGGCCAGGGGGCGGTTCACGCGGAATTCCTGGGTGATGGGGTCGAGAAAGAGCTCTCGGGCGATCTGTTCGGCCTGGCCCTCGGAGATGTCTCCCTCCACAGTGTAGACATCGATGGTGCGGGCTCGATCAACGGCAAAACCGAGATGTTCAGAGATGCGCCTTGCGATGCGTGCTCCGTACGCATCCCCGACATCCTCCAGGAAGCCGATCTCGATGCGATGGATCATTGGCGGTCATCCCCTTCCCATGGATAGAGTCAATGGGGTGGGCACTCAACTTTATACTCCGGGGGGCCTCAGCCGTCAATCCCGAGGGGATTACGGAGAAGGACTCAGGGCCCCAGGTCCCACACATGAGGCTTGGGCTTGCCATGAGGAGCGTTGTTGGCATAGCATTCCGGGCTGAAGGTTCGGGCAAAGGGGGATGTGGGATGAGTTCATGGGTCTACTTGGTGGAGGTTCGTGACGGGGCCACTCCCAAGGAACAGGCCAAGGCCGTGGGGAGGCTCTATGAAGCCGCTGATGTGGCCTCGAGGATCTCACAGAGGGAGCTTGTGGCCATCAAGGTGCATGTGGGAGAGAAGGGAAACCGCACTCATGTGCGCCCGCAAGTGGTGGCCGAGCTGGTCCGACGCGTGAAGGGTTCGCGGGCTTTCCCCTTTCTTACCGAGACGTCCACCCTCTATCGGGGGCAGAGGGGAAACGCCATCCAACACATCCTTCTAGCCCATGGCCACGGGTTTTCCATAGAGCGGGTGGGGGCCCCTTTTGTCATGGCTGACGGGCTTGTGGGCAACACCGAAATGGAGGTGGAGATCCCGGGTGAACTTCACAGCCGGGTTCAGATCGCCCGAGAGATCCTTGCGGCCGATGCCCTTCTGGTGGTCTCCCACGCGACAGGGCATATCGGCACGGGCTTCGGGGCCTGCATCAAGAACCTGGGTATGGGGCTGGCCTCCCGTGCGGGAAAGATGCGACAGCACTCCTCCATCATGCCCCAGGTCGACCCCCAGAAATGCCAGCTCTGCGGGAAATGCCGTAAATGGTGTCCCAAGGGGGCCATCGAGGAAAGGGAGGAGTCTTCTTACATCCTCCAAGAGGCCTGCATCGGCTGCGGTCAGTGCCTGGCCGTCTGCCGATTCGATGCGATACGCTACAACTGGGGGAAGGAATCGGCTCAACTCCAGAGGAGCATGGCCGAGTACGCCATGGGGGCGCTGGTCCACAAGGAGGGAAAGTGCTTTTTCTTCAACGTGTTGGTGGACATGACCAAGGAGTGCGATTGCATGCCCACGGCCCAGAAGAAGATCCTACCCGACATCGGGATCCTGGGATCCACGGACCCTGTGGCGGTGGATATGGCCACCTTGGACCTCACTCGAGAGGTGGGAGGAAAGGACCTGGCCGCGCTTTCCCATCCCCATCTGGATCCCATGGTGCAGCTGAGGCATGCAGAGAGGATCGGGATGGGCAGCACAAGCTATCGTCTGAAGCGGATTGATTGAGAGACGTTTCCGTCCGGTCCGCTGGTCTGGTCCCTCTCCTTTATTTCGTTGATCCCTTCAGTTTCGCATGAGTCCGCCTACACTATGATAGCCCTTCAAGAAAGGCCACCACATTTTCCCCTAGGACTTGATGGTTATATCCCCCTTCCAACACAGCGAAACACCCGCTGCCCCATTGGGATGCTGCCTTGCGGACCCAACGGGCGATTTGCCCGTAATCCTCGGTTGTGAGGAGCCCTCCCCAGTCGTCTTGGTGATAGTCGAATCCCGCGGAGACTCCGATCATGTCCACAGGTTCTCCGGCGATGGCCTCCTCCACCTCTTTCAGGTAAAGCTCACGGTCCCTTGAGGAGGGGTTGTGGATTCGCACCCAGCCCTGGCCTCCCAAGATGTCCACGGTTCCGTCGCCGAAGTGGAGATCGATGTCCAGGACCAAGGCGCTTCGGATGAGTCTTTGGGCCCGAAGCTCCAGCAGCGCGATGGCCATGTTGTTGAAATAGCAAAATCCCCAGCTGTGATCCCTGGAGGCGTGGTGGCCGGGGGGTCGGATCAGGGCGAAGGCAGGCTCCTTCATTCCAATGAGGGCGGCCTGGACAGCGCCCCCGGCCGCAAGGGCGGCGATCTCATAGAGCCCTGCGGAGGACACAGATTTCATATGCCGTGAGCTGTGGGCCCTTCCTATCTGCTCGGACGTGGCGGGTCGGGCCTTCACAAAGGAAAAGCGGTCTCCAACGGCCTCCACAACGGCCTCCATCCGGCCTTGGGCCGCTGCAGGGTCAGGCGTATAGCAGCGATGGAATTCCTCGTGAAACACGACCTTCATGGCACCTTTCCCTTTCCACACTTTCCAAGGAGCTGGTCACAGATAATATCGTCATAGCCCATCAATATGGCCTCAAGGATCCGAAGCATAAGCGGATCCCGAAGGCTTCTGAAGCGTATAGACAACCTTGCCGAGAATCACTTCGCCCATTGCCAAACGAAACCCAAGTACGATATGTACCTCTTGCTCCAGCACGGTCTACCTCCTGTGGCAAGGGATTGCTTGCCATCTTCCCGACCCAAGAGATGAGCGTGCCACTTTCAATATAGACCATACCCAAAATTTCACGGACGTCCTCAATTTTGAACCTCCGCAACGAGGCTTTCCACCTGAAGGTCCACGTGTTCGGACATCAGGTCGAAGTGGGCATCTGCGTGCACTAAGGTGGAGCCCGAGGCCATGGCACAGGCTGCAATCAGGATGTCCGTATAGGGGACGGTGATGCCCTTGCGTTTCAACGTGAAGGCAAGCCCGTACGCCCGCTCCCAGACAGGGCGTTCCGCCTCCACCCGATCGAGGGCATCCAGGAGGGACTTCAATCGGTGGAATTCCCGCTCGGTCCTGGCACCGCCCAGGATCTCCAGCTGGATGATCCTGGTGATCAAGACGGCGTTCGCATTGAGGAGGCGCCCGATCCGCTCCCGGATCGAGGGGATAGGATCCCTCCTCAATGCGAAGATCCAGACCGAAGTGTCCACGAGAAAGCGATCAATGGGCATTGCGCAGCTCTTCCAGCTCCTCCAGGGTCAAATCCAGCTCAAAGGTGCCCAGCGCGGCGGCCAAGGCCTCCTGTTTTTTCTTGTTGACCGCGGCCCTAAGGGCCGTCTCGATGGCCTCGCGGATTGACTTGGCCCCCATGGCCTCCATGGCCTCGGCGAGGAGTTTCTCGTCGATGACCACTGTGGTTTTCTTCATTGCCATACTCCATATACATATAAACTTTCCTTAAAACTTATCCATATCCAAGGACCGTGTCAAGATTGATAACCCGGGGGTCCGGTTTATCCGGTGTATCTGGTTGTCTGGATGATTGGATGATTTTTGCGCATTTTGCCTCAAGGAAAAAAATGGGTAAATTGCCGCCACGGAGAGGTCGCTTCTACCTAAGGTGGGGATGGGTGAGTCAAGGATTTGAATAAATGGGGAAGGCTTTCCGCCAAAGAGAATGGAGGAGAGCGTAGGGCTTTGTTTAGGGAGGGGATGCAGAGAGAGGATGGAAAGCAGGGTGTTTCCGGGGTGCGTTTACTGGGGGGATGTGATTCATTATCGAATCAGGTCCGCTAATGGGCTAAGGGAATGTAATCCTCAAGGTATTCGAGGATTCTTTTGAGACCGTGGAGATGAAATACGAAGGGAGTGAGCGGTTAAACCCACGCACGAAACGGACGAGATAGACAAAATACACCATATGGATGATGAGAGCCATTATTGAGACAGAGATTCCGGTCTACGAAGCACCTCCCCAACGCCCATTGAGCTCTTCCATGGAGTTCTCCAGCCCATTGAGAAGAGGCCATCCGGTGTGATCGGTTTTGAGAGATAGTCGTCCATCCTTGCCTGCAGGAAGTGCTCGCGCTTCCCTTTATGGCATGGGCCGTCAGCGCCTTGCCCTTTTTCATCTCCCCCGCTCAGATGTGCCGAAGACAGACGCTCAGAGCTGGTCCTCTATCCAGTCCGCAGTCTCCTGACTGATGCCACCAGGAAAAGGGGCGGTTTCCTCCTTCTTCGGCTCCGAAGGATAGCCGCATTTCTTCAGGACGTCCGTGAGAGCTGCGACCATCCTCCCGAGAGGCAGGCTGCGCAGCCTCACGATCTGCTCCTCAAAGCGTTCCTTCCCGAAAAACTCTCCTCCTCGGCCCGTATATTCCAGGATCCCATCGGTATATCGCCTGCAGGTCCTCTTCGATCCGTCTCTGTTGCATGAGGTTAGGTTGGTTTCCCAGAGCTCCTCGATTCGACGAATCTCCCCTCGGATGGCAAAGATGGGAACATGTTCGGGAGATACAGATCTCCTGGATGTTTCATCCGCCTTGTTTTATCATATCGACCGGAAGAGGGCGGGTATTAAGGCGGGACAGCCATCAACTATGCGCGGCATGGATATCGGGATCTTAACGGCTCTTCGCATGGAAGGGTGGCCTCTCTTGAGGCGCAAGGGGTGGACTATGCGAAGGAGTTCATCGGGCCGCTGCATCTACGAGAGGGTGGAAGGTGGGATCCGGATCCGTTGGATCGTCACGGGGATGGGCGCGGCAAGGGCCATGGAGGGGCTGGAGGAGATCCTGGAGGATCTTTCCCCGCGCGCACTTCTCTCCGTAGGGTTCGCCGGGGGGCTTCATTCGGAGCTGGGCGTCGGCCATGTGGTGGCGGCCGACAGGGTCACCCGTTTCCACGAGATGGTCGGGACCCTTTCTCCCCCTTGTATGACGCATCTCCCTCCGCGGCCGGAGACATGGGGAGGGAGGTCCCAAAGGGTTCATCTTGGCGGAGGGGTGGTCTCGGTGGATGCACCCGCGAGCAAGGTGCAGCTGGCCGAAATCCTCCCCGAGGAGTTCATGCCCGCTGTGGTCGACATGGAGACCTATTATCTATGCGAGGCCCTCTGCGCCAGGGAGGTCCCATTGGCAGCGATTCGTTCCATCTCCGACACCCTGTTCGATCCAGTGGAGGAACGGATCCGTGAATGGATGGACGAATCCCTCCGGCTTAGCGGAAGGCTCATCCTTCGAGACCTTATGCGTCGACCAGGAGGCATATACCAGATAGCTCGGATGGCACGAAACGCCCTCTCGGCCAGCCGAGCACTCGGGACAGTCCTGTGGCCGATCTTGGAGGCCTATCTCTCCTCGTGATCCTTCGGGGTGGACTCCAGAGATATCTTGGATAGGGTCCAGAAACCTCCCAGCGTCACCAACAGCCCTGTCAAAAAGGCTCCCACCAGACCCAAGGTGATCTCTCCGATCCAGAAGGTGACAGTCAGATTAAAGACCAAGATCCCCAGATAGAGGACAGGGCCCCAAAGGGGCGCCCACGGCTTGTGGTACCTGTGCTTTCCACTACCCTCCCATCCATGGAGAAGACGAAGACTGAGGATGAGCACAAAGCCAACCATCAGCCAGCCCCCAAAATTGCTCAGGGGAACACCGAAATAGGGACCTTCCAGGGGGTAGGCGTAGATCTTTCCCAGAAACCAACGATCCCCCCGGAGGGCTACAGGATCGATGATCACATCCAGAAAGACCGTAAGAAGACTCCCCAGCAGGATGGGAGCCCACGGTTTCTCAGGGCCCTCGGGCAGGCCGATCTGCCAACCGTTGGTTCCCTTCCGGATGGGCCTCCACAGGAAGAGGGCCGTGCTGTAGCTGGAGGCCGAAAGGAACACATAGGAGAGCGAGTCCATGAAGGGAACACCCAAGACCCAGATCTCCGTTCCCGCCGTGGCGGGAACGTAGCCGTACAATCCATAGGGAAACCCCCAATGTGTGGAGGACCATTCCGATGCGAGGGCGATGAGGTAGCCCACCGGTATGAAGAGCATTGCTGGCCGGATGCCGAACTGAAGGGAAGCCCCGATCAAATAACAGGCCAAAAAAAGAAAGACGTATGGGCGCAGGATGATCGTCCCGAGGAGTGCTTCCATTACTTACCCGGATGCGTCATGAAGTTCGTTGCAGGCAGTGAGAATGACTGCAAGGCTGTTTTCTACGTTGCGCGGGCTGAGGCCCGCGACTACGAGAATCCGCTTATTCACTTAGCTCAGCAGGGACTCATTTAGGCGTTGAACAAAGAAGGATGTCCCTTGTTCTCACTGGCGATATTTTTCGGCCTGCTCTAGGCTGTCCCGCCTTTACGGCGGGATTCGGATTCCCGGAATCGGCCTAACGGCCGCAAAGCCCGGAAATCCGCCCTTCGGTCCCGCCCAAGTGAGGGATTCGCCAAGGCGGGGGCGCCCCGAAAAATCTCGAATATTCGCTCCAGGGACATCCTTCTTTGTAACTTGTAACAAATTCGGAGCTAAGTGAATAAGCGTCGACGAAATTGCTATGCACCATAAACCGTGCGCCTTGAGTCTTGAACCCTCAGCCTTGAGCCTAGTGTCCTGGGCCTTGCGCCCTCTATACGGCTACTGGAGGTTCCAGAGGATCATTCGCCACAGATCCTTGAGGCTCCCGCTCAACTCCCGGACCACCGTGGGCTCGAATCCGCAGTGCATCATGCAATTGCGGCAGCGGGGATCATCTCCTGTGACAAATCGCTCCCAGGGAGTGGCCTCCATCAGCTGCTGGAATGTGGGGTAGTGGCCGTCCGTGATGAGATAACAGGGGGACTTCCAGCCCTTAGGGTTGCGGGTCGGATTCCCCCATGGGGTGCACCGAAGGGCCCTCCGTCCCATGAGGAAGTCGAGATAAAGAGGCGTGCTGAGGATCTTATGGCGTTTGAGGACGGGTTCCATCTGTCGGAACTTTTGGATGATCTCTTCCTTGGTGAGGAAGATCCCGTCGTCCACCGCCTCGTAGTGATAGGCTGGAGCAACCAAGAGTCCATCCACGCCCACTTGGGTCAGTTCATGAAAGAGTCGATCCAGGGTTTCGGGCCGGGTTTCCCGATAGATGGTGGTATTGGTCGTCACTCGAAAGCCTTTCGCCTTGGCCGCACGGATTCCATTCAGAGCACGTTCGAAGATCCCCGGGGTGCCGATCAGTTGGTCGTGGACTTCCGGAGGACCGTCCAGGTGGACATTAAGGGTAAGGCGGCTGGAGGGTCTGAAGCGATCCAGAGAGGACTCCAGAAGTAGACCATTGGTGCAAAGATAGATGTGCCTTCCTACTCTGAGGATCTCCCTGACCAGGGAGTCGATCTCCTCATAGAGCAGGGGCTCTCCTCCAGTGATGGTCACCACAGGTGCGGGACACTCACGTACAGACTCAAGACATTGGCTCAGAGAGAGTTCCATGTGGAGGGTCTCTCGATACTCCCGGATGCGGCCGCATCCGGTGCATTGGAGGTTGCAGCGATGGGTGGGCTCCAACATGAGCACGAGTGGAAACCGCTCCACCCCTTTGCGCCGCATCTTCACGAGGTAACGGGTCATACTCCAGTGAAGGGAAAGAGGAAATTTCATGGTGCGTCATCCGAAGTGCGGGTAATGGCTTCCCTTATGGAAGGAGTGCCTCGGTAGGCGGTCTCACGAGCGAATTGAAGGGCCTTCCGGAACTCCTCCAGGTCGATCAAGGTGTTCTTGCAAGGTCCTTCAGGGCGCTTGTTGGGGATTCCGATCACAGGGATCCGAAGGGCCACGTCCCTGATCCCGCTGATCAGGTCCCGTTCGCAGGCCAAGGCGATGATAAAGCTGGGTCGCTCCTTGCTGATGACCTTTCTTGCCTCCTCTCCTCCTCCCACTGTGTAGATACCATAGGGGGAATCTCCCACCATCTCCCGAATCGCCTTGCGGGTCTCACGGCTTAGGCATCGTGGCAGGAGGATGACCGGCTTGGTCCCGTCGATCCGCCTCCTATAGGACCGTGTCAGGGCGTTGTTGACCTTCACGAACGAGTTTCCGATCCGATCACGCGAGAGCCCGAATTTGCCTCCCAACCAGACGGCCTTGGGAAGGAGCCAAAGGAGCATCTTTTCGCTGGCGCCGTAGGGAAGGACGGAGACGCGTTCCGTGAGGACCTCCACGAGGACCAGGAGGTAATAGGCCAGGGCGGCCACGAAGAGCACACTTATGGCGCCCTTAGTGAGGACCTGCACCCAGGGCGGCCACTGCTTCAGCCTGGGTTCCACGAGGTAGGCCAGGACCAGAAGCCCCACCGCCAGGAGCCCCCAAATGGAGGTGGCCAAGAGGAGGAATCGCCCTTTGGGCTCGTCGATGTCTCCATCTACAGAGCCGTCCCAGTCGGCCCATTCGTCGCCTAGCTTTCGGTCCCGTGAGCCTGAGGTTTGGCTTCTGCCGCCACCTGGTTCCCTTGAATCCTCTTCAAAAGGCATGGTGAATCCGTTCCTCGCTCAGGTATTCCGGACATATCCGTTTCGACGGAACCACTCCACCGCCTCCGAGAGAGCCTGGCGGACGGGAGTCTGCGGAAGCCCCAACTCATCCACGGCCTTGGAAGCATCGAAGAACATCTTCTTCGCCGCCATACGCACCCCGTCCAGCGGTATGCGGGGCTCACGATGGGTGATCCAGCGACTCACGGCCTCATTGAGAATGGCCAAGATCTCGATGGGTTTTCTGGGCAGTTTGATGCGCGGCGCAGGGATCATTGCGATCTCCTCGAGCATCTGAAAAATCTCCCGAAGGGTGAGGTTTTGGTTGCCCAGGATATACTTCTCACCCCTGCGCCCCCGTTCCAAGGCCAGCACATGGCCCTGCGCCACATCGCGCACATGGATCAAATTAAGGCCCGTCTCCACATAAGCGGGCATCCGACGATTAAGGAAGTCCACGATAATCTTCCCCGTAGGGGTAGGTTTACGGTCGCCAGGTCCCACGGGGGTACTTGGGTTGACCACAACCACGTCGAGTCCTTCCTTCGCGGCATGAAGGGCCTCTTGCTCCGCCAGATACTTGGAACGTTTATAAGGCCCTGCAAGGTCATGGAGGGAGACGGGGGTCTTTTCGGTACCCCAAGAGCCGTCCGGAGGGATTCCCAGGGCCCCCACCGTGCTGGTGTGGATCACCCTTTCTACGGAGGCCGTTCGGGCCGCCAAGAGGACATTCCTCGTCCCACCCACGTTAACAGCATACATCCTAGAGGGGTCCGGGACCCATAAGCGATAGTCGGCGGCCACATGGAAGATGACACGGCATCCTCGAGCGCACCTCTCCACGGCTTGAGCGTCGCAGAGATCTCCATGGACGATCTCCACCCGGCTTGCTCTGGGAAGGAGATCTTCACGTCCCGGTCGGACGAGACATCGGATTGAAAATCCCTTCTCCAGGAGGAGCTTGAGGAGGTGTCCGCCCACAAAACCTGTGGCCCCCGTAAGCATCACCCTCATGATCCAGGTCTCCTCAAGCGTCCCAGGCGAATCCTTTCTGCAACTCAGGAAAACAGTTTATGGCGAAATCGAGGAGATCCCCGAAAAGCCGGTTATTATCCCACCATCATAGGGAAAAACGCCAGGAGTGTCCAGACGGAGAAAGGCCGTATCTTCCGACCGAAAGGAGGGTTAGTGGCACTTCTTGAACCCGGTAGAGGATTGTGGTACGGTTTCAAAGACTTAGAATGCGTACGGAGAAAAATAGCTCCCCTTTAGCTGGAGAGCGGCGCAAAGGCGAACGGCGAAGGTGCTCGGCTCAAGGTTAGGGGCTGGAGGCTCGGGGGCTGAAGGGTGAGCTTATCAGCATGGAGCCCCACACCGTTGGCGTAGGATCGTGGGACAAAAGCTGTAGCCGCAGCCTCCAGCCTGCGTGCTGGAAACCCTGAAAGGGAACATAGAAGAAGCTTTGAAGAGAAACATCCGGCTGATATTGGAATACGACGGGGGAGGCTACCATGGATGGCAGATCCAGCCGGGAGTTCGGACCATTCAGCAGGTAGTGGAAGAGGCCATCCAAAGGATCACCCAACACCCAAGTCGGCTCACCCCTGCGGGGAGGACCGATGCGGGGGTCCACGCTTTGCAACAGGTGGCCCATTTCCATACATCCTCCCGCCTTGATCCCGATACCCTGCAGAGAGCCCTAAACGCCCTTTTGCCGGAGGATATCCGAATCCTCTTGGCCCAAGAGGTGGAGTGGTCCTTTCATGCACGATTCAGCGCACTGGGCAAACGATATGAGTATCGGATATGGAACGATCGGGTGGCCTCGGCCTTTCAGCATCGCTATAGTTGGAATCTTTCTTCTCCTCTCGACCTTCAGGCCATGGAGGAGGCCTCTCGCTTCATCAAGGGGAGGCACGATTTTTCGTCATTTCGATCCTCCAATTGCGATGCGAACAACCCGATTAGAGAAGTGATCGATTGTGGTTGGCGGAGAGAGGGGCCCCTGCTCGTCTTCTGGATCGAGGCCAATGCCTTTCTCAAATATATGGTTCGGTCCATTGTTGGGACATTGGTGGAGGTGGGTCTGGGAAAGAGGGCTCCTGAAGAGATTCCTTGCATCCTGATGCGGAAAGATCGGGCTGCGGCCGGGATGACAGCTCCGGCCAGAGGTTTGTTCCTGACATCGGTGCGATATCCTCCCCCATGGGAACTTGACATGGTCACCATACGGGGCATATAAGGCCCTTCGTTGGGGTGCTTTCGGGAGATCATAGGAGGCTGAAGCATGGCGAGGTTCTTGGTGACGGGAGGAGGAGGATTCATCGGGTCTCATCTGGTGGACCGACTTTTGTCCGACGGTCATGAAGTCAGGGTCATCGACGACTTTTCCACGGGCCGGAGGGAGAATCTCAGCCACTTGGCCGGTCATCCGTCCTTGGAGGTCATCGAGGGGGATATCTGCCAAGAGTGGCTGCTGGGACGTGCCATGGAGGGGGTCCATTACGTGCTGCACCAAGCCGCCATCCCCTCGGTCCCCCGCTCCGTGGAGGATCCCTGGACGAGCCATCGAGTCAATGCGGAGGGGACCCTTAAGGTCCTCATCAAGGCCAAGGAGGCGGGGGTAAAGCGGGTGATCTTTGCCTCCTCTTCGTCGGTCTACGGCAATGTGGAAGGGGAGGAGATACGGCCAAAACGGGAGAATCTTCCCCCGTCCCCCCTTTCCCCTTATGCGGCCACCAAGCTTACAGGGGAAGGGTATTGCCGGGCCTTTTTCGCCTCCTACGGCCTGGAGACCGTGGTCCTTCGCTATTTCAACATCTTCGGACCCAGGCAGGATCCCTCCTCCCATTACGCCTCAGTGATCCCCCGCTTCGCCTCAGCTCTAAAGGAGGGACGACCTCCCACCATCTATGGAGACGGACGGCAGACCAGGGATTTCACCTTTGTGGAAAACGTGGTGGAGGCCAACCTGCGGGCGTGTTTCGCCGAGGAGGCCCCAGGCCGTGTCTTCAACATCGCATGCGGGCGGAGCATCAGTGTGCTGCAGTTGCTGGAGGCCATGTCGAGAGTGGCAGGGGTGAAGCCCACTCCGGAATTCGCCCCTCCCCGTCCCGGGGATGTCCGTCATTCTCTGGCGGATATCACCTTGGCCGAGGGTTTTCTGGGTTACCGACCTAAGGTGGATTTCGAAGAAGGGCTCCGGAGGACTTTGAGCCACTTTGGTCTGATTGAGGATTCGTCTTCTTCCCATCCTGGGGGAGACTAGGCCACCAGGACCCAGAGGAGGTCTCCTTCGACGTTCACGGAAGCTGAAAGGGGAGGAAAAGGGCGTTGTGCGGAATCTGCGGCAGTGTGTCCATGGAGGGGCCTCGGATGGATGTCCATACCCTTCGACGGATGTGCAGTCTCATGTCGCATCGGGGGCCCGATGACGAGGGGATATGGGTCCGAAGTGCCGGTGGCTCCCACCGCGGACCTTGGGTGGGATTGGGGCATCGACGGTTGAGCATCATCGACTTGAGCCTGGCGGGTCGTCAGCCCATGCCCAACGAGGACGGGTCCCTTCGGCTGGTCTTTAACGGGGAGATCTATAATTTTGGCGAGCTGCGGGAACAACTCATTCAGAGAGGTCATCGGTTTCGTTCTCGAACGGATTCGGAGGTGATCCTCCAT
This sequence comes from Desulfarculaceae bacterium JdFR-97, assembly GCA_002010915.1. GTDB lineage: Bacteria > Desulfobacterota > Desulfocorpusculales > Desulfocorpusculum > Desulfocorpusculum > JdFR-97. The sequence goes on along the minus strand of MTPG01000071.1, from coordinate 20,515 downwards.
CTCTATGAGGAGAAGGGGGAGAGGGCTCTGCAGGATCTAAGGGGGATGTTCGCATTGGGAATCTGGGACGAGACCAAGCGGGCTCTTCTTTTGGCCAGGGATCGTCTGGGTCAAAAACCCCTCTATTATCGGTTGGATGGAGATTCCTTGACCTTTGCCAGTGAGGCAAAGGCCTTCAAGGCCGACCCTCGATGGAAGGTCAGCGTGAATTTGGATTCCTTATACCATTACCTGACCCTCCAGTACGTGCCCGGAGATTTGAGTGCCTGGGAAGGAGTGAAGCGACTTCCTCCGGCCCATTACCTCATCTGGAAGGAGGGAACCATCCGGGTGGAACGATATTGGACCCTTCCGTGGGACACGGAGAAGCATTGGAACCCGAGATCCGCTGTCCAGGAACTGATGGCCCGGCTGGAAGAGGCCGTACGACTGCGCCTTGTGAGCGATGTTCAACTAGGGGCATTTTTAAGTGGGGGACTGGACAGTAGCGCTGTTGTGGCCCTCATGCGGCTCCACAGCCGAGGCCCGCTGCGGACGCTTACGGTGGATTTTCAGGACGATGGATCGGAGGACGTCCGCTTCGCCCGAGAGGTGGCTGGGCGATACCGAACGGACCATGAAGAGATCCACGTGACCCCCAACATCCAGGAGGATCTACCACGCATCGCTTGGCATTACGATGAGCCTTTCGGAGATCCCTCGGCAGTTCCCACCTTCTACGTGTGCAGGGCCATGAGTCAACGAGTAAAGGCGGCCCTCTGCGGGGATGGTGGGGATGAGGCCTTCGCCGGCTATCAGCGATATCGCGCTTTGGGGTGGTATCGGCGGTTCGCGGCCCTCCCTCGAGCCCTGAGGCAGCGCATGATCCCGTCATTATTATCCAGGATTCCAGCTAGAGGGTGGGAACGTTCTCATTGGCTCCATCGAGTCCGCCTCTTTGCACGTCCAGGGGAAGATAGCCTCGCTCGTCGTTACGGACAATGGATCTCGCATTTCCCCCCTGATGAGAAAGAATGGCTCTGCAGCGAAGAATTCCTGGAAGAAGTCTCTCAGCGGGATACATTGTTCCTTCTGGAGACCATGTTCCAAGAGGGTCCTTCTGAAGACTTGGTGGGTCAGGCCCTTCACACCGATATCAACACCTATCTTCCCGATGATCTTTTGGTGAAGATGGACATTGCCTCCATGGCCCACAGCCTGGAGGTGAGATCTCCTTTTTTGGACCACTACCTGCTGGAATTTGCCGCGTCTCTCCCCTCGAATTTGAAGGTGAGGTGGGGCCGAGGAAAGTGGATCCTGCGGCGGAGCCTGCGAGGTCTCTTGCCTAAAGGAGTTCTGCAGCGACGGAAGAGGGGTTTTACCCCACCTCTGGAGCGCTGGCTCCAGGAGGATTTGAGGGAGATGGTCTGGGATCTCCTGACGGATCAACGGGCTAGAGAAAGAGGATACTTCCGTCCTGAGCGAGTGGAGCGTTTGATCCGGGAACACATGGAAGGGGTAAGGAATCGCCATTATCAAATCTGGAATCTCTTGATGTTGGAGCTATGGCATCGATGCCATGTGGAAGGAGGAATGTCGGGGTTTTCTTACTCTCTCTAAGAATACCAAAGGGCCGGATCCTTTTCCGTCAACAGCATAATCATAATGTGGAGGGAAAAGGTAGGGTCCTTCTTTCCGGATTGGGAGAGGGTTGATCGGTAACGGGAGTTTCTTTGGGGATATAGTAAGGGAAAGGAGTGGTACCATGCACATCTGCGTGGTTGGGGCGGGCTACGCCGGATTGGTCACTGCAGCCTGTTTCGCCGAGTTCGGCCTCAAGGTCATCTGTGTGGAGAAGGACACCGAGAAGCTCCACACGCTTCGGGAAGGGAAGATACCCTTTTTCGAGCCCGGGTTGGAAGAACTGGTCAAACGGAATGCGGAACAAGGGAGACTCTCTTTCAGCTCGGACCTGAGACGCGGGGTTCGGGAATCGCTGGTGATCTTCATATGTGTGGGGACTCCTTCCAGGGAAGACGGATCCGTGGATCTGAGCGCGGTGGATGAGGTGGCGCGTCAGATCGGGGAGAGCCTGGACGGGTACAAGCTCGTGGTCACCAAAAGCACGGTTCCTGTTGGAACCACAAGGCGGGTGGAACGGATCATCCGCGAGTGTTCCCAAGGAGCCTACCAGTTCGAGGTGGCCTCCAACCCCGAGTTCCTTCGGGAGGGCTCGGCCATTGAGGACTTCATGCGTCCCAACCGTGTGGTCATCGGGGCCGAGAGCGACCAGGCTCGGGCCATTCTGAAGGATCTCTACAGCCCCCTCTATCTGATCGAGACCCCATTCGTGATCACCAATATTGAGACGGCCGAGATGATCAAGTACGCCAGCAACGCCTTTCTTGCCACCAAGATCTCTTTTATCAATGAGATGGCCAACCTCTGCGAGGTCATCGGGGCCGACGTTCACCAAGTGGCCAAGGCCATGGGCCTGGACCATCGGATCGGCCCCAAGTTTCTCCATCCGGGTCCAGGATTCGGGGGGTCCTGCTTCCCCAAGGATGCCAGGGCATTGGCCCATTTTGCCAGAGAGGCCGGGGTGTCCCTGGAGTTGGTGGAGGCGGTCCTTCGCGTCAACCGTCAGCAGCGGGAGCGGATGGTCGAGAAAGTGGAGAGGGTGTTGGAGGGAGTCGAGGGGAAGACCCTCGCTTTGTTGGGGTTGACCTTCAAACCCAACACAGACGATATCCGGGAAGCCCCCGCCGTCTATATTGCGGATCAGCTCTTGGTCAAGGGGGGGATCCTTCGCGCATATGATCCTGCCGGGATGAAAAATGCCTCCCTGGTGTTGGATGGGAAGATTACCTTTTGCGAGGACGCCTATGAGGCCGCAAGGGGGAGCGAGGCCTTGATCATCGCCACGGAATGGAACCAATTTAGGAACCTCGATTTCGGGAGACTCAAGAAGGAGTTGAAGAGGCCGTTGCTTATCGACCTGAAGAATATCTACGAGCCGAGCAAAGTTCGCGAAAAGGGTTTTGAATATATTGGAGTCGGGAGGGGATGATGGCCAGAGGGAAGACCAAGCTCGATACCCTGCCCTTGACTAACGAGGGCGTTCTGCATCGAAAGAAGAAGAGCACCCTCCGGGAATATGCGGAGGCCATCGCCATAGCCCTCTTTCTGGCCCTCTTCATCCGGACATTCTTCGTTCAGGCCTTCAAGATCCCCTCGGGATCCATGATGCCCACCCTTCAGATCGGAGACCACATTCTGGTCAATAAATTCATCTATGGATTCCGGATCCCTTACACCAAGATCCGGCTCCTTCCCTTCACTAAACCCAAGCGTGGAGATGTAATCGTCTTCGTTTTTCCGGTGGATCACCGAAAGGATTTCATCAAACGGATTATCGCTGTGGAGGGCGATGTGGTCGAGATCCGAAACAAGAGGATCTATATCAATGGGAGCCCATTGAAGGACGAGCATGGGTACTATAGTGACCCTAGGGTGATCCCTGGGAGCCTGGACCCCCGCGACAACTTCGGCCCGGTTCGTGTCCCCAAGGACCATCTCTTCGTCATGGGAGATAACCGGGACAACAGCCGGGATTCCCGCTACTGGGGGTTCGTGCATGTAGGGATGGTCAAGGGAAAGGCGTTTCTGATCTACTACTCATGGGATCGCAAGAGACATCGCATCCGATGGAGCCGAATCGGCGATCTCATACATTAAGCGGTGGGACCTGCGGTCACCGGGAGGCAAAGCAGAGCCTTATTGCACTTTCGACATATGGAGATTTATTGTCTCCTGCTCGTGCAAGCAAGGATCTTCCTCTCCATAGCACTCCTCTGTCCACACCCTTGACTGACGCGTTGATGGGCCCTGAAAGTTGTACTAACTGCCATGCCTCGCTTTGGTATGGCCTCTGGAATGAATGACCCATGCTATTAGCTCTAGCCTTGCGCTGCTCCCTCGGTGGGGGGAACTTTATACACTGGTTTCTAACCAAGACGTTTTGGAACGAAAATTGCTTTGTTATTACTTGGAACGGCTAAGTTTTGCTTATCATGATGAGAGGAAATGGCTCGAGCTTGTGAACAGCTTTCCCATAGACCTGGTGAGGGGCTGAGAGCTGGAAAACGACGCTATCGGATTCCTATAGGAGCAGGTTTCGCTCTTAATATGCAGGCCCCTAGGACAGAATGAGTTGCTCGGCTCCCAGAAAAGGCTGCGAATAGCGGAGTGAAAAAGCTTATTAAAAAAAATTATAAAAAATAAATATTAATTGCTTGCTATTTTAATCTAATTTTTATAAGTTTTACCTGCATATGATTGGCTTGAGCTGCCGGCATCTTTTCCCGGAAGCTCAAGGGATGAAACGGGTCCTTGAGACCCCTAAGCCGATACGGATGTCCTCTCTTGTAGGGAGGGATGGCCCCTCCTGTACGGGCGGAGCCTACCCCGAGTTCATTCATGCCGAAGAAAGAACAACCATTGGATAGGGCTGGGTCCGACTACGCCCGAGGTAGGCGGGCACACTGGGACGCAATTGCGAGGAGGAGCGAGAGTAGGTCCCATTGGGGGGGATACTATCATCGGCGGGTCCGGCAGATTTATGGTTTCATGGTCCCTAGGGATGCACGCGTCCTCGAAATCGGATGTGGGACCGGGGAATTGCTCGCCTCTCTCCAACCTTCCTTGGGAGTAGGAGTGGATTTTTCCGGGGAGATGATCCGCCGCGCCAAAAAGAGACATCCTCGCCTAGTCTTCCTTCAGTGTGACGCTCACTTCCTTTGCCTGAAAGGATCTTTCGACGTCATCATCCTCTCGGATGTGATCAACGACCTATGGGATGTTCAGACTGCTTTTCAGGAGATTCGTAGGCTGGCCACCCCCAGGACCCGAATTCTACTTAATACTTACAGTCGACTCTGGGAAATTCCCCTCCATGCGGCCAGACGACTGGGACTGGCCAAGCCACTTCTTCCTCAAAACTGGCTCACCGTGGAGGATATCCAGGGATTGATGGATCTGAGTGACTGCGAGGTGATCCGCCGATGGGGGGAGATCCTCTGTCCATTACCCATTCCTTTGTTGGCATCCTTCTGTAATAAGGTGGTGGTCCGGATTTGGCCTTTTCACTACCTGGCTCTTACCAACTTTCTCATCGCAAGGCCTCGGCCCGGCCATATGGAAGTATCCGCAGAGCCCAGTGTCTCGGTAGTTGTCCCGGCCCGCAACGAGGCTGGCAACATTCCGGAGATTTTTTATCGCCTCCCCAAGATGGGGAGTCGAACCGAGCTCATCTTCGTGGAAGGTCATTCGGAGGACGGGACCTACGAGGCGATCGAGAGGGAGATGGAGAGGCACCCGGAGATTCCCTGTCTTCTGGTGAAGCAGGTGGGAGAGGGGAAAGGGGATGCCGTCCGGTTGGGATTCGAGAAGGCCCGGGGAGAGATCCTGATGATCCTGGACGCGGATCTGACGGTTGCGCCGGAGGATCTCCCCCGGTTCTACGAGGTCCTTCGATCCCGAAAAGGGGAGTTCGTTCAGGGAGTCCGTCTCGTTTATCCCATGGAAAAAGAGGCCATGCGTTTTCTCAATCTGGTGGGGAACAAGTTCTTCAGTTGGACCTTCACTTGGCTTTTGGGCCAGTCCATAAGGGACACACTCTGCGGGACGAAAGCCCTATGGAGATCGGACTATGAAAAGATCCAATTGAACCGATCCTACTTCGGGGATTTTGACCCTTTTGGGGATTTCAACCTGTTGTTTGGAGCCGCGAAATTAAACCTGAAGATCGTGGAGATTCCGATCCGATATGGGCAGCGCAAATATGGACGGACCAATATACTGAGATGGAGACACGGTTGGTTGCTCTTCAGGACGGTGCTCTTTGCATTGTCCCGATTGAAGTTCGTTTGACCCGGAAATCCGGCCTTTGAGGATGAAATCCAGGCGCTGAGACAGAACCTGTGACATTTCACTTGAAAGATTCAAGTCGAGTCCGCCTTCTGGCCACCATCTTTGTTCTTGTCTTGACCTTCTTCTGTTTTCGTGAGGTAGTCGAGCATGACTTCATCAATCTAGATGACGATATCTATGTGACAAAAAATCCTCATGTTCGACAAGGACTTTCTCTTTCTTCCATTGTTTGGTCCTTCACGTTCAATAATGTGGATTATTGGCACCCTCTGACTTGGCTTTCCCACATGTTGGACTTCGAGCTCTTCGGACTGAATCCTGGGGGACATCACCTTACGAATCTCCTGATCCATTTGTTGAACAGTTTTCTTATCCTCGCCGTCATATTCCGAATGACAGGAGACTTCTGGAGGAGCTGGTTCATAGGCATCTTCTTTGCCCTTCACCCCTTGCATGTGGAGTCCGTCGCCTGGGTTGCGGAGCGGAAAGACCTCCTCTGCGCCCTTTTCTGGTTGCTCTCCTTATGGGCCTATTGCCGATACGTAGAGATCCGGACCTGCGGGATGTACTTTTGGGTCGTCATTTTTNTCGTGCTCGGTCTCCTGGCAAAACCCANGATCATTACCCTCCCTTGTGTCCTCTTGCTTCTGGATTACTGGCCCTTGAGGAGGTGGACTGAAACTCCGGGAGGTTCCTGCATGGTGGGTAACGAACCTTCCAGAGGGGTTTCTTGTGGTGATTCCCTACAGAGGGTTTCCTTCAAGGATTTGATAGTGGAGAAGGTGCCGTTGATGGCGATTTCGGCTGCGGCCGTGGCCTTCTCTTTCTACTCCGTGGCTCGAATGGACATCGTGATTTCCGCGGAGGCCGTTCCCCTGGTCCTTCGAGTGAAGAACCTCCTGGTCTCTTATGTCCTCTATATAGCCAAGACGTTTCTACCTACTCACCTTGCGGTCTTCTACCCGTTCCCCAAGGAGATCCCTTTATGGGAGGTAGGTCTTGCTCTGGTGCTGTTAACGGGGATCTCGGCGGCCTGCGTTTTCCTCAGGAGGAAGTTTCCTTCTCTCTTGGTGGGTTGGCTTTGGTTTCTGGGGACCCTTTTTCCAGTGGGGGGGTTGGTTCAGGCAGGAGCTTGGCCGAGAATGGCGGATCGTTTTGCCTACATTCCCATAGTCGGCCTCTTTGTGATGATCACATGGGGTTTCCCTGCCCTCCTGGGGAAGGTTCGTCTCCACCCCCGAATAGTTCGGGTCGTAGTAGTCTTGGGATTGGTGCCCATGGTTTGGCAAACCTCAAGGCAGGTGGGTTACTGGAAAGACAGCGAGACTCTATATACCCACTCCCTTTCTGTAATGCGCAACAACAGCATGATCCAAAATAATCTGGGGGCGGCGCTCTTAGATCAAGGCCGGATCCAGGAGGCCAAGGTACACCTCCGCCAGGCACTTCTGATCGATCCTCAACATCCAAATGCCCACTACAATATGGGGCTTTGCTTGATGAAGGAGGGGCGGGAGCGTGAGGCGATAAGGCATTTCCGTGAGGCCGTTCAATTTCGACCAAACTACGTAGAAGCCCGCTATAATCTCGCCAACCTCCTCTATAAGAGAGGCGACCTGCAGAGGGCTTTGGATCAACTCCGGGAAGCTCTCAAGATCCGGCCCGATTTCGTGGGGGCCTATTTTCATCTAGGTTACATTTTCGAAAGGATGGGAAAGCCTAAAGAGGCTATCCGACACTATGAGAAGGCTCTGAGCCTGAACCCTCGTCATCTCGAGACCCATCTCAACTTGGGCTCGCTTTTGGCCGAGTTGGGGCAGCAGGGAAAGGCCCTGGAACACTATCTCCAGGCCATCCGAATTGAACCCCGCTTTGCAGAGGCCTATGTGAATTTGGGGGCCCTTATGATCGACCAGGGCAGATTCGGCGAAGCCATATCCTGGCTTCAAAAGGCGGTCAAGCTACGTCCAGGGCTCACTTTGGCACGCTATCTTATAGGCATCGCATCTTTACGCCTAGGGGATCGGGAGAGGGCCCTTGACCAATACCGCCTTTTGAAATCCTGGGATTCTATCAGGGCCAAGAGTCTCCTCAAGGCCATCATGGGAAAAACTCCGGGGAGTTCAAGTGAGCCGGAAACCGATTGGAAGGGGACTTGTCGACTCATGGCTGAACAGTAATACCTTTCCTTCTTCCGACGGGGTGCGGCTGGTCCTATCTCCTCGATGGGAGGGGATAATATATCCCCTGCGGAATTGGGCGACTCGCTAAAAGAAAGCATTGTCTTCCGAGAACGGGAACACGGGATGAAATTGTCCCAAGGGGACCCGGATAGGGTTTGGGGATGGGGCACGCCAGCCGGCCGGCTTCGGGCCGATCGAAGGGCGGCGTGGATCATGCGGGCTGCAGGGCTAGGTCCCGGGATGAGGGTCTTGGAGATCGGCTGCGGGACCGGAATCTTTACCCAATTTTTCGCACGCACCGGAGCCCACATCGTGGCGCTGGATCTGTCTCCCGAGCTTTTGGACAAAGCGAGGAGACGATGTGGGGCCTTTGTCAACATCCAATTCCTGGTTGGGAGGTTCGAGGATTATAGGTCTTCCGACCCATTCGATGCGATCGTAGGTTCGTCCGTGCTCCATCACCTGGAGCTGAAAGCTGCTTTGGAGAGGATCCGTGGTCTGCTTCGACCGGGGGGAACGGCCGCTTTTGCGGAACCGAACATGTTGAACCCCCAAATCTTCCTCCAAAAGAACGTACCATGGCTTAAGAAGCGACTGGGCGATACACCCGAGGAGACGGCGTTCTTCCGGTGGCGGCTTCAAAGGCAACTGGAACGCCAGGGGTTCATTGACGTGAAGATCACCCCCTTTGACTGGCTTCATCCTTTGACTCCTTTGTTCCTAATCCAGCCTATCTCCAAGGCTGGGGAGCTTTTGGAGAGGATCGCGGTGCTGCGGGAGTTAGCAGGGTCCTTGCTGATTCAAGCCAGGCAGCCTCTTTAAGCCGATCACTTTCCCCATGAACGAAACCAAGTCCCACACAATACGACTCCTCATTATCCTGGTCCTTCTCCTCGCCGTCTATGGGATCTATGGTCAAATCTTAGGACATGAATTCAACAATTACGACGATGAACTCTATATCACGAGGAATTCCCTGGTGCTGGACGGGCTCCATTGGGAGAACATCATCGCCGCCTTTTTTGACACCCATGTAGGACATTGGCACCCTATAACTTGGCTTTCCCACATGANCGATGTGGAACTCTATGGCCTCCGTGCAGGCGGGCATCTCCTCACCAACCTGCTCCTCCACCTCCTCAACACGGTTTTACTCTTCCTCCTCCTCGAGCGCCTTTCCGGAGCCTTGTGGCGAAGCTTCCTCGTTACATGCCTCTTCGCGGTCCATCCCCTCCATGTGGAGAGCGTGGCCTGGGCCGCGCAGAGAAAGGACCTCCTAAGCACATGTTTTCTTTTTTTAGCCCTTTGGACCTACGCATCCTATGCACGGAGGCCCAAGCTCCGAACCTATCTTCTCTTGGTTTTCCTCTTCCTTCTGGGGCTGATGTCTAAGCCCATCCTGGTGAGCTTTCCCCTGCTCCTTCTGTTGCTGGATCTCTGGCCGTTGGGAAGAGTTCAAGCTCTTATTAACATCCAATGGGAGAGCACAGAGGTGAAGGATTTCTCCAAAAAATCACTAGCCCTCCGGGCGGTCTGGCCCCTGTTCAGGGAGAAGATCCCGTTGGTGATCCTTTCTCTGGGCTCTTGTCTGATCACCGTTCATGCGGCCAAGTCGGCAGGTGCCCTGATCCCCATGACGAACTATCCCCTCTTGCATCGTCTGGCCAATGCATCGGTCTCATACGCAACCTACCTAATGAAAATGGTATGGCCCAAAGACTTGGCTGTTTTTTATCCCCTCCCTGCTGAGCCCCAGGTGACGAAGGCGGTAGGATCGGCCTTGCTTATCTTGGCGATCACCGGTATAGCCCTTTGGTGGTGGAAAAGAAGACCCTATCTCCTTGTAGGATGGCTCTGGTACTTGATCACTTTGGCCCCGGTCATTGGTATCGTTCAGGCCGGGCCGCAGGCCATGGCCGATCGGTATACTTATATCTCTTTGCTTGGCCCCTTTATCATGCTTGCATGGGGTGGTGCGGAGGTCCTGAGAAAAAGGAGACGGTGGCGTTTTCTGGAAGCCGCGGTCGCTGTTTCTTGGCTTCTGGCCCTTTTCTTTCTCGCATGCAGTCAGGCCTCCTACTGGAGGGATAGTACCACTTTGTTCACCCACGCCCTCTCTGTAACCCAAGGGAACTACCTTGCACACAACAATCTGGGTTCCGCCCTCTACCGAAAGGGAAAGTTTCAGGAGGCGATCCAACATTACAGAGAGGCCGTCCGGATCAGGCCGGGCTATGCCAAGGCCCATGCCAACTTGGGTCTGATCTATATGGAGACAGGACGCTGGAAGGAGGCCCAGCAGGAACTAGAACAGGCGATCCGCCTGAAACCGGATTTGATGAAGGCGTACGGGGTCCTGGCCGATCTCTATCTCAGAAGAGGAGACCCTCAGCGAGCCATTACGATTCTGAAGAAGGCCCTCCGGGTGCGCCCCAATTACCCTCTGCTGCACCTCCTCCTTGTGATGGCTTACCTAAAGCTGGGTGATCTGGAAGCAGCCAAGGCCGAATATAAAGTCCTGGAAGCTCTTGATCCACGGCTTGCTCGGATCTTCTTCCCCGAGTCTCCGCTTGAAATGGAAAAGATGTCCTTATCTTTGCCATCTCTTTCCCTTGACCCTTCCCCTCCGATCATGGTAGGGAAGAATCAAAGCTGAAGTGGCCTTCCCTCGGGAGTGCCGACTTTCGGGGTTCAAGAGACAATAATCGGGACGGGAAGCCCTTTCCTTTTATCCCGGATGGGGTTTGACTGGAGACAGGGTTGGAACCGAGGAATTCCAAGAAGGTCCTCAATGCGCAAGGGATGCGGCGTGCCCTGAGGCGAATGGCCAGCGAGATCGTGGAAAGACATGGAGGAGCAGAGGGACTGGCCATGGTGGGGATCCGGACCGCTGGGGTCTTCCTCGCTCAACGGCTGGCACGCGAGCTGGAGCAGATGGAGGGCTCGTCGCTGGAGACAGGAATCATCGATGTGACCCTCTATCGAGACGATCTCAAGAGGGGCAGGAGGCATCCTTTGGTGCAGAAGACCGAGATCCCCTTCAATGTAGACGATCGTAAGATCATTCTGGTGGACGATGTGCTCTTTACCGGCAGGACGACCCGGGCCGCCCTGGATGCCTTGATGGATTTCGGACGGCCCGCGTTGGTTCAACTGGCTGTGCTTGTGGATCGTGGACACCGGGAGCTGCCCATCCGGGCGGATTATGTGGGGATCTCGGTGCACACGGAGCGTGAGGAGTCCATCATTGTCCATATGGAGGAGATGGGGCTGGAGGACGAGGTCCTTCTGGTAAGGCCCCAGAGTGCGGAGTCCCCCTAATGGATCGGGTGGCCCAGAAAGGCTGGTGGCGCAAGGATCTCCTCGGCATCCAGGACCTGAGCCGGGAGGAGATCGAGATCATCCTGGATACGGCAGAGTCCTTCAAAGAGATCTCGACCAGGGAAATTAAGAAGGTTCCCACCCTGAGAGGGAAAACCATTGTCCACCTCTTTTACGAGCCGAGTACACGGACCCGCACCTCCTTTGAGATCGCTGCCAAGCGCCTCAGCGCAGATGCCGTAAACATCTCGGTCTCCACAAGCAGTGTGGTCAAAGGGGAGACCCTCCTGGACACCGCCCGGAACCTGCAGGCCATGGAGCTTGACGTCCTGGTCATCCGACATGCGGCCGCGGGCACTCCTCATATGCTGGCCGAAGTCTTGCCCGCCTCTGTGATCAATGCAGGGGACGGTTTCCGGGAACATCCCACTCAGGCTCTTCTGGATATGCTCACGGTTCGGGAGAGACGAGGGACCCTTGAAGGTCTTCGGCTGACCATTGTGGGCGACATCGCTCACAGCAGAGTGGCCCGTTCCAATATCTACGGATTTCGAACCATGGGGGCCAAGGTCAGGGTGGTGGGGCCGGCCACCATGATCCCCGTGGGAGTCGAAGAGTTGGGCGTAGAGGTTTTCTACGATCTGAAAGAGGGGATTCGGGAAGCGGACGTGATCATGATGCTCCGCATCCAGAAGGAGCGTCTCCAAGGGGCCTTTTTCCCCTCGGAGAGGGAGTATGCCCGGTTCTTCGGTCTTACCCTTGAAGCGCTGAAAGAGGCTCGCCCCGACGTGCTCATCATGCACCCGGGGCCCATGAACCGTGGAGTGGAAATCGCCCCGGAGGTGGCCGACGGGCCTTATTCGGTGATCCTGGATCAGGTCACCAACGGGGTGGCGGTGCGTATGGCGGTGCTCTACTTACTGACCGGAGGGGCGCGCATTGGCGTTGCTCATTAGGGGTGGATGCATCGTGGACCCCACTCAGGGGATCCACGAGGTGGGGGATATCTGGATTGATAAGGGGAGGATTCACCGAATCGTGCTCCCCTCGAGGGGGGATTCGGCTGCGGCTCCAGGTCCGAAAGACGAGGTGATCGAGGCCAAGGGACTTACGGTTATTCCGGGGATCGTGGATATGCATGTCCACCTTCGGGAACCCGGATACGAGTACAAGGAGACCATCGCCACAGGGACACGAGCCGCTGCTGCCGGGGGGGTTACGACGGTGGCCTGCATGGCCAATACCAAGCCTGCCAATGACCAAGGGGCTGTGTGTCAATTCATCTTGGCAAAGGCTCAAAAAGAAGGAGTGGTGCGTGTCCGACCCATCGGGGCGATCAGCCGCGGGCTGGAAGGTGCGGAGCTGGCCGAGATCGGAGAACTCAAGGAATCGGGAGCAGTGGCCATATCGGACGATGGAAGGCCGGTGGCTGATTCTCTTCTCATGCGGAGGGCCATGGAGTACGCCCGGACCTTCGGACTTCCGGTGATTTCCCATTGCGAGGATCCACATTTGGCCGCCAATGGGGTTATGAACGAAGGACTCGTGTCCCTGGAGTTGGGCCTAAGAGGCATTCCCAGAATCGCCGAGGAGGTGATGGTGGCCAGGGACCTCCTCTTGGCTGAGTGGACAGGATGTCGACTTCATATTGCGCATGTGAGTTCGGCGGGCTCCGTCCGGTTGATTCGGGAAGCCAAAGAGAGGGGGGTCGCGGTCACCGCAGAGGTGACGCCCCATCACCTCATACTCACCGATGAAGCAGTGCGGAGGTGGGATACCAATACCAAAGTCAACCCCCCCCTCCGTTCCCCTAAGGATGTGGAGGCCCTTCACCAGGGGTTGGCCGATGGGACCCTCGATGCCATTGCCACCGATCATGCCCCTCATGGAAGAGTTGACAAGGAAGTGGAGTATGAGCTTGCGGCCTTTGGGATCTCGGGACTCGAGACCCTGTTGGGGCTCTCCTTGATGCTGGTTCACCAGGGGACCTTATCTTTGGAGGACTGGGTCCGAAAGGTCTCGTGCAACCCCGCCAAGATCCTGAATATCCCTGGAGGGACCCTGAAGCCGGGAGTTCCGGCGGACCTCACCATTATTAACATGGAGCGGTCCTGGAGGGTTGACCCAGAGGCTTTCTTCTCCAAGGGGAGGAATACCCCCTTTCACGGATGGACCTTGAGAGGAAAGGCCGTTATGACCTTCATAGGAGGAAGGAAGGTATTCCACGAGAGTGAGGGAATCCTGGCCACCACGGATGCCTCCGTCTGTTTATAGGGGACCAATTCAGATGGACCAGGAGATGGAAAGACCCAATTCCCCGGCACCGCCTAAAGATACTCTGCCCGCCCGGATTTTGGTCGTCGACGACGAGGAGGGGATGCGCGACTTCCTCACCATTCTCCTTCAGAAGGAGGGATATACGGTTTTGGCTGCAAGCAACGGTGAGGAGGCCTTGCGGATGATGTCGGATAAACCCTTCGACCTGATCATCACTGATCTGAAGATGCCTCGAATGGACGGCATCGAGGTCCTGAAGAGGTTGAAGCAGAGGCATCCGGATGCGGGGGTGATCCTTATTACCGCTTATGCTTCCGCGCAGACCGCCGTGGACGCCATGAAGGAGGGGGCCTTTGACTACATCTCTAAGCCCTTTGATGTGGAGGAGATGAAGGAGGTCGTCCGGGGGGCCTTGGGAAAGAGAAAGCGGGAGGCACAGGCAAGGGGTCGCGTGGTCGAAGAGGAACCCCCTTCCCGTTTCGGAAAGATCATCGGAGTCAGCCCGGCTATGAGGCGGATTTTTGAATTGATCCCCAAGGTGGCCGCCACCCCCACCAATGTGCTGATTACAGGGGAAAGCGGAACAGGAAAGGAGCTGGTGGCAAGGGCCATCCATGAACATAGTCCCCGGAGGGATCGCCCTATGGTCACCATCAACTGTGGAGGCCTCCCCGAGAACCTCCTGGAGAGCGAGCTCTTCGGGTACCAGAAGGGGGCCTTTACGGGGGCCGTCAGAAACAAACCCGGGCTCCTGGAGGTCGCTCAGGGGGGCACGGTCTTTCTGGATGAGGTCGGTGAATTGCCCCCTCAACTTCAAGTAAAGCTCCTTCGCGTGACCCAGGAGAAGCGGTTCCAACGCATCGGGGGTTCCGAGGAAATCCAGGTCGACATCCGCCTCATCTGTGCCACCAACAAGAATCTGGAGGAGGAGGTCATTCAGGGGCGATTCCGGGAGGATCTTTACTACCGCCTCAACGTTATCCACATCCATATGCCTCCTCTCAGAGAAAGGCGCGAGGACATCCCTCTGCTGGCCCAGCATTTCCTCGAGAAATATGCCAAAGAGATGGGAAAGGATGTGCAGACTCTCTCCTCCTATGCGATGAAGATCCTCCAGGATTACCCTTTCCCTGGAAACGTTCGCGAGTTGGAGAATATCATCCAAAGAGGTGTGGCCCTCGAGCAGTCCAAGATCATCCTTCCCGAGAGCCTCAAGCTGGCCACTCACAAGCAGCAGATCCGGTCGGCCTCACCAATGGAAGAATTTCCCCCTTTGCCGCAGGAAGGCTTCCATCTGGATGAATGGCTGGAGAAGGCAGAACGATGGTTTTTGAGTCAGGCATTGGACAGGGCGGGAGGGATCAAGACCGAGGCGGCAAGGCTGCTGGGGATAAGCTTCCGATCACTGCGCTACAAACTGGAAAAGTATCAGATGTAGGCGCCACCCGAGACAAAGGCGAGAGGCACGGGGCCAGAGGCGTAATAGCATGGAGTCCCGCCTTTGGCGGGGTAGTCCCGCTAATAAGCGGGATAGCCGCATGCTTCAGCCTGCGTATTGAGGAGGGAAACGGAGGAGCTAGGTGCGATCTCATTTTCCTCAATCAAGGGTGCCACGCCTCTAGAGGGTAGAGCATGGTAGCTGGTTTAATATCCTCATACTCGGTTTTCCGATGGTCCTGAATAGTCGATGGCTGTAAGAACATTTGAACTCAATGCCAAACAGCGTGCCGTCGTTAGGATAGCGCGGGATTTTGGAATGGAGGCTCTTTATGTATTCGGGAGCCAAGTCCGGACGGCGGTCGGTTGGTTGTATGAGAGGGGGGAGGCTCCTCCTCGTTGGGATGCCGCCTCGGACCTGGATATCGGTGTGCTTCCTGGAAGGGGGATACGTCATTCTGTGCGCGATAAGGCCATGATTGCCATGAGGCTCGAGGATCTTTTCTCCATCGCGAGGGTGGATCTGGTCATGCTCCCGGATGCAGATCCCTTCCTCGCGGCTGAGATTGTCCGGGGTGAGAGGATTTACTGTAGGGACACCTACGTTGTGGACGAGTATGAGCTTTACATATTGAGAAGGGCTGGGGATCTGGCCCCGCTGGAGAGGGACCGGATCTCATTGATCCTAGGAGTTCAAAGTTGACGCGGGGTAAGATCCAGGCACGTATAGTTGCGGACCGTCTGCAGTGGATTGAGCGGATGCTGGAGGAGATTCGGGGCTTGCCTTTGGAGAGGCTTGAAGACTTTCTCGCAGACCGTAGGAATGTGTGGACTGCGGAGTCTTGTCTGCGTAGGGCGATCGAGGCACTGATGGACTTGGGCAGGCATATCCTGGCACGCGGGTTCGGGAGGGGTGTTACAGAGTACAAAGAGATCGCAACAGCCCTGAGTGAAAAAGGGATATTGGAAGAAGTGGACAGTGAGAGATTTCGAATATTGGCGGGATATCGAAATCGGATGGTTCACTTTTATCACGAAATAACAGAACCGGAGCTATACGAGATCTGCTCCTCAAGGCTTGATGATTTGGAGCAGGCGGCAGAAGCATTGAGGAAATGGCTGACGTCCAATTCCGAAATGCTGGACAGATCAGTTTGATTTCCCCGTGGGGCCATACTTAAAAGTAGACTTCCCTCTTTAGGCTAAGGCCGCAAGGCGTACTAGCATGGAGCCCCGCCTTTGGCGGGGTAGTCCCGCTAATAAGCGGGATAGCCGCAGGCTTTANCCTTTGCATCAAAGACGGAACACAACGGACGAAACCGACGAAACGACGAAATGGACGAGATGGACCAGAAAGGCGAGCCCGCCCGTTGGGTAGGGGAGGCTTTAACCTCCCAAAAGGGGGGCGACTGAAGTCGCCCCTCCCCGAATAAGGGCATCATTGCCCCTTATGATCCAAAAATTGGCACCACAATTGCTTATGGTAAAGTCGACAGTTCGATCTTTCCTGAACTCCTCCAAGACGGATTGAATGGTTCATGGAAAAAGCCACGAAGGGATTTACTCTCATCGAGCTGATGATCGTTGTAGCCATCCTGGGAATTCTTGCTGCCATCGCCATCCCGAATTTCGTGGAGTTCAAAAGAAAGGCTCTCCTCTCCACGGCCGTGGCCAACCTTGAGGAATCCAGGCTTGCGTTGGCCCAGTTCGCTGCCTCAGAGGATAATTGGTGCTATCCACCAGGGACCAATGATTATCACACATTTCGATCCAACTTGGCCCTATACGGACTCGAGTTTCCCGATTCTCCCTTGGGGGTCAAATGGGCGGCCTTTGAAGGATACGAACGAGGAAGCTGTACCCAATATACCATTACCATCTTGGCTGGTGATAACCAGACCAGATTCAAGGCACTCCCAAAGGGGATCTGCTGCGTGGATGGTCCCAACTGCATCCGTTACGCCAAAAACGTACCTCTATGTTCTGCAAATTTTGGCCTCTAAGGATCAGAAGGAATCGCCATATCGGGAAGTGAGTGCCAAAAAATGGCAAGATATTGACAAATATCGTCAGGGCGGCAGTGCCCCATGGATAGAGGAGTATGGATCAAGCGAGAGATATGTCCCCTGTCGTTAAAGAATGGCCGATGTGGATCCAACAAGATTTCCAAGGATAAAAAGGGGATCGTAGGGTACATCGCGAAGAGATAAGGATAGGGGAACGATTTGTGGCACAAAATTTGCTTTTCAATAATCCAGCAAAAAGGAGTCTCTCAGGAAAGGGGGGAAAAGGAAAAAATAAAAAGTAAAATCAAGGGGCTGGGCACCCAAAGAAAAGCAAATAAAACAAGGGAAAGGAGGGACAGATAGATGATTCGGAGCTTTGGGAAGAAGAGAGGCGAAAAGGGTTTTACCTTGATCGAGCTCATGATCGTTGTGGCCATCATTGGGATTCTTGCGGCCATCGCAATCCCTAACTTTATCAACTTCAAGAAGAAAGCCATCCTTTCTTCTGCTATTGCCAACCTTGAGACGGTCCGCTCGTCTTTGAGCCAATATGCAGCGGATCAAGACGACGGATGTTACCCCAGTGCCATAGCCAACTTCGGAGCCCTAGAGACAACCCTCAGTTCATATGGCTTGTCATTTCCAGAAAACGAGGCAGGTGTGAAGTGGGACAGCTTTGATGGATATACGCGAGATGGAAGTGATTGCACCCTTTACACGATCCAGATAACCGCAGCTGATGGGGCCACCGTCTTGAAGGCACTTCCTGAGGGTGTATGCTGTGATGAAAGTCAGTCAAACCCGACCACAAATTGCGAGAATTACGCGAAGAATACGCCGAAATGTGTGACCGACTTCGGTCTGTAAAAGGGGATAATATCATGTCCGTGGAGAAGGCGGCGGTTTTTCCACCGCCTTTCTCCAACTCCCTTTCTGGCTACCTTCCTGTGAGCTAGCCTTTCTATCCTTGAAGGTCTCTTCCGACAAGGCCGTTTTGTTGAAAGAATATAAACTCCGGTTATCCTTCGCCTCTATTCAAAAAGGGTTCCTGATCCCCATAGGGGTGGCCATCCTCCTGGTTGGAAGCCCATTTGGACTTGGGGGTAATACCTCGCTTGCGATATTGTTGAGAAACAGCGTGATCCTTATGTTGTTGATCTTGTGGGTTGTTACATCCAAAGAGGATTCTCAAATCCGTTTCAACTGCGGGATCGAACGACTGTTTCTGCCCTTTCTTCTTGTCTGCGCCCTATCTTATATCTTCTCCCCCTACAGATTTTCCACTCAACTCGAGATCTTCCAGATCCTCCTCTACACAGGGTTCTTCTACTTTTTGTTCAATATACTCAATGGACCCCTCATCCGGAAGCTTTTTTGGGCGATCGTGGCGGGATCATGCCTCCAGGCGGGACTGGCAGTGGTCCAGCATTTCTTGTTCCATGCCCCTCGAGCAGCTGGCCTTTTCCTCAATCCCAATTTGGCAGCCACCTACATGTTGGCGGGCTTCTCATTGGCTCTTTCCAGCCTTGCCAGACCAGGGTCTTCATTTTTTGAGCGCAGCTTTTCCCTCGGGTGTTTGGGCCTTCTGAGCGCGGGGATGGCCAGTACGGGGAGCCGGAGTCTTGCGATCTCTTTGCCGGCTGTGTTGTTGGTGTGGGCTTTGTTTCAAAACCGAGGGCTTTGGAAGGGATTAGCTGCAGGCGTTTTACTGTGCTTGGCATTGGTAGTTGTGCCCAACCCAGTAGGGGACAGATGGGTGCACGAGAAACAAAGGGATGTCTATGCCTTTGACCGTCTGAAGATATGGTCCCAAACTATGAAGATTCTCTGGGATCACCCCATTACGGGAGTCACGCTTGGGAATTACGAGTACTCTACTTTTCGTTATCGATTCCCAAGTCGAAAGGAGGTGGGTAGATATGAGAAGATATTTAAGGATGCCCACAACAGCTATCTTGAGATCGCTGCCGAGATCGGTATTTTGGGATCACTACTACTCATAGGAATGATTCTTGTTGTAACCCGTCGATTTTTTCTGGCTTATAGGAGAGCAAAGACAAAAGATCCTGAAGTAGAATATTATCTCCGTTCTTCGTTTTTATTGATTACTGCCTTGTCAGCCCAAGCGTTTTTTCATGATGTGGCCCATTCACCACCGAATGTCCTGTTAGGACTTTTTGCATTAGGGACTATATTAAGTGAAGGTCTGGGGTTGAAAGAGCATTATTCTCCCTCTAGCGAAATAACCAATTCAAAATGGAAGGACCTTTTGTCTGCGTTTAGAGCAAAACAAACTTTTTTTCTATATACCAGTATCATTCTTGTTNTGGTGATTTGGCCCCTCTTTTGCCTTCGAATCTATCTTGCAAACAACTATTATCAGACTGCGTTTCAAAATTATTTAAAACAAGACTTGCAAAATGCCAAAAAAGTTCTATTGAAAGCTATTTTTTACAATCAGAATCAGCCTTATTATTATAGATTGCTAGGGGACGTTTTCATGCAGCAGTTTGAGAGGCGAGGAAACATTCAAAACATAAACCGCGCGGAGGCCGCGTTTACGACAGCCGTCCGTCTCAACAGCTTGGACCCTGAGCTTTACTATAATTTAGCCAACTTTTATCACTATCTCGGAAAAAAAATGCCAAATCGGCTCGAATTTTCAGAGAAAGCTATTCGATATTATCGAGAAGCAATAGCTTTGGATCCTTTTCGAATCAAGTTTCGAATGCGCTTGACCTTGATCTATATGGGCNTGAATAGGCTGAAAGAGGCTAGGTATCAATTAGAGAAATGTCTGGAATTGGAACCACAATTTTTGGCAGCGATGTATCTCTTGAAAGAAGTTTATAGAAAAATGGGAGAAGAAAAATTGAAAAACAAAATGGCCAGACTAATGGAGGTTACCACAAAAAAATATCGGAACTATAGACCGAAAAGCAAATATGAAAGAATGATCCTTTTGGAGCCCAAAAAATATTTTGGGGAAATTCTAGGCATTGAAATATAAACAGCATCATTCCTATTTTTAATTATAATGCAGGTTAACTACTTTCTGGAATTGAAAAAAAAATATAAAAATACCTTTGAAGGTAAAGAGAGGTTAAGGAACTTTATTGTCCTCCTTTGGGCCCTTGTGATGCGTGATTTCAAGGGACGTTATCGTCGATCATTTCTGGGTCCGGCATGGGCACTTATCCAACCTCTCTTTTATATGGTTATTTTTACTTTTATCCGAGGGGTATTGAATATTTCTACAGAAGGAGTCCCATATGTACTTTTTACATACAGTGCCCTTGTCCCATGGTCATTTTTTTCAAATGCTGTAACCAGATGTGCTCCAAGCGTTTATTCGAATGCAGGAATTGTGAAGAAAATTTC
>MTPG01000076.1 GCA_002010915.1 Desulfarculaceae bacterium JdFR-97 | reverse complement strand
AACGTGTCTACCGCAACACCTACCTTGCCCACCTCCCCCTCCACCAAGGGATTGTCCGAGTCATAGCCAATCTGAGTGGGTAAATCCAACGCTAAATTGGGACCCTGCCTTGCGCCCCGTTCGATCATTTGCTTGTAATAGTCCCGGGTGTCCTCTGGGGCCCCGTATCCCGAGTACTGGGCGGCCCGCGTCAGCCCGGATCCCCTCGGGGCCTTGGCGGCCAGCTTGGAGAGCCCCGCCAGGGGGTCAAAAGGATACGCCCCGGCCGTGAAGGGATATTCCCCTGGGAAGCCAACCTTCTCCAGGAAATCGAAGTCCCTCACGTCCAAGGGGGTATAAAAGCGACTGGGCGCCTCCTTCAGAAAGGGAAACCTGGAGAGGGCTCTCTTGCAGACCCCTTTCTCCCATTTGCGTTTCCTTTCCTCGATCTTCCCGTATTGATCTTCCATAGCTCCAACCCCGCATGGTCTTTAGATCGATTGGCCTCCTCAGGCCATGACACGCTCCAGACGGGCGAAAAACTGATAAGCGTGGCCCGGAAAATGGGTAATGGCCATCTCCAGGGCCTCGTCCCTGCCCGAAAAATAGATCCGTTTGATAACGAACAGAGGGTGCCCGAGTTGGACGTTCATGACGGCTGTGTGCCGCCCGGTGGCCACGGTAGCGTAGGCGATCTGGTTGGCTCGCCGAACGGTCTCCAGCGCCACCCGCTCCACTTCCAAGATCAAAAAGGGGCTATCGAGACGCCCCAATGAGATCCTTTCCCCTATTTCCTCGGGCAGATACGCCTCGAACAAGGCGGTATCACGTTCATTCAAGTATCGAACCCCCTCGAAATGAAATACCATCTCCCCTTCGGGGATCCCCATGTCGGCGGCGATCTTCGACTCAGCGCGTACGGGCCTCTTCGACCTAAGCTCCAGGGTGGTATTGGCCCCCAGGTAAAAGAGGTCGTCCACGTAGCCGTAGAGCTCAAAAGGACGCCCTGATCGAACCCGCGGCTTGACGAACGTCCCTCTTCCCTGCTCCCGGGTGATCAGCCCTTCGCTCTCCAAAATCATCATGGCCTGGCGCACGGTTGTTCGGCTGACCCCGAATTCCTGGCAAAGCTCCCGCTCCGCGGGGAGGGATTGAGAGGGCCCGACTCGACCCTCCAAGATACGCTTCCTGAGGACCCGCTCCAGTTGGTAGTAGAGTGGGACAGGTCCCTTCTTCAGAAAGGGGGAGTGTCCCTTTGAATCCTCCCTCCAAATCCCGCTCTCTTTCTTAGCTCCTTTCATGATCTCCCATTTTCTCCGTGTTTCGCCATGTATAACTCCGAGTAGCCGACAACGAGGTCCCGTATGGTCCTCGGATAGAGCTAACGGCATCGCAAGGCCCCTTGGCCCTGGTGGCCGTGGACTTCATTCCTGGAAAGTAAGCGATCTGTTCGAATTAATGGTTAGGATATTATGATGTCATTACCATTCTGTCAACAAGTTTTTTCTTGATCTGCCTTCCTACAAAAATTAGATTCTTCCGGCGATTGAACAAACAGGGCCTCAGGAGAGGTTTCCCCGTTGGAATCCCTTCCTTCCTCTCCCCTCCACACTTCTGGGTGAAAGGGAATGAATGAGCCCTGCCGCGACTGAGAAGACATGGAGGCAGGAGCTGTTGGGTTCAATGAGGCTGCTTTTTACGATCATCTCATCTCCTGTGTGCCTCGATGGTCTTCCCCTTCCCAGAAGCTTGCCGAAAAGACTAGCGCATGAAGAAGAGAATCTGGCATTGTTGGAATCTTCGTTAATCTCGATGCCAGGGAAGTCTGGCATTTGGATTCGTCCAAAAAACCGCAAGCGAGAGAGAAATAACCAGACCGCCGAATAAAAAGGCCATCCAATGAGAGGCAACCCAGCCTTCAGGATGTGACAATCTCGTAAGGAGTCCTCCGATGATCCAGTTTATCCAACCCCACACTACATTTAGAGCGGGAGACGAGCTTCGGCCAAAGGGGGTCATGTGACGCTTTCCACAAATCCCCTGGATCAAGTGAGGAAGTCCATTAAAAACAAGTATTGCTCCTAAAAACGCCAGTAATAGCTCGCCCATTTTTACCTCCTTTTAACCAACTCTAGAGATGCAAATGGGTCTTCTTGAGTTTCAATGGTATATCAGACCGGTCGCCGATTCTGAGAATCCCAACTGTTCAACCGATTGCCGACAGTTTGGCCTACATACCTTACCTATCACTTTCGCGGAGTTAAAAACATGAACAATACCACAAAATTCTGCATGACGATCCCGGTATCCGAACTACCCGCTTTCGATCCGCACGTACTGTTGATAAAACGGGGCACACTCCCCCATATCCGTCAGTCCCGCTGCGATGAGCTGGTTGGGGCCTCCCCCCAGCTTCATCCAGTCGTCCCTCCGGTAGAGGACCACATCAGGATGAAGGCCCTCCAAAGGCTCCAACCGGACCTTGAGGCGCCCTAGGGGTGATATCAGAAAGACGTCCCGCGAGAGATCCAGCTCTTGAAGAACAGGGTGCCCTGCAGCGACCCATGCTGTAGGAGTCTCGGGGTGATCCTCGGGGAGGATCTGCGAGTGGAGCGCATCCCTTCGGATGGCCGTCAGGAACCGGAATGGGAACCCTTGGGGCGCAGGAGGCTCGGGATGAAGCTCGGTGGTGAGCCAGAACTTGCCGTCTGGGTGATGGAAGGCCATCCCTTCGAAGGCGATCCATGGTCTGCGGGCACGGACGAACCCCTCCTGACGCAGTTCCTCGAGGGACACGTCCAAGTATGAGGACTCCAAGGTCATCCGCAAACAATCCTCGTCCGAAGGGATCTCCACCAGGGGATCCAGTCGTCTGCCCAGCTCTCGAAGGATCCAGGTGTCGCTCCGGGTTCCCTCCGGTGCCTCGGCCACAGGTCGGACATAGTGAACAAAATCGTGAAGCCACGAGCCGATGACGTCTTCCTTCTCCAGCATCAGTCTGCAAGGCAACACTAGATCGGCCCGTTCGGCCGTATCAGTGAGGAAGGCGTCCACCACGACCACGAACTCCGTCCGTTCCAGGGCCCGGGCAATGGTCCGGCTATCCATGGACTGGTTGACCACATTGGTCCCGTTGACCCAGATCATGCGAACGGGAGGATCCTTGGCTTCCAGGATGTCCCGACCCAGGGTGGGGAAGAGGAACACCCGCCTCTCCTCATCGAGAGGGTCCTCCGCCCATCGTGTATTGAGGTTACGAAGCGAGGAGATGTTATAGTAGACCCCTGCTCCCGAACGGCCCACATGCCCCGCAAGCACGGCCAAGGCATTGATGAACCGAACGGTCTCGCCGCCGAAACGGTGTCGCTGAAGACCCAAACCTATCAAGGTCGCCACAGGGCCCGGCCGACCATAGTAGTCCAAAAGGACATACAGGTCCTTCCCGCTCACCCCGCATGCACGCAGTAGGTCCTCCTCGGAATAGCAGAGGACTGCATCCCGAAAGGCCTCCCAGTTTCGAACACGGCCAAGGACCTCCTTCCCTATGCGTCCCTGGACCATGAGCCGGCGTACGGCGGCAGCGGCCAGAAACCGGTCCGTTCCCGGGCGGATCCGGATCAATGCATCCGAGAAGTCTTTATTTCCATCCCCACCCGGGGAGATGGTCAGGACTCGAGCCCCCCTCCTTCGGGCCTTCTTGACCAGGGCCCCCACATGGATCGAGCTTCTCAAGAGGTCCTTACCCCAGTTGACGATCCACCGGGCGTTGGCCAGATCCCGGATGTCGTTGTGATCCAGGGAGCCGAAATCCTCTATGGAAGCGGCTATGCCTGCTTCGTCACAGAGGCATCCTCCGGTCCGACTGGCACCCAGCCGAGCGAAGAAAAGAGAGGTAGCAAGCCTGAGCACCCCCTTGTCCGCCCCGCCCAGGATGTGCAGGATGGATGCAGGTTCCGCCCGATATTTCTGGATCTTCCGGGCACAGAGATCCAAAGCCTCCTCCCAAGAGACCGGATGCCACCCACCATCCACTCTCAGGAGGGGGGTTAGAATCCGGTTGGGACTCCGAAGCCTTCTTCCGAAACCACGGATCTTGGCGCAGGTGAATCCCCGTGTGATGGGATGATGGGGGTTGCCCCGGATCCGGATCCGGCCGTCCTCGGCCTTGGCCACCAGCAAGGAGCAGGCATCAGGACAGTCCAAGGTGCAAGCGGTCAGGGTCTCCACGGTCAGCCTCTGCTTTGGGGTTCGGGCATAAGACCATCAGGACGAGGGTTGTCTGTCGCATACTGAAACTCCATCTTCCCCTCTAGACGGCGCATGCGCAGGAAACGGGGGGCCATGCGGTATGAAAGTCGGCAGTCTTCGATGCGCTCACCGAGAACCCGGATGCGGCTCAAGTCCCCCTCCCCGAATCCCCAGTCCCACAAGAAGTTGAGGTAACGGATCTCGTCGAAGTCTACCCCCATCACCTCCACCCCTACTCGGTCCACGGCCACGTAGTCCGTTCCGGCCAGGGCCACACGATGCTCCACAGGTTCGCCCAAGAGGGGTCCATCACCCTCCATTCCCTGGAAGCCGTCCAGCACCGCTAAGTCGATATGGAGATGCTGCATGACCGTGAAGAGGTTGAAATCGAGAAATCTGACCCCCGCATCGCTGGGGTGCATGCGCACCTTGTCCATGATCACGATGGAGCCCATGATCACGTTCTTAGCCGTCAGCGTAACCCCCACCTGATGGTGGGTCTTCAAGCGGGCCACGGAAATAACGTAATTGTCCGGATCCACCATGGTCCACGCCACCTTTACCGGGTGGGGCTTCAGATCCGGATGAATCACATAGACCACCTTCCATTGGTCAGGGTCATTGAGATCCACGAGCTTGAGATCATATCGACGGGCCATTTCCTCATATCCATAGACGCGGAATGCACGTGATGTACTCCCCAACGTGGCCCCCTCGGCCAGGATGATCTCCCTCCCACCCAGGTCCCGAAGGAACTCCACCACTGACCGTGCCGCCTCTACGTGAGTTGCGCTCAGGGGGTGATGGGCCGAAACCAAGTTCACCTTGACCACCGCCCTACGTCCTTCCAGATCGATCTGGTCGGCTATCGCCTCCAAGGCCCGGCGCACGTTGTCCTTTCGATCCTCTCCTTTAACCAAGGCAACGCGAACCATTCCATCTCCTCCTCGACAAGCAGGCGGCTCTCACCCTGGCGGTCTTCATTCAGCATAGGCCTCTTCATCATTCCCCGTCAAACCTGTCCCCCAACTATCCAGGACCGCCAGGTCCTCATCTGCCTTTCCATTGGGGCTTGCGCTTCTCTGCAAAGGCCTTGGGCCCCTCTATGAAATCCTCCGACTGGTACATGGCCACCGTGGCCGGGAAGATGGTCCGACAGGCCTCCTCCAATGGCAGGCCAAGGCCCTTGACGGCCGCCTCCTTGCTAGCCCTGATGGCCATAGGCGAGCAGTTGAGGATCCGCTCCGCCCAGGCCTCGGCCGTGGCCATGAGTTCTCGAAGGGGAACCACTTGGTTGACGAGTCCCAGGCGATAGGCCTCCTGGGCCGTAATGCGTGATGCGGTGAGCATCAATCCCATGGCCAGATGATAGGGGATGGCCCTCGGCAGGCGATGGACACCTCCAGCACCGGCCATCATTCCCACTGTAGGCTCGGGAAGTCCGAACGAGGCCTTCTCGGCGGCGATGATGATATCGCAGGCCAGAGCGATCTCGAAGCCCCCGCCTAGGGCCAAGCCGTTGACCGCCGCGATCACGGGCTTGAAAAGATCGAACCTGAACGTGATCCCCCCAAAGCCCCCCTTGAGGTCCTTCAAACCCTTGGCTACGGCCTCGCCTCCGTGTTTGGCCTGCCACTTGAGGTCATTGCCCGCACAAAAAGCCCGGTCGCCGGCCCCTGTGATAATGGCCACCCAGGCATCGGCATCATTCGCGAAATCGTTGAAGGCTTCATCCATCTCTCTGCATGCCGGCGGATGCAGGGCGTTCATGACCTCGGGACGATTGATGGTGACCACCGTGATGTGCTCCTTCTTCTCCACCTTGATGAACTCGTAACCCATGATCCCTCCTTATAGGAATGATCTTGTGGAGCATCTCCACAGAGGTTGTGGCCCCGATCGTCAGGAAGGGAAGGGGCTCGATGGGGAGAGCGAGACCTCGGTGCCCTTTGACTCGTCCCGGAACTTCGCCTCCAACTCCTCCAACGGCCTCCATCCACGGCCCCCCAACCGAAGACGCAGTGAGGACAGCTCGAAAAGTGCGTGAAGGACATGGGGAAGTATATCAACCGGTTAAGGAGTAAGGGGGGACACCTCAGAGAAAATACTGTCTCTGAGGGACCTTGCCAAAATTTTCATGGGATAAAAAGAGAAGAGCGGCAGTGTTGCAAGCCCAGCTCTATCCCAGCGGGCTTATCCAATGAGCTGGCTCAGCCGCTCCTTCACCTCCAGGGCCTCGTCCACGATCCTTTTCATGAGGTCGGCCACGGAGGGCACATCGTCGATCCGGCCTACTACTTGGCCACAGGGGAAGAGGGCCTCGTCGGGCCTCCCCTCGGTCCATCCCTTCAGGCTAACTTGACCGCTGATAAATGGAACGAGTTCCTGAAGAGAGGCCCCCTTTCCCTCCAGCTCCAGGACCTTTTCGGCCCAGGGATTACGTAGGACACGAGCGGGGTTGTGCAGTGACTGCATCACCAGCACGGTATCCGACTCGGAGGACTGAATGATCCGCTTTTTCACAGAGGGATGGGCCAGGCATTCCCAGGTGTTGATGAATCGTGTGCCCATGACCACCCCGTCCGCCCCCAAGGCCAAGGCCGCTACCATGGAACGACCGTCACAGATGCCCCCTCCAGCGATGAGTGGGATCTCCACCGCATCCACTGCCTTGGGGATAAGCACCATGGTGGTGACTCCTTCCATGCTGGGGTGTCCTCCGCACTCGGTCCCCACTACAGCCACTGCGTCCACTCCCAGGCGACTCGCCTTGGACGCGTCACGCACCCGGGCGCACTTGTGGATATGGATAAGACCCGCATCTGTGATCTGCTTCCGATAGGGCTCCGGGTTGCGGCCTGCGGTCTCCAGGATCCGCACCCCGGATTCGATTACCACATCGATGAGTTCCTCCGGCGGACGGGGCATCAGGGCTGGGAAAAGGGAGACGTTCACTCCGAAGGGTTTGTCGGTCAAGTCCCTNGTCTTTTTGATCTCGTCCAAGAGCTCCTCACGAGTGGCAAAGGTGGCGGCAGGAAGGCAGGCGAAGCCCCCTGCATTGGCCACGGCCGCAACCAGCTCGGCTCGGCCCAACCAGTGCATGGTCCCGCACTGAATGGGATATTCGATCCCCAGAAGTTCGGTAATTCGGGTCTGGAACATACGACTCCTCCTTCTGTTTCTTTGTAAGACCAGGGGGGCTGCCGGAAGATACCCCAACTTGGATGCAACCTACAGGAACCCTGGCGTCCTTGTCAACGAAAATCCAATGACAGCCGGATGTCAAGGGCCATTGAGAGGGACCCTGTTGTTGCTGGTTCCAGTAGGAGGCAGTAGTTTGCTGGAAGCCACGTCTCCTGCTGCCATATCCGGGAGGAGATGAGTACAAAACTCCCGCCCCTCCAGGAAAAAGAAAAGGCCCGGGATTTCCCCCGGGCCTCAACCGGTTGCCCTATCCCCCTCCATCCTGCGGGGTCATCGACCGGGACTTCATCGGGCACCTGGTCCGAACTCCCCTCAAGACATTTCGGAGGTAGCCCTATGACCCGCTGGGGACCGGATCGCTCCCAGCGGACCGGCCAAGGAATCGGGCTTTAAGAAGGGGCCGACCTGGCCGCCATCCGATGTTTATNGAACCTCTAAAAGAGAGCGCCGCTCCGGCNAGAAGGAACCGCCACCGTTCCCTGCTTGGAGGTTTCAACAAACGAGGTGAGCATCTAANATGATACTTAGTCCTTTTTGCTTGAGGTGTCAACCCCCTCATCAGATGATCCAGGATGACCCAGTCGATGAGCTGGACCCCCGAAAGGGACAGCCTTTGCATGGGAAGGCTGAAGGCACCGGATCTCGTACCGGTAGAGACGGGCCAAGGCCCTGGCGGCCCGCGTCATGGAAGGATAGGCGGGGATGCCAGCCCTGCAGAACTCCGCTCGGAGTCGGGCCCCCTCGGCTGCAAGCTCCGGATCTCCCCCTTCGGTCTCCACTATCACGGCGGTGGGTTTGGGCCGAGGGCGGCCCCGTATCCGATGGATCACATCGGCCGTATGATCTGGGAGGGAGGGCATGTGAAAGGCCTTTCGAGGAATCAGCCGCTCTACCAGGATCATTCGGACGCCCGGGTCCTCATCTCCCACCTCGAGGACATCCGCTAGACAGCCGGGGTCCTGATAGGTCATCCACAGGTCCAAGGGATTTCCGGCAATGCTTCCGGCTCTGGGAGTGAGTTCTCGAAGGCGTTGCAGACTCTTCTGCGCGAGGGCGGGCACGCAGAGCCCCTCCCCAATGCAGGCATCCGCGGCCAATACGCTGTTTCCGCCTCCCCCTCCCACAATAAAAACCCCGTTTCCACCCGGAGGGGGAAGCAGGGCCAAGGCCACGATCGCATCCGCCCACTCATGCAGGCTCTGGACCTCCACGACCCCAGTCTGAGACGAAAAGGCCTCCCACAGGACGGAGCTACCCGCCATCCCTCCCGTATGGGAGACGGCTGTTGCGGCCCCTACCTTGCTTCGGCCTCCTTTCAGGAATACCAACGGTTTTACACGGTTCACCCGACGGACAGTATGCAGGAGTCGGCGGCCGTCCCGAGTCCCTTCCAGGTAGAGACCCAGAACTCGAATCTCCTCCCTCTCTGTCATATAGTCGAGAAGATCCATGGCATCCAACACGGTCCCGTTTCCGATGCTGGCCGCCATGTGGACCCCCACACCCAAGGAACACAGGTACTCGGTGAGGCGTTGGGTCATGGCCCCACTCTGCGAGATGATCCCCACAGGGCCGTCGAGGCCGGGAATGGCGCCCCAAAGGGTCAATCCGCTGGAAGGACAATAGGGCCCCATGCCGTTGGGACCCATGACCAGCAGACCCGCCCTTCGTGCGATAGAGATGATCTCCTCCTCCAGGGCCCTCCCATCGGGCGTATCCGTCTCGGCAAACCCTGCGCTCACGATATGGATGTGTTGCAACCCTACACGAGCTGCCTCCAAAAGCACAGACGGGACCTTGGATGCAGGCACGCACACGAGGGCTAGGTCCGGCACCTCGGGGAGAGATACCAGATCGGGATACGCCTTGAGACCTTGAACCTCGACTGCCCTGGGGTTGACGGGATATATCCGCCCGTGGAATCGACTCTCCAATAGGTAATTCAAGAAGCTCGCCCCGCCGAATCGGAACGGTCCGGCCGAGGCTCCCACCACCGCCACGCTTCGAGGGAAAAAGAAGGGATCCAGATCTTTCACAACCTCACTCCGTGCTTTCTTTTCTCACCCGTGCCGGAATGGCCTTCTATCCGGGTCGCTGTGCGCCACCATATTGCCCCAGACCGGGTGAGGAGTCAAAGCCCCTCTCGGTTCGACGCCCAATGTAGAGTTGCCTCTCTGCTCGTCCGGTTCTATAGTGGAAGGGAACCCAATAAAGGGACGCAGATGGAGTATAGAACGAAGAGGGAAGACCCTGGACGCATCCATCCGGAGCCGGAATACCGATATTGCCCAAAATGCGGGAGCTCTTTGGTCCTTCGGATATTAAAGGAGGGAGAACCCGCAAGGTTCGTCTGCGAACGCTGCTCTTTTGTCTTCTATCTTGACCCCAAAGTGGCCGTGGGGGCCATCGTCTGGATCGACGGAAAGATCCTCCTCGGCAGGAGAGGCATCGAACCCGCCTATGGCAAGTGGGTCTTTCCCGGAGGATTCGTGGACCGGGGAGAGACCGTAGAAGAGGCCGTGGTGCGGGAGACGCGGGAGGAGGTCAACGTCCATGTGGCGGTGCGGCGTCTCCTTAATGTCTACTCTTACCCCAATCGTCCCGTCATCATCATTGTCTATGAGGTGGAGATGCTCGGAGGAGACCCTAAAGCCGGAGACGAGACCCTGGAGGTAGGCATCTTCGCTCCGGAAGAGATCCCATGGGAGGATCTGGCCTTCCCCAGCACCCGCGATGCCCTTCGTGACCTCATCGAAGGGCCCCGGTCCGGTTCCTTTCCTCAAGAGAGATGACGCGGCCCTCATCCAAACCCTGAAGTCCAAAGACACCCATAGGGAGGTAGGTCGTGCCACTGCGATTCGTGGTTCACGAGCACCATGCAGCAAGGCTTCACTTTGACTTCCGGCTTGAAATGGATGGAGTGCTTCGCTCCTGGGCCCTACCCAAGGGACCCTCCATGAACCCGGCGGACCGTCGACTGGCCGTTGCCGTGGAGGACCATCCCCTGGACTACATTGACTTCGAGGGGATCATCCCTTCGGGACAATACGGCGCTGGGGCCGTGGTGATGTGGGACTCGGGGACCTATGAGCTTCTGGATCGAACCGATAATAAAATATCTTTTCTACTTCATGGGGAACGACTGCGGGGAGGCTTTACCCTGGCCCGCATCAAGGGCCGGGGAAAAGGGAACGAGTGGCTCCTGATCAAGAAAAAGGACGAATACGCCGACCCGGACTGGACGCTGGAGCTTGCCCTCACCCCCGAGAAGGAGGCATCCCTGAAGGAGCGCGTCCCCCCCTGCGAGACCTCTTAGTACAGGGCCTGGTCTGCAAGGCTGCCCTTTCTAGTCATATTGCAAAAATGAACCCTTCGAGGGGCCATATCAACGAGCGGAAATTATAAGCCAAACGGATCAAGAAAGGCCTACGGCCCGGCTGACGGTCGCCACCCCTATAGACATAATGATGTGTAAAAGAGCATATTATGACATCATGGAGGCATAGAGATGATTCGAACCCAGGTCCAGATCGAAGAAGAGCAAGCCAAATGGTTGAAGGCCAAGTCCATAGATCGCGGGGTGTCGATCTCTCAGCTTATCCGAGAGGCGTTGGATCTTTACCGGGCCCATGAGGACCGCCGCCCTGAGGAGAAAAGGAGACGGGCGATCGCTGCCATAGGACGGTTTTCCTCAGGGATTTCAGACGTATCCGAGCGGCATGATGAGTACCTCACGGAGGCCTTTCAGGAAGGAGGCCGGAATGGCGACTGAGAGGCTCTTTGTCGATACCTCGGCCTTCTATGCGTTGATGGATCGCTCAGACGGACATCACAAGGACGCCGCCGCGATCTGGCACTGGATCTTGGAGGAGGATGTGCGTTTGGCCACCACTAATTATGTGGTGGTGGAGACGCTCGCGCTCCTCCAGGGCCGGTTGGGGTTTGAGGCCGCGGACATCTGGCACCGGGATGTATTGGGCCTGGCGGATGTTCTCTGGGTGGATGACGCAATCCATGGCCTTGCCTATGAACTTTGGCTCGCATTCGGGCGGAGAAAGATGAGCTTCGTGGACTGTGTGAGCTTCGTGACCATGAGACATCACAAATTGGAAAAGGTCTTTGCATTTGCCAAGCATTTCACGAACCAGGGTTTCACGCTGGTATACCAAAGGCGGAAAGACCAAAGGGCTCCATGATCGTGAGTGCGGCCTGAGAGACGGACCAGGGCAAACCCCGGGGAACAATGAGGGCTACTAAAGAGGGGCCGTTTGGGAAGAGACCTCCGCAGGGCTCAACCTGCCCAAATCGGTCTGGTCCAAGTGCGGATCCAGGCTTACGATCCGAAGTCCGTACTTGGCCGCTAGGGCATAGTGGTAGGCGTCGTCGTAGTCCAAGGAAAAACGCCGGGAGGCCATCACCAGATCGGGCAGATCCTCAACCTTCAGCCGAAGGGTCTGTATGCCCCCGGCCAGCACCAGGTCCCCCAGGACTTGGAGGAGGAGATCCGACTTTCCCCTCTTGAAGAGGAGGTCCCCTAAGAGATGTACTGTGTAGTCAGAAAGATGGAGAAGATCCGGAGGAGTCCTCCGCAAGAACTCCTCCACCTCCTTCGCCCTCTCACCTCCGATCAAGAGTTCCAGGATTGTGCATGTATCGATCAGATACATAAATCTGTTCCTCATTGACCCAGGCGGCGATGCTTGAACTCCAAGGCGCCCCTCCCTTGCGAGGGAAGAGCGCCTGTCCAGTCCAACCGCATCGGGGCCCTGAAACGAGGCGCGCGTCGCTCCACCAGAAACGCGACGAAGTCCTCCACCTCCTCCCGCAAGTCAGGGGGGAGGGAGGAGAGGATCTTGTGCAGCTCGGTCATGTTCTTCCTCGTGGGGGAATTATTCAAGGATTAGCTCCTCCAGGCTCCTTTTGGGAACATGATGGACGCCCTTTTCGTCCCTCCAGTACTTGAAATCGT
Source organism: Desulfarculaceae bacterium JdFR-97 (assembly GCA_002010915.1). GTDB lineage: Bacteria > Desulfobacterota > Desulfocorpusculales > Desulfocorpusculum > Desulfocorpusculum > JdFR-97. Next base: position 131,707 of record MTPG01000076.1, on the reverse strand, counting down.
CTCCAGGGTTCATGTCTTCGATCACTACCTTCTCCGCGGGTCGGCCCAGGGCCAGCACCAATAGGATCTTGAACCCCGTCGGGATCTTCAGGGCTCCCCGCAGCCTCTCACGGTCGATGGACCCCAGGATGCACCCCCCCAGGCCTTTCTCCACGGCCCCCAGCAAGATGGTCTGAGCCGCGATCCCGTGGTCCACTCCCGGATCCTTCGAGATCCTCTCGTCGAGGAGGACCACGATGTATCCGGTGGGGCGCTCTCCCTCGGCAGGGCCAGGCCACTCCTTCAGATAGCCCGCCCAGACCAGGCAGGGAAAGATCTTGGCGTTGGTCTCCGGGTCCGCGGAGAGGAGGTACTTAAGGGGCTGTTTGTTGCCCCCGGAGGCCGTGTATCGAGCCAACTCCACAAGATCTACCAGGATCTCGCGGGAAAGCGTGTGGGACTCATCGAATCGGCGATAGCTGCGGTTCTTCTTCACCATCTCCTTGAAATCCATCAAGCCCTCCTGTCAATGAGATCAAAACTCTTTCTTTCGGGCGCGCCTCCTGTGATCGTGCATCCACGGCATCAGACAGGAAAGCCACACCCTGAGCTCGCCCTTTTCGAAAAGAAGCGCCTGAGGCTATTATGACCTTGACGACGCGGTAGGACAATGCTCTTTCGGCATTCCTTGGATTTGGCCAGCAAAAGCTCAGGTATGGTAGAGATGGAACACGGACTTGGGTTGGTGGATGTCCATGCCCATCTTGCCGATGAGGCCTTCGAGCGGGACCTGGATGCGGTCCTCCGAAGGGCCGAACAGGCGGGGGTTAGGGCCGTTCTTGCGGTGAGCGAAACCCTGGAGGAGGCCCGCGAGATCCTGGAATTGGCCGAACGGTATCCCATCATCAAGCCATGCGCAGGGCTCTACCCGACCTACCTGGATCCGAAAGCCGCCGAGGAGATGGTCGCCTTCCTCCGAGAGCATGCGGACCGTCTCGCCGCCGTCGGGGAGGTGGGCCTGGACTACTGGGCCGTGAAGACACTCGAAGATCGTGAGCTCCAACGCCGGACCCTGAGCCTGCAGGTGGAGGCGGCCAAAGAGCTGGACCTGACCCTCAACGTCCACTCCCGCTCCGCGGGTCGACATGCCATAACCCTCCTTCGGTCCTTGGGGGCCAGGCGGGTGCTTCTCCATGCCTTCGACGGGAAGGCCTCCGCAGCAGAAGAGGGGATCGAGGCGGGCTACTACTTCTCCATTCCTCCCTCGGTTCTCCGGTCTCCCCAAAAGCAGAAACTCGTCAGACGCATTCCTCTGGAGAGGCTCCTCCTGGAGTCCGACGCTCCTGTTCTGGGTCCGGATCCCCGAAGGCGCAATGAGCCCGCCAATATCCGCCTGGTCTGCGACTATATTGCCCAGATCAAAGGGATCCCTCCCGAGGAGGTGGCCCGCATCACCACGGAGAACGCCCACATCCTCTTCCCCAAGGCTTTGGAAGCCTGAGTCTGGAGCACGGTGTTCAGGAAGCCTCCTGCTGCTCGATGCCCTGAGCGATATGGCGGACCATTTGGCCGTAAACCCCCTCGTAAATACTGGGGGAGAGGAAGTAGTCGGGGTTGACCCTGTAAAACTCCTCCACCAAGGTCTTGGCGGCTTTGGATACATCTCGGTATTGGAGATAGACCTCCTCGATCCGCGAGCGAAGGCGGGCGGCCAGCTCGATCCCCCGACGAATGAACCCCCGGGCCTCTCCGCCTGTGACGTACCCGTAGTGATCTGCGCAGACGAAGTCTACATCGAGGTCCTTCAGTTTCTCGAGACTCTGCTGATACTTGGTGAAATTGGAGTTCCCCGAGGGGATGATGGTCTCCTTGAAGGGAATTCCTCCTCCGTCCGAGGCGAAAAGAGCCTTGAGCCTGGGCACGTAGGCCGTAATGGAACAAGACGAGTGCCCGGGCGTCTCCAGGATGTGCACCTCGAGCCCTCCCAACTCGAGGCGGTCCCCCTCGCCCACAGTCATCCCCTTCACATCGTCCCGCCATTCCAGGTCGTATCGGGAGAAGACATCCTCCTTGTTCAACCTTCGGGCCACATCTCGGCTGAACTCATTAATGGTGGCGATGGCCTTGGGCATCCCCAGGATCTCCCAACCCCTGGCCGACGCATAGATCTCCAGGTTGGGATTCCTCCGCTTAAAGAAGGGCACGATCCCCACGTGGTCGAAGTGGGAGTGGAGAATAAGCAGCTTGGTGATCCTCTCCTCGTCGATCCCCCACCGCCGTAACTGTTCCAGGATGTCGGGGACGATGTAACTCATGCCTCCGCTTAAGATCATGGCCTCACGCTCTCCCTCCAGCAGGTAGACGCACGACTCCTCCCGGCCCAAGAACCAAAGGCCATCACAGATCTTCCCAGNTGTCCGAATCCGCATGATACGCTACCCTCCTTTTTCACTGTCTGATGTCCGGCAGCCCTTTTTTATAGCATAAGAAATCCCTTTTCCAACCCACATAGAAATCGGGAAGTCGTATGCAAGCTTACAGGCGTTACCACGAGGCAACGGGGTCCCCTTGGAGCGGACGAAGAAACGCGCTATCCTTTCGATTCAGAGTCTTCATGACAAGGGGTAGAACTGGCACGACGAGTATGCCCCGGATCTTCTTGTATAAAACCTGCGCCCTTTCTGAAGGATGAGTACCTTATCTAAGCCGCGTAGATCGGCTTGAAGGTCGCCAAGGAGGGAGAGTTGCGAAGCACCTCTCCACAGAGGATCGGCGTACTCTACGCCCTGTCGGCCTATGGGTTCTGGGGACTAGTCCCCATCTATTTCAAGGCCGTGTCCCACATCTCCCCCTTGGAAGTGCTGGCTCACCGGGTTATATGGTCCGTTCCGTTGACAGCACTTCTCATCACATTGGGAAAGGACTGGAGAGAGCTTCGGAAGGCCATCGCCAAACCCAATGTCTTGCACACCCTCTTTCTGAGCGCCACTCTGGTGAGCGTCAACTGGCTGATCTTCATCGTCGCCATCTCCACCGATCAAGTCCTTCAGGCCAGCATGGGATACTACATCAACCCACTCGTCAATGTGCTTCTGGGGATGATCTTTCTCCGGGAACGCCTCCGGCCTCTTCAGATCGCTGCCGTGCTCTTAGCCGCTGCCGGGACCCTCAATGTGACCGTCAACTATGGAAAACTCCCCTGGATCTCCCTGGCTCTGGCCTTCAGCTTCGGGATATATGGGCTTCTTCGTAAGACCGTGAAGATCGAGTCAGTCAACGGCCTCTTCGTGGAGACGACTCTCATCTCTCCCCTAGCCTTCACCTACTTGCTCTTTTTGGCACTTCGGGGAAAAGGGGCCTTCGGCACCGCCGGATGGGAGACCACGCTCCTTCTGTTCTCGGCCGGGGCTGTGACCACCTTCCCGCTGGTCTGGTTCACCAGCGCTGCCCGTCGTCTTCCCCTCTACGTCATGGGGCTCTTCCAGTATATTGCACCGAGCTGCCACTTCCTCCTTGCCGTCTTCCTCTATCGAGAGCCCTTCACCTGGACGTTCGGGATCACCTTCGGGTGCATCTGGGCGGGCCTGGCCTTGTTCGCGGTGGACTCCCTCCGATCCCAGCGAAGCAAATCCTCCACGAAAGATCCCCATTAGAGGAATGTCTCTTTTACAAGGGNCTTACTAGTTACCCGCCAGGCTGGGACAGGTCATTTATTTGTGCCCCTCCAAACGGTCTCGGGAGGTTCTCGAAAGGGAACCCGGACGAAGTTGAGCGCGGGATAACCGATCATGAGGGCTCCATGGAGCTTGTGCCCTTTGGGAAGGTCTAAGGTCTTCGCAACCCGCGGAGAGTTGTCTGCGGCAGCCATTACATATCCCGCCCATGTGGCTCCCAGGCCCAGCACCGGTGCGGCCAACTCCATATATCCCAGGGTCAAGACACAGTCCACCTGGGCCAGCCTGGCATCCTGGTCAGCATGTGCGAAGACCAGACAAGGAGCGCTTCGGCATACAGGGTCCAGGCCTTCCTCCCAGCCACTCACAACCCGGTCGAAGTGGAATTCCTTGGCAACGGACGGAGCCCTCTCCATGATCCCCTTCATCCACTCCACCACCTGCTCTGCCACTCGGCTCACCTCTTCGCGGCCATGGAGGACCAGCAGACGAACGGGGCGGCGGTTATGGGCCGAGGGGGCGTACCCGGCCCACTCGATGAGTTTCTCCAGTTTCTCCTTCTCCACGGGGAGATCTTTGTATCCCCGGATGGATCTTCTGGACCGGAAGAACTGCTCGGCCTGCTCCGGCGAAATGAGAAGCTCCTCCCGGATCTCGGGGCACCGCTCCAAGGACATGCTCCGGAGGACGAGCGCCCCGCTGGGACAGGCCGCCATGCAATGGCCGCAGTCAATGCAGAGCTCTTCGGCCCCTGTAGCAGGCTGTGGAAGCTCCTCCTCGCCCAGCTCGATGATCCTCCTGCCGCAGGCCTGGACACAAATCCCGTCTCGAAGGCATATTTCAGAATCTATTTCAAAAGGCATGTCATCCTCCTAACGGATAATTTAGAAAATATTTCCCCTCACTGAGGGAGCCTGGCAATGGAAAGCAGCCCAAATATACGAGTACGATGCACGGCATACGATGTATGGCGTACGGTGAAAGCATAAAGCCCCTCAGCCCTGTGCCTTATGCCGTGTGCTGTACGTCGTTGTCTTGGAGCAGAGCCGAGACTTGTGCCGAGCATTCTCATCCTTCCAGGGTGCCCCGCCACAGGCGGGGCATGGACGGGGCATGATAATTCCTATAGACTTCTCCCCAAGGGAGATTCTACCATGGTGGTCCTTCAGGACCCGGAAAGTCAAGACAGACTCGAATCCTTTGCCTGTTGATTCGGTGGGAGTTCCAGGGTATGGTCGACCCAATGCGTGGATCTCCATGGCAAGGAGGATACCGAAGATGAGACGGAGCCATTGCGAGGTTCGAGATCCGGAGAAGATCCTTGAGATTCTTTCCTCGGCACGCATCGGGAGGCTTGCCACTCGCGGGGCCGACGGGTATCCCTACATCACCCCCGTCAATTTCGTATATCATGGGGGAAAGATCTATTTCCACTGCGCCCCAGAGGGCGAAAAGCTGGACAATATCGCCCGAGACCCCCGGGTCTGTTTCCAGGTGGACATCCCCCTGGCCTACTTGGACTCGGGCTTCGACCCAGAACGGAATGTGTGCCGACTGCATCAATTCTATCACTGCGTGATCATCCGGGGAGAGGCCAGGGTCCTCCCCGACGGCCCCGAAAAGATCGCCGCATTGAACGCCCTGGTGGCCAAACACGAAGGGGGCGCCCGGGCTCCCCGAGTCNACGAGGAGATGCCGGCCTGCAAGGCCTGCAAGGTAGTGGAGATCCAGCCTCATTCCATCAGCGCCAAAAGCGACTTGGCTCGAAACAGACCGGAGGAGGAAAGAAAGGCCATCGCCAGGTATCTAAAGGGACGGGGCGGACCTCAAGACAGGGAGACCATCGAGGCGATGGGCTTTGACCCGGAGCTGATCTGACGGAATCTACCGTCTTGGCAGGGCTTCTGACCATCTTTTCCCCAACTCCTTGACACCCATCGAGGGGGGACTCTACAATCAGGCTTGTTTAGGGTGGGAGCACCCTCGCACATTGGCCTTTCCCCTCTACTCCGCCCGGCCTTTGGAAGACTATCCCGTAATGTGAGGAATATCCATGACCACCATGCACGCAGCCGTCTTCTATGGGCCGTCTGACCTCCGGCTCCAAGAAGTGGAAGTGCCGGCCATCGGTGAGGGAGAGATCCTCCTTCGTGTCCGCGCCGCGGGCATCTGTGGGACGGACGTACGGATCCTTAAAGGGGCCAAGAGGATCATCCCCCCCCGTATCATCGGCCACGAGGTGGCCGGAGAGATCGTCGAGGTGGGACCCGGAGTCGAAGGGCTACATGTGGGACAGCGGGTGGCCGTGGAACCCATCATCCCCTGCGGCCGATGTCCTCTCTGTCTCAAAGGCAGACGCAATATCTGCCTGACGAGACCCACTCTTGGGGACCACTACGATGGGGCCTTCGCCTCCTATGTCCGTGTGCCCGCCACCGCGGTGGCAGCCGGAAATGTCGTTCCCTTGCCCCCGAATCTCTCCTACGAGGAGGGGGCCTTCGCCGAGCCGTTAGCGGCTTGCATCAACGGGATCGACCGCTGCAGCATCCATCTTGGGGACACCGTCCTCATCCTCGGTGCGGGTCCCATTGGTCTCGTCCATCTCCTCCTCAGCCGAGCGGCCGGGGCGGGCAGGATCTTTGTGAGCGAACCCCATACAGAACGCCGGTCCATCGCCCTGGAACTGGGGGCGGATGAAGTCATGGACCCCCTCAAGGAAGGGGTGGTCGATCGGGTCCGGAGATGGACCGACGGGTTGGGAGCCGATGTGGTCATCGTGGCCATCGGTGCACCGGCGGCCATGGAATCGGCCATCGAGGCCGTGCGAAAGGGAGGGGTGGTCAACATCTTCGCCGGGAGTGCTCCCGACGCCCGTTTTCCCTGTGATCCCAATCGGATCCATTACGGGGAGATCGCCCTGACGGGGAGCTCCGGTCACACGGCCGACCATCTGCGCCGGGCACTGGAGTTAATGAGCCAAGGGAGCCTGGATGCCCGACGGCTCATCACCCATCGTTTCGACTTCCACGAGATCCACCGAGCACTCGCTGCACGCGAGGCCTTGGAGGGCCTCAAGCACGTGGTTATCCTTCCGGGCTAGGAGGGATCCTTTCATGGAGCAGAAGACCCTTCTGGGCGTTGATGTGGGGACCACCGGATGCAAGGCCACCCTCTACTCCTTGGACGGGAGTCCCTTGAAGAGTGCGTACGTAGAGTATCCCCTCCAGAGCCCTCGCCCGGGATGGGTTGAGGAGGACCCGGAGGACTGGTGGAGGGCGGTGGCCTCCTGCTTGAATCGAATCACACAGCAGGAAGGGACCTCAAAGCGGATCATCGGTGTGGGGGTCGGCTGCACCAATGCTTTGGTGCCAGTGGACAAACGCGGAGCCCCCCTTCGACGAGCCATCATGCAATTGGACCAAAGAACGGTGAAACAGGCCCAAAGGTTGAGGGAGGCTGCAGGCGACGATTGCATCCTCCGAATCACCGGGAACCGCATGGCCCCGGGCTCTTTCTCGGCCCCTCTTATCCTTTGGGTTCGAGAATACGAGCCTGACTGCTTCGAGGCCACGTCCAAGTTCCTGGTCCCCGGTGGATTCATCGTGCATAGGCTCACCGGTCGCTTCACTATGGACTATTCCCGCGCCTCCACCACCGGTCTTTTCGACATCCGAACTCGGCAATGGTCCNAAGAGCTCTGCGAAGCGGCCCGAATCCCCCGTGAGAAACTGCCCGATCTGTTCGAGTCCTGGCAAGTGGTGGGAGGAGTGACACCAGAGGCGGCGGCACGAACTGGCCTGCGAGAGGGGACTCCCGTGGTGGCGGGCTGCATGGACACGGTCGGAGCCGCCGTTGGATCCGGGGTCGTCGCCCCCCCCGAAGCATTCGCCGCTGTGGGGACCGTGGCCCGCGTGGGGGTCGTGGTCCATCAGCCCGACTTCGACCACAGGTTGCTCAACTGCTGCCACGCGGTTCCAGGCCTCTGGCTCTCATTTGGAGTGATGAACGGGGCGGGGGCGTCGTTTCGATGGTTTCGAGATCAATTCGGCCAGTTGGAGGTCGCTCTCGCCCATTTCTTGGACCGCGACCCTTACGAACTCCTCACCGAGGAGGCGGAAAAATCCCCTCCCGGTGCATCGGGTCTTATCTACCTCCCCTATCTGGCAGCCGAGCGATCTCCAATTTGGGACCCATTTGCCAGGGGTGTTTTGTTCGGTCTTACCATAGCCCACCGGAGAGGGGACGTGATTCGGGCCATCCTGGAAGGGGTGGCCTTCAGCATACACCACAACCTCTCCATCGCGCAGGAGACACTGGACATGGATATCGACTCCGTCCGCATCGGAGGCGGAGTCACTCGGAGTCCCCTCTGGAATCAGATCATCGCCGACGTCACAGGCAAGCGGCTCGTGACGTTGAGCTGTACAGAGACCGAGACCCTGGGAGCCGCCATCCTGGCCGGAGTCGGGACTGGAGTTTACAAGGACTTTCAGGAGGCAACGGAACGGACCCTGAAGTTGGACCGCCAGTTCACCCCCCAAAGCCGGTGGACGTCGCTCTACAGGAGGATGTTTCGGATCTACCATCAGCTTTACCACGACCTCCGGCACAGGTTTCAAGAAGCGGTCCAAATCCAGAATCTTTCGGCAGGAGCGGAGACGTGAACCCCAACGATCTGCAAACACTCAAGGAGGAGCTGGTTCGCATCTCGGTGAAGGCCTATGAACGGGGGCTCGTCTTCGGAACCGGGGGGAATATCAGCGTTCGGGTCCCTGGAACGGGGCGCGCCCTGATTACAGCCACTGGTATTTCCCTTGGGGATACCTGTGTGGAAAACCTGGCCACCATTGAGATCGCCACCGGAGAGACCACGGCTGACTCCCCCACCCAGGCCTCCAAGGAACGGTATTTCCATGCCGTGGTCTACCGTCTGCGGTCGGACGTCAACGCCCTTGTACACCTACATCCTCCCTATGCCACTGCATGGTCCGTTCGAGGCGAGGATCTCCCCTTGGTGACCGTATCGGCCCAGGCCAATCTGGGACGGGTCCCCTGTGCGGCCTGCGCGCCCTCGGGATCTCCCCAACTTCGCGACTCTGTGGCCCAGGTCGTCTCCCAAAACCCTGGGCTCAAGGCCATGCTCATGGGGCGCCACGGCATCCTCACCTTAGGAGCGAACCTGATCCAGGCTTACAACCTCGCCGACCTCGTCGAAGACAGCGCGCGGGTAGCATGGCTGGCCCATCGCTTGCCGGAATGAGGATCCCGTCTGTCTGCTGAGGGCTTGATCCTGTTCAGAATCGCCTGGAGAGGATGTGCCACTGGAGGGAAAGCTGCCTCCTTGGATGGTTTGACGGAACTACATGAATGTGGCGGGCCTTTTCAGGGATTATGGCTCCTTTCCGGGAGGTCTTTGGATCCTACGGGCTCCTTCATGCACGAGAATCAATTCGAGAATCGAGCGGCAATCCTCTGGCGAGATGACTAGCTTGCGGGGCCACGCGTTCTGTAGTTCCCAAACCACGTTGGAACCAGGATCCATGGGAACGAGTAAGATGTCCCTTCGAGCCTCCTCCTCCCGGCCCGCCACTACAAGCGCCCTCCAGTTGAACAACTCCTCGCTCTCCGACATCCCCCCTGTGCAGCTCACATCCAGATAGCGCAATGCACCCGGCGATTTGACCACAACCTTCCGCCCCAGCCCGTCCTCCACCACCGTCTCCATCACCTCATTCTCGGAACCCAATCCGGAGCAGGAGGCAAACCAGCCCATCTCACCATAAGAGGACCGAAGGAGAAATCCCCCTTGCCGATCCTCCTGGGCCAGAGTCGACCATGAGACGAAAAAGATGATGACAAGACAGAAAAAGATCCTCCCCCATGAAGAGTCCATGGTTTCTCCTCTCCTCGCACACAAGGAGGTCCCTCCTCTCGGATGGCTCCATAAATGCATCCCCCCCGGAAGGGCTCTTGGAGACGACTTTCCTTTCGCCTCCACTCTATTTCCATTCCGCGGACCTGTAAAGGGCCAAAAAGGAGATGATTCTCCTCGGACAGATCGGGGTCCTAAAGCAGTTGGAAGCCCCCGCGGGTAGATCCAGATTGAGCTCCGCCCCGGCTGTCGTTATCATCCCTCCACGTAATCCTCCCTTCTCAGAATCCCCCTCAGGGGCTGACCCGAGAGGAAGGCCTTCACGTTCTGCAGGGCCTTCTCCAGGGCGCGGAGTCGCATCCCCGGGACCTCGTCCGCGATGTGCGGCGTCCCTAGTACGTTGGGGAGCTCAAGGAGGGGGTAGTCCAGCCGGAACTCCCCATGGTGTTCTGGCTCGGCCCACCATGTGTCGATCCCTACGCGGAACCTAGGATGTCTCTTGAGATGCTCGTATAGGGCCTTTGGGTCGATGACGGCGCCCCTGGCCACATTGACCAAGATGGCATCCTCCTTCATCCAGCCAAGCTCTCTCGACCCGATGAGCCCCCTCGTCTCCTGGGTCAGGGGCACAGTGAGGACCACCACGTCGGACTCCGCGAGGACTCGGTGGAGGTCCTCTGGAGTCCCGATGAAATCTACCGACTCCTCGGTCCTTCCGGTCCGGTTGACAGCGTAGATCTTCATCCCCAGGCAACGCATAAGCCGGGCCACGGCCCTCCCGTTTCCACCGAATCCGATGATGCCGCAGACCTTCCCCTGAAGGAAGATACTTTGCCCGCTTCGATCGAAGACACCGCAGCGAAGCTGATCGTGCTTCTCTTGAAGCCGTTTGGCCAAAGCAAGGACCATGGCAAGGACGTGTTCCGCCAAGGGTTCTGCAAAGGCCCCCGCGTTGCTCGCCACGCAGACCCCCTCTGGAAGGCGTTGGAAGGGGACGTTGTCGGCGCCAGCAAAGACGAGCTGGATCAGACGCAGGCGATGGAGTCGATCGACGTCCCCCGGAGGGATCTCTTTGGGGGAAAAGCTCAGGCTGACCAAGACGTCGGCCTCTTCTAAGACCCAAGTCCTGGTCTCTTGGGAGCCGGCCTCGAGACAACTCACTTCGGCAAGATCTCCCAGGACCCGGAGAAAAAGGGACCTCTCCTCCTCCTTCAACGGATAGGTGACAGCCACTCGACTTTTCCTCTTCATACAACCTCACCTCCTTCTCCCTTACTGGGGGCAAGGCCCATGTGGGCTTCGGGATGGATCTCCATCCTACCTCAAAGGAGCCTCCCTCTTCCAGAAATGAACTCTGGCAAAGAGATTGACGCCCCAAGCTCGTTTGATCCATGATACAGACCGTGTGCCTGAAACGATCGGAACCGTCCCGGAGATATCAAGCGTTCGGGGGATCTTCCGAAGAGTTCAAGGCATCCATGGGGGCCGTCAGAGACGGCCCCATTGACATCGACTGTGAAGGAGGAGGATATGAACCTCTATTCCCTGCTGCGTCGGCGTGAGGAGAGCGGAGATCCCATCCGAATCGGAGTCATCGGAGCGGGAAAATTCAGCACCATGTTCCTGTCTCAAGTCAGACTGACCCCGGGAATGAGGATTGCGGGAATCGCTGAGCTCGATCCGGAGAAGGCCAGACAGGCCTGTCTGCGCACCGGATGGCCCTCGGATTCGTTGATTAAAGGGGATTCCATCGAGGAGGTCAACGACGCTGTGCGTTGCGGCAAGACCTTGGTGACCGAAGACGCCCGCAACCTGATCCAAGCCGAGTTGGATGTAATCGTCGAGATCACCGGAGTCCCTGAGGCAGGCACACGGCACGCATGGGAGGCCCTGGAGGCTGGAAAGCATGTGGTCATGGTCAACGTGGAGGCCGACGCCCTCTTGGGTCCCGTCTTGGCCCGAAAGGCCGAAGAAGTGGGACGAATCTATACCCTGGCCTATGGGGACCAACCAGCCCTCATCGCGGAACAGGTCGACTGGGCGCGGGCCGTGGGATTGGAGGTCGTATGCGCCGGGAAGGGCACCCGATATCAACCTGAATATCGCTACTCCACACCGGAGACAGTATGGGGCCATTATGGTTTCACCGAGGAGCAGGTGGCCTCAGGAGACTACAACGCCAAGATGTTCAATTCCTTTCTCGACGGCACAAAGTCGGCCATCGAGATGTGCGCCGTCTGCAATGCATGCGATCTAACCCCTCAGGAGCAAGGATTGCAGTTCCCTCCAGCGGGAGTTGATGAACTGCCGGAGATCCTTCGACCTCGGGAGGAGGGTGGGATCTTGGAGCGAAGCGGAACGGTAGAGGTCGTGGCTAGCGAGAGACGGGATGGCTCCCCGGTAGATCGGGACCTCCGATGGGGGGTCTACGTGGTGTTCAGAGCACCGACCGACTACGTGAAGCGCTGCTTCGCCGAGTACGGGATGAGGACGGACTCCTCCGGGCGCTACTCCTCCCTCTACAGGCCCTATCATCTCATCGGTTTGGAGTTGGGAATCAGCGTGGCCTCGGCGGTCCTCAGAAAGGAACCCACCGGGGTCAGCCGGGCGTTTACGGCGGATGTGGCCGCTGCAGCCAAGAGGGACCTCCGACCCGGGGAAGTGTTGGACGGAGAGGGAGGATATACGGTCTACGGTCGATTGGTTCCTGCCCGGCGAAGCATCAAGGAGGATCTCTTGCCCATGGGTCTGACGGGGGGTGCCAGAATGGTTCGCCCTGTCTCCAAAGATGCCTTGCTCACCTATGATGATGTGAGCCTGGACGAGACCACCCTGGCCTTCCGGCTCCGCAAGGAAATGGAGGCCTCGGCTAGACGAAACTCCCGGTAGGAGATCCCGCCCCCACGGCCTGGGCTGGATTGGGGACGGGTCTATTCCCGATGCTCCTCCTTGAGCTGAACTGCGATGGGCCTAAAGTAAGCCACAAGGGAGGCTACGGGATCAGACCCGCCAGCCCCTTCCAGTCCAGGGAGCGGGCCAGCGGTTTTAGGTCGTCCTCTGCCGTCGCCCCATCCAACTCAAAGACCACAAGGATTCGATCCTTGACCAAGACCATGAGGGTGGCAAGCTCCAAATCCGGCTCATAGATCTCCAGGGCCGGGAAACCGCCGATCCGGATCGACTTGACCACATCCGGGTCTGAAGACCCGACCTCTTTGCGCCAGTCCTCAAAATCCTCGTACACGAAAGACAGCTTGGCCCCATCGGTGATGGTGAGATCCAGCTCCTTTCCCTCTTTCGTATAGTACCTTTCGGCCTCTGAGTACCGCCCCTTCTTCGTCTTGATGAGAACGCCTTCCGCGGGGCCATTCGCTTCCCATCCTTTCAGATCCACAAGAAACCGCATCAGCTTTTGTGGAGCCACTGGCTCCACCTCGGGGCTCTCCGTCTTACCTCCAGGCTGCGATCCCATGGCACTGGAACACCCCGAAAGAACGAACAAAACCAGCCCGACAACACCCACCTCTCTAACCCTCATTTCCCACCTCCCGTCCTATGAATTTCTCTTACGGGACATCATGAATCTCCCTTCCTGCGGTGACCTCCTTCCCCTATCTGCAAAGCCATCCCTTCGGACCTCCCCTGCGCGAGGCAATCTCCGGAAAACAATGAAGCGAGGGACGCTGGAATGAGAGAGGGATGACCTGAGGAAGGAAATTAAGAAAAAACCCCCTCCAAATCTGGAGGGGGCACAAGGTCCCGGGAAGTTATTGCTCCACCTCCTTCTTCCTGCGTTGCACGTAGGCATCCCGCAGGGCCACGTAGGGCTCAATCGCGGACTTCTTGAAGTCCTCGTACTCCCCGATCTTCAGGGAGCCGTCATTGGTGTACTTGTAGGCATGCGCGGCGATCACCTCCGGGAAGGGGACCAAATAGTTGACGGGATTCAGGAATCCATCTCCGATCATGCCGAAGGTATCGCGAAGGGAGGACGGTCCCAGGAAAGGCCATACAATATAGAACCCGTGCCCGATGCCATATGCCCCCAGAGTCTGCCCCATATCTTCATTGTAGCTTCGAAGCTCCGGCTCCTGGGAGGCCACGTCGATGAAACCCGCCAACCCCACGGAGCTGTTGATAAGAAAGCGTGAGAATTCATAGCCCGCGATCATGGGTTTTCCCTGAAGCAGAGCGCTGGTGAAACGGATGGGCATCATGAGGTTGGAAAAGAAATTCCGGATGGCGATCCTCCCCCCTTCAGGGACAACCGCATTATAGCCCTGGGCCACTGGCTTGAATACATAGAAATAGAATCGATCATTGAAGGTGAACATCAGTCGATTCCAGGGCTCCAATGGATCCGGGATGCTCTGGATCTCCTCAGATTGTTCCTCCTCGAGGAGCTCTTCTTTCGGATCCGCAGCGGCACTTTGGGTTTCTTGTCCCGAAGACTGAGAGGTGGAAGCGGCTGCAAGGGAGGGTTCAGGGCCCGGACCACCCTTCCCCTTCGTGGTGGCGCACCCCGAAGCCAATAGAACCGCTAGGATACACCCCAAAATGGAGACTCGCAAGATAGGTTTCCCTTCTCTTCTTCCCCGTACATCCATCGTTCCTTCTCCTCTTTCCTCTACCCTACAACAACTTCCTTTCCTCCATACCTCATTTTTTATGGACTGTCAAAAGGAAAATCGCCTTGTCCCTTTTGTTCCTTTTCGGCCGAGGCAAGATGATCCTTGAATCCCGAAGCGTCTGGGAATGAGAGAGAAATTTCGGGCACTCTCCCCTCCACACCGTAGAGATCTCCTCCCCACTATCTAAGACTAAGACCTTTTCGAGCACCCTTTGGCCTTCGCCATAACTATGGAAGACCGGGATAAGAATCGCTCCGAGAGCCACCTTTTCCCCCTCTCCCTATCTGGGGGACTCGGCAGGCCCGCCCCGAGGGAGGAAGGTACAGGGGAGGAAACTGCTTGGAATTCATAACCAAGTGTTACTCCGGATGGAGATTCGTTATCACCTGAGAGAGAAAGGCATGGCCTCGGGGATATTTTTCCACCTCCTAAATGAGACACTAAAAGATGCTCCTCCAGATTCGGTCTCCATGATATGATGGTCTCGGAGCAGATCCCTCCATACGGAGAAGGTCCTATGGAACACGGGAGGATCCGGAACCTCCTTCTTACGGGAAGGCCGGGCTGTGGCAAGACAACCCTGATCCAGAGGATCCTCTCGGTTGTGAAGCGTCCTCGAACAGGGTTCTTCACCCGGGAGATCCGCCTGGGGAAACGGAGGGTCGGCTTTTCCATCCTCACTCTGGATGGGAAGGAAGGACTACTTGCCCATGAGGCCCTCACGGGGTGCCCCCGGGTAGGCCGTTACGGGGTGAACCTACAAGACCTGGAGCGCNTTGTCATCCCCTCTCTCAACACTACCGATGAGGAGACCCTCATNGTGATGGATGAGATCGGGCGTATGGAGTGCCTCTCCCTCCCTTTCCGAAAGGCTGTGACAGCCGCCCTGGACCGGAAAAATCCGGTCCTCGCCACGGTGGCCCTTCGGGGGGACCCCTTTATCCAGGGCATCCATAAGAGGGACGACGTACGCGTAATCCACGTGGATAAAGCCAACCGGGATCGAGTCCTGGAGGAACTCATGGAGGAGAAATGGTTGATCCGGGCCTCTGATTCTGGATGACCGATCATCCGAGCCTCCGATGGAGGAAATCCAAACAGATCCAGCTGTGGGGAAAGACCTCTTCTGTTTGCGTCTGGCGGGTAAGGATCTCAGGAAGTCCTCCAAGGGGGTCGGATGTCGAAATCCTTGATGTTTTGGGTTTTCACAAGGGGCCAAAGCCCTTCTCTCTCCCATTGAAGGGCCTTTAGCCTTCCGTGGAACCGCCGAAGCTCCAAGGGGGAAAGGTTGGAATGGGCCAATGCAGGCGTTGTGGTCGGAGTGCCCGTGTAGTCTCCAAGACCTTGGGATACTGCAAGCAGTGCATCGTCCGGGTATTTCCCCAACTTCGGCCCCATCTTGAGGCCCTGCATCGCCGCACCCGCCGTCTTTACGGACTCCCCGAGGAACCCCCCCGGGCCTCTGGGGGAGCCCTTTGCCCCCTATGCCATCAGAGGTGTCGGATCGCGGAAGGAGGCCGAGGTTATTGTGGGGTACGCTATCGAGAGGAGGGGAGGGTAATAAAGGGAGGGCGACCTCACGAGGGCAACCTTTCCTGGTATTTCGATCCCCTCCCCACCAACTGCGTGGCCGATTTCGTCTGCCCTGGAGGAACGGGATGCGGGTATCCTCGTTACGCGATGCTTCCGGGACCGGAATACGGATACCGCAATCTTGCGGTCTTCTATCACGCCTGCTCCTTCAACTGTCTCTACTGTCAGAACGCTCATTTCCGGCAGGAGACCCTATCCGCGCGGCGCATCCCGGCCAGAGAGCTGGCGGAGGCTGTGGATTCAAGGACTTCCTGCATCTGCTACTTTGGTGGGGATCCCACCCCGCAGGTCCTCCATGCCTTGACGACCTCCAAATTGGCCCTCCAGAGGGCAGGGAATAGGATCTTAAGGATCTGCTGGGAAACCAACGGGGCGATTCGGGAGCCTCTCCTCCAAGCCATGGCCCGTCTTTCACTCCAAAGCGGGGGATGCATCAAAGTGGACCTTAAGGCATGGACTGAAGAGGTCCATTGGGCACTGTGCGGGACCTCCAACCAGAGGACTCTTCAGACCATCCAGAAGCTGGCCCAGTGGATCCCCCAACGACCCGAGCCTCCTCCTTTGATCATCAGCACAACCCTGGTTCCGGGGTATGTGGACGAAGAAGAGATCCGCGGGATCGCCCGATTCCTCGCTCGCTTAAATCCGGAGATTCCCTACAGGCTGTTGGCCTTTCATCCACAATTTTTCCTCCGGGACCTTCCCACCACCTCCCGAGATCACGCGCACCGATGCAAGGAGGCAGCCCAGAGAGAAGGGCTCATCCGGGTGGAGATCGGAAACCTACATCTGCTGTCCGAGAACTATTGAGCCCACCTGGAAAGAGGACAATCCCCCCTTCTTCAAAAACTCTAGGTCCCAAGCGCCCCAGGGATGGATCACTGCACCTTCCCCTAGGAGTCTTTGGGGGTCCGGGCCTCCCTCCCTGCCCGTTTGATCTCCTCGAGAAAGAATTTCACGACAGGAGAGATCTCGGGAGGCTGCCAGTCTGTCTTAGAGGGTTCTTCGGGCCACTGAAAGGGAAGGTGATGGACCTCTCCCGGAGTCTTGGCCCGCTCCAAGAAGGCCAGGGTCTCCAAGAGCACGGCCCGTTGACCCTCCCGGTCGCCTACCTGGCCCACGGGCCTGCCGTACGGGTAGGCGATGGCCGCTACCCGGGGGATCCCCACCTCGCGGTGGAACTCCGGTGTCATGGTCAGGGTCACGGTGGAGAATCCCGCCTCTTCCAGAAACCGCGCCACCAGTCCCACGGACCGGCAACATAAAGGTCAGGCAGGCGTCAAAAGGACCGCTTCCACCCCCTCTTGGTGCATCTTGGCGGCCATTTTGGGCATGGTCTGCTGCAGCAGCGTCCGAGGATCCAACTGGAATCCGTAATAGGAGTAGCAAGTTGGGGCCAGCCGTCCGATAATCCCCTCTTGTTCGAACTCCCGGAAGCGTCCCAAGGGGAGCATGACGTTGAGGTCCTGGCGAATGTAGTCCGTCTTGATGTGAAGGTGGTGGACCTGGATATCATCTTCCGTGGCCCATCGGGGGATCTCCCGATGAGTGGGATCCCCCCATGTGGGCTCCTTCTTCTCTCGATCCATATCGAAGGGCAGATCCGTTTTCAGACTGATCCCAGCCGAGGTCACAAGGCAAAATGTGGTCTTCCGAAGGGGCCTTTTCAAAGGTGTCCAGGGGATGGGACCCGGGAAGGGCTCAGCCGGGATGCTCCGACGGATCCATGCACGAAGCGAAGGAGGGAGAAACCTAAACCCGTCAACCTGAGGTGTACCCATAGATGCGCCTCCGAGGTCTGAAGGGAAGAAAGACGAATCTTTTGACCTGAGTTTATCCTACTTCATACAAAATCCGATGCAAGACCCTTCTCTCATTCAGGCCACCCAGATTCGATCGAAATAGGCTCCTGAGGGATCCACGTGAAGACGAGGACGATTCGACTCCAGATCCCAAGGGACAAAGTAGGTGATCTCTCCTTGCAAATCCAGGGAGGCCCCTTCGGGATCCTCCCGGATCCAACCACGCACCTCTCCAATGGTCTGTTGAAGGATGCGATCGATACCCACGGACCGATTCCACTCTCGAAGGGCTGGCTCGCTCCTGAGTTGATCCAAGGCCTCCTGGTAGTGGATGCCTTCCACACGTCGCCGCAGGATATAGACGTTGCCCCGGTCCCTAAGGAAGACCAGAGGGGGATTGGCCGCAAGCCGGGCGAAACAGAAGCTCCTCTGACGGGCCCCAGCCGAGAGTCTGGGCAACACCTCCCGTTTCCTCTCATTGAGGGACTGAAACCTGGGGGAGATCCGCTCGAAGACATAGTCCTCTCCCTCCAGAGAGATCTCCCGGAGCCGTGTAGGGTCGAACCCCAGCTCCAGCAAATCCGAGATTCGAAGGTCCTCCACCACGGGATCCCTTCTTCGCTCCAACCAGGAACGCAGATAAGGGCGTCGGTAGAAGGGTAGTCTCTCAATCCATCGGGTGGGCTCCTCCTTAAGGGAAGAAGGTAGGCGGCGAATCAGCTCCTCTTCCCCCCAGATACGACACGGGCTGGCGTCTCCCCACAGTGAATGGGGCAGGATAGGAAGATTTCGGACGGCCTCGGAGATCCTGAGCTGTTCCAGTGACTCTCCGCCCGTGTAACCTAGCAACTCCGCGATCCGCCTTCGGAAGGCCATCAGCTTCACCACCCATCGGGTGAATAGGTAGCGAATGAGGGGGCTGGGTTCCGACGCTGCGGTTTCTTGATCGTGCAACATCTCCAGGATGCGGTAGGTGGACCGGAACTCCTCGATGGTCCTCCGCACCATGGCCTCGTTGTCGTGCATATCGATGACCGGACGCTTTTTGCTTAGGTTGAAAAGCAGCTTCTGAAGGCGCAGGGAGGTGTCGGCCCTCTTTAGCTCCCGCGGGAGGTATACCATGTAGTTGAAGACCCCTCCGGGAGGCTCGGAGATCCCCACCTCCTCGATGCTGCGCCATCCGAGCTTTCGGTAGATGTCGTAGGTGGGCTCTTCGGGCGGGATGATGTTGTCCAGGAGTCCTACAGCCCGCTTCCGTTCCACGAATCTCTTGAATTCGCGAAGGATCAGGGTGCCCAATCCGCGACCCCGGAAAGGAGGAAGGACCTCAACGTAGACCAGGTAATAGCAGGGAAGAGGCTTCCTGAGGTAGAGCATGTTAAGATACCCGAGGGTTTCACCCGTCTCCGTATAAAGCTCGAAGACATGGAAGGGGCCCTTTCCCTCGCAGGGTCGAAATCGCTCGATGTGGGCCCCTCGGACGGTTTGGTCCATCCACTGATCGAGGTCACGGAAGATGGAAGGGAGGCCTCGATGCTCCCCTCCTTCGGACTCCGCCAGGTCCACATCCAGGGCGATATCGAGGACGGCCAAGGCGTCCTTTATCCCCAACCCCGCACGTTGAAGACGCTCTCGAAGGACCTCCACCTCGGTATCCATGAGATTGTCCTCCCTCGTCGCTGACCAGAGACACCCCGCCTTGGCGGGGCCGCTTTCCAGTCGCCAAAACTCCTCTCAAAAAGAAAAGGGCCACGGGAAGCCGCCCATGGCCCTAAAAGGCTTGGGGCCATGGGCTCCTCATTGGGTCTGCCCATGGCCCCCTCGGAAAACAGCTCAGGAAGGAGGCCCGTGCCGGGCAGACCCTCCGGTAAAGAAATAAAAATAAAATCGCCTGGTCATGGTTTCTTCTACCTTCAGGGCTCGGTTGCACCCGCAAGAAGACATCCGCTGTCTCCTTGTTCCATTCTCCCTTTGAAGATCATCCTTATCGAATTCCTCTCNTGGTGTCAAGTCCCAGTAGCCCTCACCCCCGAAACGATCTAAGGGCCTCCTGGTCTTCCAGCCTGAGAAATCCCCAAGCTATGACTGGCTGGAAGTTAGCAGAAAGCAAGGGCCTTCAGAATTACCCCTCGGGTAGACATCGCCCGGCCGTTTATATTAGATAGAATTGACATTTTTCAGACCATCTTATATTTTTAGGTATATTTAACTTTTGACTTCCGAAGTCAGCTGCGG
Source organism: Desulfarculaceae bacterium JdFR-97 (assembly GCA_002010915.1). Classification (GTDB taxonomy): domain Bacteria; phylum Desulfobacterota; class Desulfocorpusculales; order Desulfocorpusculum; family Desulfocorpusculum; genus JdFR-97. The sequence continues at coordinate 111,921 of MTPG01000076.1, read as the reverse complement.
GGGGCGGACTTCCTAGCGCCCCGCGGCCGAAGCGGCATCAGACGGAGACAGGGGGAGCGAAATGAATCCCGAGCCCAAGCTCAGTTCCCAGATGGAGGACTATCTGGAGACTATCTATGAGCTATGTCTGGAGCACGGTGTGGCCCGAGTGAAACACATCGCCGCCCGATTGGACGTCACCAACGCCAGCGTGGTCAGCGCGCTTAAGAACCTCAAGCGTCTCAAGCTAGTACAGCAGGAACCCTACGGCTACGTGCGATTGACGGGGGACGGGGAGCGCATCGCCGAAGGGATCTCGCATCGACATGAGGTCTTGGCTCAGTTCCTGGAGAGGGTACTGTGCCTGGACCCCAAGACCGCCTCCCGGGACGCATGCGTCATCGAGCATTCGGTAAGTCCGGAGACCGTCCACCGCCTGAGGGCTTTGGCGGAGTTCTTCGAGGAGACACCCAAGAAGGATCTCCCCTGGAGGGAACAGTTCCGTCTCTTCTATCAACGTAGGGCCCGGAGGGACTGATATGGTGCTCACACTCGATTCCTTGAGGGAAGGCCAAACCGGGGCGATCCGGGCCATCTTGGGCGGGCACCGCATCCGGCAACGACTTAACCAAATAGGCCTTCATCCGGGAGATGAGATCCAAGTCGTCCGCACCGGGGCTTTCGGCGGGCCGATCTTGATTCAAGCCCATGGCGTGAATATCGCCATCGGCAGAGGAATGGCTCGAAAGATCGAAGTCGAGGTGGAACCAGCATGATCCGCATCGCACTGGTGGGTCAACCCAACTGCGGCAAAAGCACCTTATTCAACAGCGTGGCCGGGTACACGACCGTGGTCTCCAATTTTCCCGGAAGCACCCTGGATTTGATCTCAAGCCGGGTTCACCTAAACGGCCAGCATTTCCTTTTGATCGACATTCCCGGGCTTTACTCCCTCACCTCGCCGGAGCCGGATGAGGAGGCCTATGTGGAATACCTCCTCCAGGGCAACGCCGACGTTATCGTCAACATTCTGGATGCTTCCATCCTCAGCCGAAGTTTGGAACTGACCCTGGAGCTCTTGGAGCTCCAGATCCCTCTGGTGCTGTGTCTCAACATGCTGGACGAGGCACAACGCAAGGGGATCGAGATCGACATCGCTGCTCTGGAGAAAGAATTGGGGATCCCCATTGTGGGAACCATCGCCTCGAGGGGACAGGGGGTCCAGGAGCTCTTCCAGGTCGCGTTGGAGACAGCCCAAAAGGGCCGCACAGGCCGCACACTGCTCCTGAGCCTGGACGTAGAGACGGCCCTCATGGAGCTCATCGCCCGTCTGGATCGGGAGGAATGGGATGGGCTCCGCATACCTAAACGCCTGATGGCCCTCAAGCTCCTGGAGCGCGTGGACCTGTATGAACGGAAGGTCTCAAAAATCCAGCCCGAGCTCTTGGAGGAGGTGAAACACCTCCGAGAGGAGATCACCACACGGCACGGTCGGCCCTCGGATGTGGTCTTGTCATCTGAGCGACATTCCCTGGCCGTCCACATCTTCGAACGGGTGGCCCGCGTGAGGGCACGACAATCGCGTCCCTTTCGAGAACGCATAGACCGCTACGTCATGCACCCCTTTTGGGGCTACGGCATTCTCGGTGGAATCCTCCTCGTCCTATTCAATATGATCTTCAACCTGGGGAGGCTCTTGGAAAAGCCCCTCCTCGCTTGGTTTCATGATCTCTCCTTGGTCCTGGCCCGATTGATTCCCCCGGACTCCCTCTTTGGGACCCTCGCCGAGGGGCTGATCCAGGGCTTCTCCGGGGGGGTTGCCATTGTGCTTCCCTATCTTGTCCCCTTCCTCCTGGGCCTCGCCTTGTTGGAGGATGTTGGATATCTCCCCCGGGCCGCCTTCCTCATGGACAGCATTATGCACCGAATAGGCCTTCACGGAAAGGCGGTATTCTCCTTCGTGTTGGGCTACGGCTGCAATGTACCCGCCATAATGAGCATCCGAAGTCTCGAAAGCTCACGCGATAGATTTATTTCGGCCCCGTTGGTCTGCATGATCCCATGTGCTGCCCGAACCACCATCATCTTCGCCCTCGCGGCCTATTACCTCGGGCCCAACACCGCCCTCCTCCTCTATTTGCTCAACTTGGCCGTAATCGGGGCATCGGGCAGGCTTCTCACGCGCCTGAAGCCGGAACCCACTCCCGGAATGATCCTGGAAATCCCTAGTTATCGTTGGCCCCTTCCGGGTGCCGTGATAAACAAGGTCTGGTTCCGCCTCCGGGAATTCATCGTTATGGCTTGGCCGTTGCTCATAATCGGCAGCATGGTTCTGAGTCTGATCAGCTACTTCCAGCTCTTCGAGATCGTCAACCGAATCCTTTCTCCTTTCTCGGAGGGTCTTTTGGGACTTCCCCGTGCAGTGGGAATTCCCTTGATCTTCGGGATCCTACGGAAGGAACTATCCTTGATAATGCTGGTTCAAGCATTGGGCACAAACGACTTCGCTTTAGTCATGTCCCACCAGCAGATCCTCGTCTTTACCATATTTTCCATCTTCTATATCCCCTGCATGGCCACACTCGCCATGCTCCGCTCCGTCATCGGGGTTCGAGGGATGCTCTTCACCCTAGCCTTCACCACGGCCTTGGCCACGGCCATCGCCCTGGTGCTGCGTCTCACCTTCTTCTTGATGGGCCATCTTTCCCTTTTATGAAGACCGATGAAGGATTAGTGGCTTCCTCTCATCCGGGATTGGCTTCCGGGTTCTCTCCCATTCTTTAGCATCGAAAAGGACGGGACCCGATCAACGGCCGCCTCGGGACCTTCTCAGCGTCCGCTGTTGTAGTGGCCTTCCACGCGCTAGGTGCCCCAAGGGCCGGGGATGACTTAGGCCAGAGGTAGATCTCACGGATAAGAACCAAGGGAAATCCCCACAACCCTCACGTACATGCCTTCATCGATGCGTCGCAATTTCTGAATCACACTCTCAGATGACGGTAACCCCCTGATATAGCATGGGGCTCTCTCCTCCCCGAGATAAAGTAACGCTGACTCTAGCCTCCCTTCGCATCCCGGGAGAGATGACGAAGGTACATCCTCCAAGATGGAGACCCCTCAGGAATCATTCAGGACATCCTCCGAAGTGGGAACCCCCGACTCACAAGGCACCCCTGTCTGGCAAAGACCACATCCGTATCCCTTGAAACCATAGTGCTCCTGGACATAATCCCGAGTCGCCCACAGATGTTCCATACACCGCAGCTTGTCGTGTCCCCTTTCACTCAGGGCCCCCGCGGGGCACCTCTCGATGCATCTCCCGCAGATCCCTCCCCCGTTGTAGAAGAGACAATAGGCCCTCGGGTCTTCATAGGGCCTATCAGTTGGGGCAACCTCCAGCCGCGCCACGACCGATCCGATCCGCACGGCCTTACCCACCGGGGTGATCAAGCCATCACAGAGGCCGAAGGTCCCCAGCCCGGATGCAAAGGCAGCATGGCGCTCGGACCAGGTGGAAGCAAGGCCATATCTCTCCGAGGTCTTCCGCTCCCAAAGGGGGGAGAGGACCGGGGCCACGGCCTCGTGGCCAGCCTCCATCAAGGCCTCCACCAAGCGGGCTCTTAGCCGCTCATTGGCCCGCTCACCGAATATCCGGGCCCTCGCCCATCTCTCCGAGGGGTAAAATCGCTCCTTCCGATTTTCCGTCTTGGTGATCTGCCGCTGAGGGAGGACCCAACAGATGACCGCAAGTTCTGCAGGGGCCACCCTCCGTTGGGGAAAGGTCCGGGAGAAGATCTCTTCGGGGGTGAAATGAAAAGACCCCACGTGCTCCTTAAATGACGAGTACAGGGGATCATCCCCTCGCGAAAAACCCAGAAGAAACGAATCCCAGGCCTTCTCCCCTCCCCCTTCCGTTAGACTGTTGTGGGGGGATCGCTCCAGGAAATCAGCAAGGATCCCGCTGATCCAAGAAATAGGACTCGTTCCCTTTATTTCAGGAGTCCCCATGTTCCTTCTCCTGACCGGATCCCATGGATCCACCGAAGAATCTTTTCNGACTCCCGGAAGTCCGGGACCACCAAGTCGGCTCCGGATTCCTCAAGTTCCTCCACGGAATAGGGCCCTGTAGCCACGGCCAAGCTGCGCGCCCCATGTACACGGGCACAAAGGATGTCTCGTGGAGTGTCGCCGATCACAACACAGGCGGGAAACGCAACCGTCCTCCCCTGTCTCTCCTTCAGTCTTTCCACGGCTACAGGTAACAACCGATTCCGGTCCTCGTGGTCGCTCCCAAAGGCCCCGAAGGGGAAAAAGGGGTTCAATCCAAAGGGCTCCAGTTTAATCCGAGCCCCCGGCTCCAGATTCCCCGTAAGAAGACCCAAGTGAACCCCCTCCATGGCCTTCAGGGACCGAAGGAGGGACCAGACCCCGGGCTTGACATGTCCCAGGCCTCGTCTCACCTCCCGGGAAAGGTGGTGCAGGTATCGGTCGATGAATCGGCCCATCATGCCGTCGTCTAGGGAGAGTCTCCAATGTCTAAATCCTTCCCGGATGATCTGAGGGTCGGTCTTGCCAGCACAGTCGACGGCGGCGAACCCCTCTGGAATCCCCGTAAGATCTCGTAAGGCGAGGTTCAGCGCACGGACTCCCGCACCTCCAGAATAAATGAGGGTACCGTCGATGTCGAAGAGGACCANCACCTCCTCGCCCACATTCTCCATGGCCTTTATTCTCCGTCCGTTCCTAGGGCCGTTGTTCCTCCTGAAACACTATAGCACACCCTGTTAAACAATCCACGGCTCGAGAGAAAGGCCTTGGGAGTTCCGAGAGGGGATCAACCTCGAGAAGAGGGAGTTCCTCTTGCTCCCCGGCCACTTCTGTGATAGGTTTTGNATCAATGGACCTCCCCATGGAGAACTCATGTGGAGATTGACAGGGCGAGGAAATCGTTGCTTCAGTCTCTCCCCTCTGTAGAGGAGACCCTTCAGTCCGCCCCGTTTCAGGAAATCGATGCCTTTGTCCCGCGAGCTGAGCTCGTCTCTGCGCTGCGGGCCTCCCTGGAGGAAGCCCGCAACAAAATCTTAGTCTCTCCCCTTTCCCAATTGGGACCTTTGCCTAGGTCCAAAAAGGACTGGATTCCCCACCTCCACCAGGAGGTAAAGCGGAAGGTTTCTCCCAGCTTGATCCCGTTGATCAATGCCACGGGAGTGATCATCCATACCAATCTCGGCCGTTCCCTCCTGGCCCAAGAGGCCCTGGAGGCCCTCCAGCGTATCGCATCCCATTATTCCAACCTGGAATTTCATCTCGAGGAGGGGAAACGGGGCTCCCGATATGTCCATGTGGAGGACCTCCTCTGTAGATTGACCGGGGCGGAGGCGGCCACCGTGGTAAACAACAACGCCGGAGCGGTCCTCCTCGCACTTAACACCTTGGCCAGAGGGGGAGAGGTCATCGTCTCCCGGGGCGAATTGGTGGAGATCGGGGGTTCCTTTCGGATGCCCGACGTTATGGCCCAAAGCGGGGCCAGGCTGGTGGAAGTGGGCACCACCAACAAAACCCACCCGCGTGATTATGAGGAGGCCATCGGGCCTGACACCGCCCTTCTTCTTAAGGTCCATACGAGCAATTTCCGCATTCTGGGGTTCACCCAGAGCGTCCCTCTGGGACAGCTGGTGGAACTGGGCCGCCGCCACGGCATCCCGGTGATGGAAGACTTGGGCAGCGGCTGCCTGGTGGATCTTCGCATGTGGGGACTGGAAGCGGAGCCTACGGTTCAGGAATCATTGCGGGCAGGGGCGGATGTGGTGACCTTCTCGGGGGACAAGCTCTTAGGGGGCCCCCAAGCCGGACTGATCCTGGGTCGAAGGCGGTTCATCGAGGGGATCCGACAAAATCCGTTGAACCGAGCGCTGCGGATCGACAAACTCACCTTGGCCGCCCTCGAGGCCACCCTCCGTCTCTATTGGGATCCGTTCCGGGTGATCCGTCGCATACCCACCTTGAGGATGCTCACCACAGGCCCTGAAGAACTCCGCCGTCGAGCGCTTCGGGCGGCCCGAGGGCTTCGCAAGAAAGCCCCCACGTCTTTAATCATTCGGGTCCTGGAAGACCGATCTAAGGTGGGAGGAGGCGCTCTTCCTCTCTTGGAGTTGCCCACCTGGGTCCTGAGTCTACGTTTAGAGGAAATGGAGGTCTCTCGGCTTGACAGGGAACTGCGAAGTTCCTCCCCGCCAGTCATAGGGAGGATCCACAAAGACGAGCTCCGTCTGGACCTCAGGACGGTCAGCCAGCGGGAGACCCCCCTTCTGATCCAGACTGTGGCCTCTGCCTGCCGTAGGCTCCTGGATTCTTCTTCGCAGGCTGATCCTCCGTCCTCCGAGGCCGAAGGAGGGAGGCCTTGAACTCCCGGAACCCCGATTTGCAAGAGGGGACCATGATCCACGCCCCCGTGCTGGTCCTCAATCGTCACTACCTCCCAGTGCATATCACCTCGGTTCGAAGGGCGCTCTCTCTTCTATATCGTGGGGCGGCCAAGGCCATCGACGGCAGATTGGAGCCCCTTGATTTTCCCACTTGGTGCCAACTCCCTCCCTCCAAGGGAATGCCCTCCATCGGGTTGGTATCCCAAAGGATCCGTATCCCTCGCGTTATCCTCTTAAGGACCTATGACCAGCAGCCTTATTTGAAGCTGCGCTTCAGCAGGCAGCAGGTATTGAGGCGCGACCGGTTCACCTGTCAGTATTGCGGGCGGAGGCTCCCAGGAAGAGAACTGAACTTGGATCATGTGATCCCCAAACGCTACGGAGGAAAGACCACCTGGGACAACGTGGTCTGTTGCTGCCTTCAATGCAACCGGAAAAAAGGGGGAAGAACACCGGAGGAGGCGGGGATGACCCTTATTCGGCCCCCGAGGATCCCTTATACCACTCCGGTGGTCTGCGCGCTGGGCCGGACGGAAATCCACGAGGAATGGCGTCCGTTTCTAGGTCTTTCGGATCATGAAAGCTCCCACTGAGGACCTCCTCAAGGATCGCCCCCCGGAGACGACTGGGCCCGGAGATCCGCCCCCAGGAAACGAAGACCGTAAGTCTCTTGGAAAGGCGGGATCTCATCATCTGATCTACGACGGTCCCACCGCGGAAAGGCTCGATCGCTTCCTCTGCCGATGCTTCCCTCAGTACAGCCGATCCCAGATCAAACGACTCATCTCCCAAGGGCGTGTATGGATCGACGGACGAAAGGGGAAGGCTGGCGCCCTGCTCCGAGGGGGGGAACACATCTCGGTGAGCATCCCCGAGCCCCCTCCTCCCACGATCCTCCCCGAGGAGATCCCTTTGACCATCCTCCACGAGGACCCCTGGATCCTCGTCCTGAACAAGCCTGCAGGAATGGTGGTACACCCCGCCCCGGGCCATCGCTCCGGAACCCTCGTCAACGCCCTTCTCGCCCACTCCCCTGCCATTGCCTCGGTGGGGGGAAGCCAGAGGGCCGGCCTTGTCCACCGCCTGGACAAAGGGACCTCAGGTGTCATGATCGTAGCCAAAACAGAGGAGGCTCACCAAAGCCTCACCCGCCAGTTTTATCAGCGTCTCGTACGCAAGGAGTATCTCGCCTTGGTCTGGGGGAGGGTCCTCTCGCATGAGGGCGCCGTCGATATCCCCATCGGCAGACACGTTCGGGACCGAAAAAAGATCTCGGTCCGTACCCGCAAGCCTCGAGACGCCCGAAGCCAGTGGGAGGTGGTGAGGCGGTTCGAGCAGGTCACGCTCCTTCGTGTTATCCCCCAAACCGGAAGGACCCATCAGATCCGGGTCCACCTTTCGGCCATCCACCATCCCATTGTCGGGGACCCCCTCTACGGGAAGGCATGGCGACGCCGTTGTGGGCTCGACGCACCGTTGAAGACAGCCCTGACAAGACTGAACCGTCCGTTTCTTCATGCTTGGAGGCTGACCGTGGTGCATCCCCATTATGGGAAAACGCAGGATTTCGAGGCACCTCTCCCATCCGATCTGGTTGAAATCCTGAGGATTCTCGGATACGACGACACAGAAGGGCTCTTTGACAGAGATCGAGGCTCTTGGCTATAATAACTAATCTCGNTAGATATGGATATTTATACGGATATTTCCCCTCCCACAAAGTCTCGAGGGGGGTCACTTCATTGCCATCCCAGGGAAACGGGGGTTCAGATAGCACCATGGGTTTGGAATCGTTTGGAAAGGTGAAGATCATCACCATCGAACGCTTCAAGCAACAATCCAACGGAAGGATCAAACATGGCTTCTGCACGAGATTGGGTGGGGTCAGCCAAGGTCCCTTCCGTAGCCTTAATTTCGACGCGGAAGTGGGGGACTCCCTGGAGAACGTAGAGCAGAACAAGGTGATCCTGGGACAGGCCATGAAGATCAATCCCGCCCGGATCTTTTTGGCCAACCAAGTGCACGGAGACCAAGTCCTGGTGCTGGACGAATACCCGGACGAGAACCCCTCCAATTATTACTATCTGGACTACGACGCCATCATCACTCAGAAGAAGGGGATCGCCATCGGGGTTCTCACGGCCGATTGTCTCCCCATCATGCTCTATGATCCCGTCCGGGAGGTCATCGGAATCGTTCATGCAGGATGGAGGGGGACCTGCCTGAACATCGTGGGCAATGTTGTCTCCAAGCTCCGAAATCTCTTTGGAGTCCAGCTCGAAGATCTCCTCGTCGGGCTTGGACCCAGCATCGGGCCTTGCTGCTATTCGGTGGACATCAAGGTGGTTCGTTCTATCAAGAACAGCACCAACCGCTGGAAAGAATTCATAAAACCATTGAAGGCCAATAGATACTCCATGGACTTGGTGGCGTTGAATATCCACCAATTGTTGGAGGCTGGAATCCCCAAGGAGAACATCCTTCGCATCAATGCGTGCACGGCCTGCAATTCCAAGGTTTTCTTCTCCCATCGGGCAAGTAAGGGAAAGACTGGAAGGCAACTCAGTTTCATCCAATTGGTGGAGGAGGGGGCATAGGGGAGAATAGGGCTCTTTGCCCTTGACAATCCTCCATCGCTCGGTTATTTTTAAACGTAGTCAAGCTGGCCTGCCCTGGGATGGACGAAGCACCATCCCGCACGTCTTTCGTCCCAGCGGTTGCTCATCACAAGCCAGGTTCGTAATGGACTCCATACATTCAGATGCGGTTCAATAGGGAGCTTTTGTAGAGGTGGGAAGGTTCAACGTATATCGCTTACCCCGCCCGTTTGGATGCTTCCACGACGTTGAGCCCCCGGGAGGTTGAAGGCCCTTCTTTCAGATCCTAAGAGTAAGCTTCCCTCGCCATCGGGGCCCCAATGGCATGGGCGAGGGCTCTGTTCGAGCGGGGTCTGTGCCTTCCTCCAGAAGGGGCTCCATCCTGCCGTAGTATGGCGCAAGGAAAGGGAAGATTCATACATTGTTCAGGAATAGGGAGATGCAGCACTGTTGGCGGCCCCCTCTCTATGTTTAGAAAAGCGGGGACCGGAAGACGGCGCAGGGCCTTCAGACCGTGCACGCTTCCCGGAGACAAGGGCTGAGAGACCCTCAATTCAACCCGGATCCCAAGGCTCGAGGGCTTCCCTCCGGGCCCCCAACACGGAGAGGAAAGCCTCTCTTTGCAACTCAGGCTGATCGTGCTCAGGGTTGATCATACCGGATGATTTGTCCGGTGTAGACCACCAAGATCACGAAGGGGATGAGAATGAACCTGCAGGAATTAAAAGACAAGAAGATCTCCGAACTTTTGGAACTGGCAAAAAAGCTTCATGTAGAAGGGGCCAGTGGGATGAGGAAGCAGGAGCTGATCTTCGCTATTCTCCAGGCCCAAACCGAGCTCAACGGATACATCTACGGAGAGGGCGTCCTGGAGATCCTGCCCGACGGCTTCGGCTTCCTACGGGCACCTGACTACAACTATCTGCCGGGGCCGGACGACATCTACGTCTCCCCCTCCCAAATCCGCCGGTTCAATCTCCGGACCGGGGACACTGTGGCCGGCCAAATCCGTCCACCCAAGGACTCCGAGCGGTATTTTGCCCTGCTTAAGGTGGAGGCCATCAACTACGAAGACCCGGAGGTGGCCAGAGACAAGATCCTCTTCGATAACCTCACCCCTCTCTATCCTATGGAGAGGATCAAGCTGGAAACCACCCCGGACAACTACTCCATGAGGATTATGGATCTTCTCTGTCCCATAGGAAAGGGACAAAGAGGCCTAATCGTAGCGGCGCCCCGCACAGGCAAGACCATCCTCCTTCAGAACATCGCCAACAGCATCACTCAGAACCACAAGGAGATCATCCTCATCGTTCTACTCATCGACGAGCGGCCAGAAGAAGTCACTGATATGCTTCGGTCGGTGGACGGGGAGGTCATCAGCTCCACCTTCGACGAGCCAGCCCAACGGCACGTCCAGGTGGCGGAGATGGTGCTGGAAAAGGCCAAGCGGCTGGTGGAGCATAAGAAGGACGTGGTCATCCTCTTGGACAGCATCACCCGATTGGCCCGAGCCTACAACACTGTGGTGCCACCCAGCGGAAAGATCCTCTCGGGAGGCGTGGACTCCAACGCCCTTCACAAGCCTAAGCGGTTCTTCGGGGCCGCGAGGAACATCGAGGAAGGCGGCAGTCTCACCATCATCGCCACCGCCCTCATTGAAACCGGCAGCCGCATGGATGACGTAATCTTTGAGGAGTTCAAAGGAACTGGCAACATGGAGCTCCAACTGGATCGAAGGTTGGCCGACAAACGGATCTTCCCGGCCATGGACATTAACAAGTCGGGGACACGAAAGGAGGAGCTCCTGATCCCAAAAGAAGATCTCAACCGTATCTGGATCCTGAGAAAGCTCTTGGCCCCCCTCAACAGTGTGGACAGCATGGAGTTTCTCTTGGATAAGTTGCAAAAGACCAAAACTAACCGGGAATTTCTTGACTCCATGAGTGCCTGAGGGTTTCCCCGGTCGACTCTGGATAAGAGAAGAGAGAAGGAGGTTGCATATCCCATGAAGAATGGCATCCATCCCAAATACGTGGAGACGACCATCACTTGTGCTTGCGGAAACATTATCCATACCCGAAGCACCAAAGAGAACATCCGGGTGGAGATCTGCTCCAAGTGCCATCCTTTCTTTACTGGAAAACAGAAGCTGGTGGACTCTGAAGGACGCGTGGAGCGTTTTCAAAAGAAGTACGGCGAGGACTACCTGGAGAAGATCCGTGCCAAGAAGTAACATCCTCATGGGCGACGGGCGGATCGGCCCGGGAGGAAGTCCTCCTCGCTCGTTTCATCTCGCGTCGGGTCCCCGGCCTTCGGTCCTCTCCTGGCTGACTGGAAGGGCCCTTCCGGACTCGATGGATTCATGCTCTTTTCCCGAGCCAGCAGCCTCATTGCCCTTCCGGAAGTAAGGACCCATTACTCCTTGCAGCAAGAAGGGGCAGCATGAAGCCAAGGGAGAGGGAGGCACTGCGAGGGACCACATCCTCCCAATGGAGCCCTCCGTTCACGGGATCGAGGACAATCATCGGGAAGGCGAGGCTGGTTTATGATCGAAAAGCTTCGGGAGATTGAAGAACGCTATAAGGCCATCGAACTGAAGCTGGCGGACCCTCAAATCGCCAGAGACCCCAAGAATTACGGGAAACTGGCCAAGGAACACTCAGAGCTATCGGAACTGGTTGAGGCCTTCCGCACCTACCAACGAGTCGGCTCCGAGCTGGAGGAGAATCAGGCCCTCCTCAAACAGGAAAAAGATCCCGAGATGCGCCAGCTCATCCAAGAGGAGATAGAGAGACTCACCCGGCAACGGGAGGAATTGGAGGATCGGCTCCGGCTCCTCCTGATGCCCAAGGACCCCTATGACGAGAAGAACATCTTCCTTGAGATTCGAGCAGGCACGGGAGGCGAGGAGGCTGGGCTGTTCGCCGCCGATCTCTTCCGCATGTATCATCGCTATGCAGAGTTGAAGGGCTGGCGGGTGGAAGTGGTGGACCAACACGCCACGGAATTGGGAGGGTTCAAGGAGATCATCGCCCTCATCGAAGGACAGGGTGTCTACAGCCGATTGAAGTACGAAAGCGGCGTCCATCGGGTCCAAAGGGTCCCGGCCACGGAATCTCAAGGTCGGATCCACACCTCCGCGGTCACCGTGGCCGTTCTCCCCGAGGCCGAGGACGTAGAGGTTCAAATCGATCCGGGGGACCTCAAGATCGACGTGTTCCGTGCATCGGGGCCAGGGGGACAGCATGTAAACACCACCGACTCGGCCGTCCGCATCACCCATCTCCCCACGGGTCTTGTGGTCACCTGCCAGGATGAAAAGTCCCAGCACAAGAACCGAGCCAAGGCCCTCCGAGTCCTCAAGGCCCGGCTCCTGGATCTGATGCGGGAGGAGCAGCGAAGGGCCATCTCGGAGACCCGTCGCAATCAGGTGGGCACGGGGGACCGAAGCGAACGGATCCGGACCTATAATTTTCCTCAGGGGAGGGTGACGGATCATCGAATCGGTCTGACCCTCTACCGCTTGGAGGAGATCCTGGAGGGCGACCTGGACGAGATCATCGAGGCCCTCCAAGCCCATTATCGGGCGGAGTCCCTGAAGGAGGCTTCCACGGCCCTATGACTCACCGCTGGACTGTGCTGGAGTTGCTCCGGGAGGCCGTTCGCTATATGGCTGAAAAGGGGATTCCCACACCGCGCCTGGACGCTGAGGTCCTCCTGGCACACGCCCTCGGCTGTCGTCGAATCGACCTTTACCTCCGACACGATCAGCCTCTAACCTCCGGAGAACTGGATACCTACCGCCATCTGGTCCGACGCCGCTGCAAAGGAGAGCCCGTCGCCTATCTGACGGGAGTCAAAGAGTTCTGGTCCCTACCTGTAAGGGTCACCCCCGACGTGCTGATCCCAAGATCGGAGACCGAGCTGCTGGTAGAGCTCGCTCTGGAATATTTGCGGGGCCGACTGCAATCCGCATCGTCCGGGCTCAGGGTTCTGGAGATCGGAACAGGGAGCGGCGCCATTATCCTGGCCCTCGCCCGCGAAATGCCAAAAGGGGTTGAATGGGTCGCCACAGATCGTTCTCCCCAGGCCCTAAACATTGCCCGGCAGAACGCCCGGGACCTAGGCCTCTACTCGAGGATCCGCTTCTTGAGGGGGGATCTTTTCTCCCCTTTAGCTCGGGAAGATGGACCCTTTTCCCTTATCCTCTCCAACCCTCCCTATGTTCCCTCTTCGGAGATCCATCACCTTCCCCGTGAGGTTCGAGACTTCGAGCCCAAGGACGCCCTGGACGGAGGCGAAGATGGTCTGGAGGTGATTCGAAGGCTCCTTGTGGAGGCCCCGGCTTGGCTGGAGGAAGAGGGGATGTTCCTCCTAGAGGCGGGGGCGGGTCAAAGGAAGGCCATCGAATCCTTTCTGAACACCTTGACACACTGGCACCACTGGAGTTGGGCCCGCGACCTTCAGGGCTTGGATCGCGCCCTTCGTCTCTGGAAGGGCGGACAGGGACGTCACTCTTCCCTCCCGACGCGTGTGGAGGGCGCACATGGATAAGATCCTCATCGAGGGAGGAGTTCCCCTCTACGGAGAGGTGCGCATCAGCGGCGCAAAAAACGCCGCCTTGCCCATCCTTGCTTCCACCCTGCTGGCCCAAGGGACACACAAAATCCGGAACCTGCCTCGATTGCGCGATATTGAGACCTTCGGTGTGCTTTTACGACAGCTTGGAGTCGGGATGGAGGTCTGCGGGGATACTGCCAGGATAGAGGTCGGACCCAGGACCGACCACCGCGCCCCCTATGATCTTGTCAGGACCATGAGGGCCTCTGTGTTGGTGTTGGGCCCCTTGCTGGCCCGTATGGGACGGGCCGTTGTCTCCCTGCCCGGCGGCTGTGCCATCGGAAGCCGACCCATCGACCAACATCTCAAGGGCTTGGAGGCCTTAGGTGCCAGGATCTCTTTACGGCACGGATATGTCTACGCCCGGGCATCTAGGCTTCAAGGTACCACGTTCTGCTTCGATATCCCCACGGTGACAGGCACGGAAAACCTACTGATGGCCGCATCTTTGGCAAAGGGAAGGACGGTCCTTCAGAACGCCGCCTGCGAGCCCGAGGTGGTGCAACTGGCAGAGGCCCTGAATAGGATGGGGGCGCGCATCCATGGGGCTGGCACTGACGTGATCACCATCGATGGGGTGGACTACTTGGAGCCCGCTGAGCATTGGATCGAGGCGGATAGAATCGAAGCGGGCACCTACATGGTGGCGGCGGCTATCACCTGCGGCGAGATCCTTCTTCGAGATTGTCCTCATCGCTTCATGGAGGCGCCCATCCGAAAACTGAGGGAATGTGGGGTTCAGATCGAACTGGAGAGCGATGCCACTGTGCGAGTATCTGCATCGGGGCGGCCGAAGGCCGTGGATGTCACCACACAACCCTACCCCGGTTTCCCTACGGATATGCAGGCCCAGTTGATGGCCCTTCTGTCCCTCGCCAGGGGGACTAGCGTGATCCGCGAGACTGTCTTCGAGAACCGTTTCATGCACGTGGGCGAGCTGGTGCGCATGGGTGCGAGGATCGAGGTCCAAGGGGCCAGCGCCGTGGTCAAGGGCGTGTCGCGTCTTGCTGGGGCACCTGTGATGGCCACCGACCTGCGGGCCAGCGCATCGCTGATCTTGGCGGGTCTTGCTGCGGAAGGGGTCACGGAGATCCTCCGGGTCTACCACCTGGATCGAGGCTACGAACGGATCGAGGAGAAACTCTCCCGTCTGGGGGCTCGGATTCAACGGGTAAAGGAGTAGCCCCCCTCCCCGTGAGTATTCGGGACCCCGTAAGGAAACCTCGACTACGGTCTCTCCGTCTCTCTCGTCCCCTTGCTGCTGAGGTCCCGTGGTTCCCCGCCATAGGGAATCCATAAGAATCTTTGGTGAAGGAGGAAGCCCATGCCCTTTCATCAGGTAGATCACCCGCTCATTCAGCACAAGCTTGGAATTCTGAGGGATGTCAACACCGGCACCTCCAAATTTCGAGAGTTGACACGAGAGATCACCAATCTTTTGACCTACGAGGCCACCCGGACCATGGAAACCGAAGAGCACGAGGTGATGGGGTGGGCGGGCCCGGTGAAGGTGCGAAAGATCTCCGGCAAGAAGGTNGCTGTGGCCCCCATCCTGCGGGCTGGCATCGGGATGCTCCAGGGGGTACTGGATCTGATCCCCTCGGCCCGGGTTAATGTGGTGGGAATCTATCGTAACGAAGAGACTGCAGAACCAGTCCAATATTACCAGAAGTTCTGCAACGACATCGACAAGCGGGTCACCATCATCCTTGACCCCATGTTGGCTACGGGGGGCTCCATGATCGCCACTATCGATATGCTCAAGAAGTCGGGCTGCAAAGAGATCAAGGGAATCTGCCTAGTAGCAGCCCCGGAGGGGGTGCGGGCACTGGAGGCCAAACACCCCGAAGTACCCATCTGGGGAGCCGCTTTGGACGAAAGGCTCAACGAGATCAACTATATCCTTCCCGGACTGGGGGACGCCGGCGACCGGCTCTTCGGGACCAAGTAGTCAGGTACACGCCTGGATCCGACTCCATGGGACTTCTCCAGGGACATTGCCCTCAAGGGAGTATCCCTGTACCATGGAAACATAAGGGGCAGAGAAGGATTTTCGGTGGGAAACAGGCCTTCACATGAAAGATCCGCTCGCGGATCACAACCAAGCTCTTTGTCTGGTACTTCGTTGGGGATCTTTACCACCGACCATTCCGGGACCTTTTATTCAGATCCATCACATGAGGAAAGGGAGCGACAATTGATTCTTCAAGCCCTTCGCAGGACCCACTGGGTTCGGAAGGACGCGGCGGAGCTGCTCGGGAGCAGTAGAAGAACTCTCCATTGTAAGATTCGCAACTACAGAATTGAGATCCCTCACCGACGGGCAAGGGAGTAGCCCATCCCTAGCTGAACTGAGGTGGACGATGAGAACGTGGACTACCAACGACGAGGGATTCGAGACCTTTCTCCAACACTTATCGGAACGGGGAAAGGCCGTAGGCGACGAGGTGGAGCCTCGAGTGAGGCAGATCCTGAAGGACCTCCGGCTCCATGGAGAGTGGGCCCTTCGGAAATGGTCCCGACACCTCGACGGCATGCCCTCGGAAGAGTCGGAACTGGAGATCCCTCTTCTTCAGCGGCGGAGGGCTCTGGATAAGCTCCCCGAGAAGGTACGCCTTGCTCTGGAAATCGCTGCCGAACGGATCCGTGAGTTCCACGCACGCGCAAAGCCCTCCTCTTGGCTCACCATCGATCCCTGCGGATGCCTTCTCGGACAGATGGTCCGGCCTCTCCAGAGGGTGGGGATCTATGTGCCAGGAGGCAAGGCGGCTTATCCCTCCTCAGTATTGATGAACGCACTCCCGGCAAAAGTGGCGGGCGTGGAGGAGGTGATCATGTGCTGCCCACTCTCCTGGAGCGACCCCGATCCAACGGTCCTGGCAGCAGCAGAATTGGCCGGTGTGGACCGAATCTTTCGAATCGGAGGGGCCCAGGCCGTAGGGGCCATGGCCTATGGAGTCTCTCCCATCCCCCGGGTGGACAAGATCGTAGGACCGGGAAACGCCTATGTGGCCACGGCCAAACGGCTGGTCTACGGAGAGGTGGACATAGATATGATCGCTGGCCCTAGCGAGATCCTGGTAGTGGCCGACGGAAGTGCCCCTGCCCGATGGGCGGCCGTAGACCTCCTCTCTCAAGCGGAGCATGACGAGCAGGCATCCGCAATCCTGATTACGCCCTCGGAGGGCTATGCCTCGGAGGTGGCAAGGGAAGTGGAGAGGCTCCTGGCTGGATCGCCTCGGAGGCAGATCGCCGAGGCGGCTCTCCGAAAGTTCGGAGGGATCGTGATTACGCGGGATCTGGAGGAGGCCCTGGGGATCGCTTCGCGAATCGCTCCGGAGCACCTGGAACTCATGGTGGAGCGCCCCCTGGAACTCATAGATCGGATCCGAAACGCAGGGGCCGTCTTCCTAGGTCCTTGGTCCCCCGAGGCCATGGGAGACTACCTTGCAGGTCCCAACCACGTGCTGCCCACAGGTGGGACGGCCCGCTTCAGCTCCCCTTTGAGCGTGGATGACTTCCTGAAACGAACCAGTGTGATCCAGCTCTCCAAGGCCGGAATCACGCAGTTGGGACCCCATGCTGCCACCTTGGCGCATACCGAAGGGCTCTCCTTCCACGCCCGCTCCGTAGAGGAACGGCTGGAAAAGACATCCAGTCATTCATCTCCGCCATCCCCCACCCCTTGACCCGGATTCGATTATCATCAACACCAATCCTTAAGGAAACGACTGATCAAGGTCAGCTTAAGATACCCTTCTGCACAGATAAAACCTATGGTGTTTTAAAAGTCCACCAGAAATTTGCAGTTTGGCTTATTATTATGCTTTTTTTTACATAACAATACACCTCTTTTTCCTTTTCACTTTGACATTTTCGGCCCTCTCTGGGAATCTTTGGGATATGGGAATAATTTTTCTTGACAGACCCACGGCCACTCTCTACCCTCTTACTGGAAAGACAGTTGGGAACAACGGATCCCACCTCGACTTTCGGAGTTGACGGCGATCATCTTCTTCAACCTTAGCAGGAAGGGGGTCGAACCATGACGACATTGATCCGAGTCGATATGGCCAAAGGCACGGTGAGCACGGAGGAACTCCCCAAGGAGTATGCGCAGATGGGAGGTCGGGGGCTCACTTCGGCCATCGTCTCCCACGAAGTCCCGCCCCTGTGCCATCCACTGGGACCCAGCAACAAGTTGGTGGTGGCCCCAGGACTTCTCTCTGGGACGACATGCGCCAACTCGGGACGCCTCTCCGTGGGCGCCAAGAGTCCGTTGACCGGGGGAATCAAGGAGAGCAACGTGGGAGGCAACGCCGCCTTGAAGCTGGGCCGGCTCGGCATTGCCGGAATCGTGGTCGAAAAGCAACCGCCGGAAGGAAAATGGTATTACCTGCTCGTAAACAAGGACGGTGCTCGACTTCTGCCCGCCGACGACCTCAAGGGACTGAAAAATTATGACCTGGCTACCAGGCTTCATGAGAAGCACGGCGAGAAGGTGGGGATCATCTCCATCGGCCCTGCAGGGGAGATGAAGCTCTCCGCCGCCTCGGTGGCCGTTACCAGCACACAGGGCAAACCCGCCCGCCATGCAGGACGAGGCGGCATGGGCGCTGTCATGGGTTCTAAGGGGCTCAAGGCCATCGTCGTCGACGACAAGGAGGCCCCTGGGGTCAGCTATGCGGATCACGAGGCCTTCAAGGAGGCCGCGCGCGTCTTCAGGGACGCCCTAAAGGCCCATGCAGTGACAAAGCCCGGAGGCGGACTGGCTGTCTACGGTACCAACGTCTTGACCAACGTAATCAATGAGGCCGGGGCCTATCCTACTCGCAACTTCACTGAGGGCCGCTTCGAGGGGGCCCCGAAGATCAGCGGCGAGACCATGCACGACATCATCAAGGAGCGCGGTGGGAGCACCACCCATGCAGGATGCTCCACCTGTATTATTCAATGCTCCAATGTCTATGTGGACAAGGACAGGAACTATGTGACCTCGGGCTTCGAGTACGAGACCATCTGGGCCAACGGCGCCAATTGTGGCATCGACGATCTGGATGCGATCGCCCAGATCGATAGACTCTGCGACGAGTACGGCCTGGACACCATTGAGATGGGCTGTGCCATCGCTGTGGCCATGCATGCAGGGGTGAAGGCATTCGGAGACGCCGCCGGAGCCATCGAACTCCTCCACGAGGTGGGCAAGGGGACCCCTCTGGGGCGGATCCTGGGCAACGGCGCTGCGGTCACCGGGCAGGCCTTTGGGGTCTCTCACGTCCCTGTGGTGAAACGTCAGGGACTTCCTGCCTATGACCCCCGAGCCATCAAAGGGATCGGCGTCACCTATGCCACCAGCCCCATGGGGGCGGACCATACATCGGGCTACGCAGTGGCCACCAACATCATGCGGGTGGGAGGCTTCGTGGATCCCCTCAAGCCTGAGGGCCAAGTGGACCTCTCCCGTAACCTCCAGATCGCCACGGCGGCCATCGATGCCACAGGCCTCTGCGTCTTCGTGGCCTTCGCCATCATGGACATCCCCAGCGGGATGGAAGCCATCCCCAAGATGCTCAACGCCCGATTCGGCTGGAACTTCACTTTGGACGACTTCACCGAGTACGGAAAGCAGATCCTGCGGCTGGAGCGGAAATTCAACGAGTCGGCGGGGTTCACCTCCGTGGACGATCGTCTTCCCGAATTTTTCTCCACAGAACCACTCCCTCCACACAATGCGGTCTTCGACGTCCCCCCGGCGGAATTGGACAAGGTCTTCGACTTTTAAAGAAGAAGGGGCGCCGCTCTTTGACGGCCCCTGTTGGGGGTGGGAAGATCCACCCCCTTTTTGTTTTTCTCACCCCCTGTACGGCCCTTCCCTCCCCCAAGGTTCCGGACTACAATAGATTCGATCATCGGAGATTTCGGAGAGGAAGAGGATGCGGATAAGGGTGCTTTTGGGGGGGCATCTTCGGGATGAAGTCTCTTCGCTACCAGAGGAGGCCTCTGTGGAGCTCCCTCCTGGAGCATGCGCCCGAGACCTCCTCGAGAGGCTCGCCCTTCCTCCCTCTCGGGTCCGGATGATCCTGATCAATGGAAGAGGATGCACCCTTTCCTGTCCTATTGGAGAGGGGGACCGTGTGGCCCTCTTTCCGCCGGAGCTCTCGTTCAATACCTTCGTCTCCCTGAACTTCCGAAAGGAGAGGGGACTACTTCACCCTCCTGAGGAGGAATGATGGCCCTGATCGAAATCCGGCTCTTTGGGCATCTCAGGGAATATCTGCCTGACCCCAAGGCCTCGGAGGCATACGTGGAGATGGAGGAAGGACAGACCGTGGGCCGCCTCCTGGATCGTCTCGGGATCCCTCCCCAGGACCCTAAGATCATACTCGTCAATGGAGTGCATGCCCGAAGGGAGACCGTCCTGAAGGAGGGAGACCGGGTGAGCGTCTTCCCCCCAGTGGCTGGAGGATGACTCCCGCCGCCCTTCTTCTTTCACAAAGGCCCCTGTCCTTTCCACCTCAGGCAAAAGAAAGTTCTTCTGGTAGTTGACTGTTAATTTAGGGGTCTAGCGAGTTTCCGCCCTGAGAATGCCTCTCTTCGTTCCCTCCCTTCCTACCCTTCGGGGGGAGAAGGGGAATGGGAGGCTGGGGCCCATGAGGGGACGGATCCCCATATCCCCAGGCCTTTTGAATTGTTTCGGTTAGCGCAGCCCTCCTTTCACGAGTTGCAGGAAGATCCGAAGGAAATGGAAGTTACGACGCAAAAGGGGCCATTTGATCTCATGGGCCTCGCAAAGTGTATCGGCGTTGACCCGGGATATCTCCTCCTTCATCTCCTCCAAAGCATGCGCCCTCTCCCTCTCCGGAAGGGCCATGATCTCGTCGATGCGGCGCGTCAGCTCCTTGGCCAATAGGATCCGCTCCTCCACCTCTCGGCAGCGGAAGGATTCGACCAATCCGAAGCGTCCCTTGATGCGGTTTAGGCGAAACGCGGCTTCGTAAGTGGCCTCGACGATCTGATCCCTCGTCATCCATCGGGTCTCGTAACTGAGAGCGTACTTCCAGTGGGGATGAAGCAGCGCGGTACGAAAGTCCTCTAGGCATTTGAAGAAAAGCCGGTATCCGAACGTCTCTGGATCCTCGTAAATGGGGCTCCCGGGGTCGATAAAGGGGGCCAAGGGCGAGATAAAGGGGACAAGGCGCGTCCCGAATCGCTCCAGTAGGGCCTCGCAATAGTCCACAGTCTTCATCACGGAGTCATACGTCTGATTAGGGAGCCCGATCATGAAGAAGATGTCGAATTTTTCGCAACCTGCATCCATTGCCGCCGCGATGGTCTCTTCCAACTGCTCATTAGTATAGAGTTTGCCGCTGGCCTTTCTTACCTCTAAATCATGGCTCTCCGGGGACATCTCAAGGTTGAAATGGGGAAGAGCCTTCCCCACTCTCCGAAAGTAGTGGGCAGAGGCCTTGGTGAAGAGTTCCAGCACCACATGGTTTTGGATCCCGAGGTCCTCCAGGCCCTCCAACACCCTTGTGGCGTACGCCTCGCCCCCCTGTCTGAGGTCCCCTACCACAAAGATGGGGGCGGAAGTGAATCGGGATATGTTGCGAAAGTCCTCCACGATCCGCTCGGGAGATCGGAAGGCAGGGGCGCTTCGGTTCGCGAAGCGTTTAAGCCCCGATCGGCTCCCACCGCAAAAGGAGCAATCGTAAAGACATCCTCGGCAGGTCATCACCGCGGTGATAGGATAGGACCACCAGTCGTGGATCGGCATCATCCCCTGGATATCCCCATAGCGGAGTGCCGTTCTAATCATCCTCCCGTAGTTGTCCGTATAGTGATCTAGCCTATCCGGCACGTGACGAAGGGGGTTAACCACAAGATTGCCTCCGTCATCTCGCCATACCAGATTGGGGATCGCGTGGAGCTCACTGCGGGGACGCCGACCGCACAAGACCTCCATGAGCCTTCTCAAGGGCTCCTCCGTGGAGTCCCCTCGAATCACGAAGTCCACCTCGGCCCTTCCCATGAGTTCCTCGTAGAAATATGTGGAAGAGAATCCCCCGAAGATAATGGGGATGTGGGGGTGGAGAAGCTTGCAGATCTTGGCCACCTCCAGGCTCCCGTGGGCATGGGGGAGCCAGTGCAGGTCGATGCCGAAGGCTTTGGGCCTCAATCTCCTGATGGCATCCTCCACTTGGAAGAGGGGATCTTTCAACATACGATAGGCCAGATTGAGGATGCGCACGCGGATGCCGTGGCTCTCGAGATATTCCGCAATGGAGGTAAAACCGATGGGGTACATCTCGAAGATCACGGTGGATGGGATCACATCGCTGATAGGTCCGTAGAGGCTAACCCTCCGACGGAAGTCGTAGACGCTGGGAGGATGAAGAAGAACAAGGTCCGCTTTTCCCAAGGGCCACATAGCGAAGCCTCAAACCTCTGGCCCGCCTTGGAGGGTCTCCTTGTTAGCCTCCCCTTCGGAGAGAGGTCCACTGGAAACCCCATCTGACGGACCGATTCCGACCAAGGAAGATTGAACTGTACCATATCAGCTCGGGTGGGGTCAAAGTCTCATGCCAATTAGGCCTTGGGTAAAGATCGGGAAGACATGGATGGCGGTGAAGGAGAGGGATAATAGGGGAGAAGTCTCTCCAGGGAACTTTTTTCAAGACCCGGTGTCTCAAAAGATGAAAACCACGAAAAGCCTCCTTCACTTTGGCCCCTGATCTCCCACAGGGGCTTAGGTTTTTCTGGCCCTACCTCTTTCCAAACACGAATATCCCTTCATACTGTATTCTGGTAATCACCCCTAGGGACCCGGAGTAAGCCACGGGTTTTTCAAGAAAGTCGAGAAGGCAGGAACAATCTCGAGACAGAGCTTGAAAAAGGCCATGCCCTCCAGGAAACCACCGAGCCAGAACCTGGAGGGCATGGGCAAGGGTTCGACAGAATCGGACCAGGTACCCAAAGCTCGCTCGGTGGTTTCTTTCTCCTTACCACACTATATTTTTGGTGTCAAGAAAAAAAATATACAACATGTTGAAATAACCAGTGCGGATCCGTCTGCCCGAGCTCGATTTCGCTCGGAGGCGAAGACCACAGAGAGATGCCATTGGGGGGCTGAGCCGTGGGACGGAGATGATGCCCTCGGTCCCCCTGAGCAGAGCGGAGGCTACATATGGGTCTCCAGCGAGTCGAAGAAGGGGACCACTTTCAAGCTCTACCTACCCAAGCTTATCCGTGAGGAAGAGACGACCGAGGAAAAACCCGAGAAGACAGCACCCGGGGGCGGCTCGGAGACGATCCTCGTGGTGGAGGACGACGCACCGGTCAGAAGAGTGACCAGGGATTTCTTGACAAGATTCGGATATCGGGTCCTGGAGGCGGGGGGCGCCGATGAGGCCATAAGACGGTGCAGGGAGGCCGAAGGTGCCGTTGATTTGCTCTTGACCGACGTGGTGATGCCCAGCATGAACGGAAAGGAGCTGGCCGACATGATCCATGCGACCTATCCGGGTATCAAGGTCCTCTTCACCTCCGGTTACACCGAGGAGGCCATCGCCCGGCACGGGGTGTTGGAGCCAGGAGTGGAGTTCATCGAGAAGCCCTTCACTCCGGAGGCCCTGGCTCGAAAGGTCCCCCAGGTCCTGGACAAGGGCAAATAGGACCGGCCCCCTCCTTCGGTCTTCTATCCGAATCCTTGGGGAGTTACAAAAAGCTCACCCTTTCTCCACCCACATACGACGTCGGCATCCTCCCTCCAGTAGGAGATGTCAGGAGATTTATTATTTTTTTCCTCGGTTTTCAGTGGACTTTTTATGAAAATCCATTAGCCTTGATATCTAAAGAGATTCGGTTTTCCCGTTCCAATGCAAAGGGGATAAAATATGCCCTTGGAGCTGACCCGAAGGGTGGAGGCGATCTCCACGGCTCCCTTCCCCCCAAGGAGCCAAAAAGGTTCGAAGTTTGACTTTTGATAGAATTAAAATCAAAGTCGTCACCGGAGTATGATGAGGCATGGACACTGAGGATAGAGGTTTCAGGGGAATCCTTGGGGAAGGCGAGGTCCTTTTTAGGACGTTGGTGGAGAATGCTTTGGCTGGTGTGTATCTCTTTCAGGGCGGTCGGATGATCTATGTGAATCCCACCCTGGAGGAGATCGTAGGTCGCCCCGCCGAGGAGATCTACCACTTGGACATCTTCGATCTGATCCATCCAGAGGATCGGGAGATGGTCCGACAAAGGGCCCGCCAGCGGCTGGAGGGGAAGGCCCCTCGGGAGGCCTACACCTTTCGGATCCTCCACCCTCGCAAGGGCGTGCGTTGGGTCCTACTTATGGCCGAACGGGTCTTTTATGGGGGCAAGCCGGCCCTCTTGGGCAACATGATCGACCTTACGGAGCAGAAGGAAGCCGAGGAGAAGTATCGGCTTCTTGTGGAGCATGCCAACGAGGCCATTGTCGTAGCCCAAGATGGGATGCTCAAGTTCGTCAACCCCAAGGCCGTCTCCATGCTGGGTTTCACGGAACAAGAGCTGACCTCCCGTCCCTTTGTGGAGTTCATCCACCCAGACGACCGACAAACAGTGGCCCAAAACTACCAAAGAAGACTTTCAGGTGAAGATTTCCCCTCCGTCTATGCCTTCCGGCTTATCGACAGGGACGGCAATATTGTCTGGGTGGAGATCCGTGCGGTGCGCATTCTCTGGGAGGGAAGACCGGCCACCTTGAACCTCTTTACCGACATTACGGAACGAGTCCGAACCGAAGAAGCATTAAGGGAAAGAGAGAGATTTCTCGGCACGCTGATGAGCAATCTTCCAGGGATGGTCTATCGATGCCGAAACGACAGAAACTGGACCATGGAGTTCGCAAGCGAGGGTTGCCTGGAGCTTACAGGATACACCTCGGAGGATCTCATCGGGAACCGCAAGGCGGCCCTAGCGGATCTTATCCATCCCGAAGACCGGGCTTGGGTCTGGAATGAAGTACAAGAAGCAATACATGGGAAACGGCCCTTCGACCTCGTATGTCGGATCCGTCGCGCTGATGGAGAGGAAAAGTGGGTTGGGGTGAGGGGGCGTGGGGTCCTCTCTGAGGCGGGCCAGGTGGAGGCCTTCGAGGGATTCATCTCGGATGTCTCCAATCTCAAAAGATCTCTCGAGGAGACCGAGAGGAGTAAGGCCCTCTTCGAGGGGCTCTTCTGGGGCTCACCCGATGCCATAGCCATTCTGGATCGCCACGGAAGAATCCTTCAGGTTAACCCTGCCTTTGAGGAACTCTTTCAATACGGTCAGGAAGAAGCGCAGGAGGTCTTCATCTGGGACCTCATTGCTCCTCCCGACCGCAGGGCTGAAGGGCAGGAGAACCATCGGACCGTCCTCTCGGGTTGCGCCTTAAAGAGGGACTCCGTTCGGAAGAAAAAGGACGGCTCCCTGGTGGAGGTGAGTCTCACGGGATATCCGATCCGGGTCGGCGATGAGGTCCAAGGGATATACGCCATCTACCGGGACATCACCGCGCAGAAACAAGCGGAACGAGCCCTTAGAGAGAGCGAAAGGCGTTACCGGCAGCTCATGGAGGACGTTCCCGTAGGGATCTACGATGTGGATGTCAACACCATGAGACTACTGAGGGGTAATCGCGCCCTCTGCGAGATCACGGGCTATTCCAAAGAGGAGCTTCTGGAGCTCCGCGTCCAGGATTTCGTGGCAGAAGAGAGCATGGGGCTCCTGAAGGAGAGACGTCAAAAGATCCTCGCCGGGGAGCAAGTGCCGGAGATAGTGGATTTTGTCATCCGCACAAAGGACGGGCAAAAGCGCCTGGTCCGGATCCATTCCCGGGTCACCCATGACGAGCATGGAGGGCCCAAGGTGAAAGTAGTTCTCGAGGATGTGACCGAGCAGAAGCGTCTTGAGGCCCAGTTCCTACAGGCCCAAAAGATGGAGGCCGTGGGGAGACTGGCGGGAGGGGTGGCCCACGACATCAATAATGCCCTGACAGGGGTATTGGGGTATGCGGACCTGATTCTCACCTCCCTTCGAAGGGAGGACCCTCTCTACACTCATGTGGAAGAGATCAAGAAGGCCGCCCGGCGTGCTTCATCGACCATCCAGCAGCTTCTGACCTTCAGTCGGAGGCAGATCATCCATCCCACGCTCTTGAATCTCAACCGCGTCATTTGCGACCTGATCCCCATGCTCTCCCGCCTCATTGGGGAAGACATCCGATTGGAGACCTTTCTCGCTTCCGAGTTGGGGACTGTGAAGGCGGACAAGGGGCAGATAGAACAGATCTTGATGAACCTTGCGGTCAATTCTCGGGATGCCATGCCTGACGGGGGGACACTGACCATTGAGACGGCCGATGTAGAGCTGGATAAGGGTTACGTGCGGGCCCATGGGGTGGATCTGGAGCCCGGCTCCTATGTTATGCTGACGGTGAGCGACACGGGGATAGGCATGGACGAGGAGACCCGCAAGCGCGTCTTCGAGCCCTTCTTCACCACTAAGGCTGTGGGCGAAGGGACGGGGTTGGGGCTCTCCACCGTCTATGGCATCGTCAAGCAGAGCAGGGGCTATATATGGGTCTACAGCGAGCCAGGCAAGGGAACGACCTTTAAGATCTATCTTCCCAGAGCTGGGGGAAAGACCGAGGAGGAAGCAGAGCCTCAAAAGGTCCCTGCCTGGGGATCGGCAGGAAACGAGACTATCTTGGTGGTGGAGGACGAGGAGCCGCTGCTAGCTCTGGTAAAGGCCTCCCTGGAGCGAGCGGGCTATCGGGTCCTTACGGCGACCGCCCCCCAAGCTGCACTGGGCATTGCTCAGCTCCACTCAGGGTCCATTCATCTCTTATTGACCGACGTGGTCCTGCCCGGGATGAACGGTCGGCTCCTTGCGGAGGGGATCCGGATGTCCAGACCCGAGACCAAGGTCCTCTATATGTCCGGATACACCGAAAACGCGATCTCCCACCACGGTATCCTGGATCCGGAAGTGGAGTTCCTGGCCAAACCCTTTACCCCCGAAGAGTTAGCCCAAAAGGTACGGGAGGTATTGGACAAAGACCAATAACGGCCATATCCCTCCGGAGGAATCTTTTGGAAGTTGCCTGACAAGGGGAGATGATAATCCCAAGACTCTATAGACAGCCGGAACCCTTCTTACGAGGGTCGTTCCCTCTCCATCCGCTCCTTGAGTTCCTCCAGCTCCAGGGACCGTTCCTCCCACCTCCGGGTCAACTCCTCCAGCTGCTGTTTGAGTCGATCGTGCTCCATACGGATGCGGAGGACCCGTTCGGGAGACGCATAAAGATCCGGAGCGGCCATCTGTTCCCGTATCTCGTCCAGGCGGGCCGTGACCTCCTCCACATCCTGCTCTATGCGGGCGATCTCGGCCTCCAGAGGGGCACGAAGACGATAAAAGCGATTCCTCCACTCGGCCTCCAGACGCCTCTGGATCCGGTCCTTTTTGGGCGCTTTCCGGCCAAGATCTTCTTCCTCCGCGGTCTCCTCTTGAGGCCGCCGCCTCCAGATCCGCTCGTAATCCTCGTACGTCCCCGGAAAGAGCTCCCACCCTCCGGGCCGCATGACCAGGATTCGATTGGCTACCCGGTTTATTAGTCTCCTATCGTGGGTCACCAGGCACAAAGTCCCGTCGAATTTCCTCAAGGCCTCCTCCAAGACCTCCCTGGAGTCGATGTCCAGGTGGTTAGTGGGTTCATCCAGGAGGAGCAAGTTTCCTCCCTCCAAGAGGATCCTACACAGCAGAAGCCGGCTCCGTTCTCCTCCGCTCAAGACCCGGACCTTCTTGAAGACGGCATCGCCACGGAACTGAAAGGCCCCAAGCAGGTTCCGAAGCTCCCCCTGATGCAGCTGAGGGGACGAGTCCATCAGCTCCTCCAAGACCGTCTTTTCGGGATGGAGCAGGTCCATCTGATGCTGAGCGAAATAGGCCACTCGGACCCCATGCCCGAGCCTTCGCCCTCCCCGTTCCGGCGTCAACTGCCCTGCCAGCAATCTCAGCAAGGTGCTCTTTCCCGAACCGTTAGGGCCGAGGATAGCCACCCGATCCCCCCGATGCAGGTGAAGGGTCGCCTCCTGATAGAGAGGTGCCTCCCCGTACCCGAAGGTGATCCGCTCCAAGTGGACCACCAACCGACCGGAGGGCGGTGCGGGGGGGAACCGGAATTTCAGATCCCGGTGGCTCCGCGGCGGCTCCACGCGCTCCATCTTTTGCAGGGCACGGATCCGGCTCTGCACCTGACGGGCACGATCCTTTCTGGCGCGGTTGCGCTCGATGAACCGCTCCATCTGGCGGATCTTCTCCAGCTGTACCCGATAAGCGGCCCATTGCTGCTCAAGTCGCTTCTCTTTCTGTTGTCGATAGGCATCGAAGCCCCCTCGATAGGAGAATAGCTTTCCCTCCTCCACCTCTACGATCCGCTCCACGACCTTGTTGAGGAACGTGCGGTCATGAGAAACCACCAGCACGGCCGAAGGGACCTCCGTCAGATAACCCTCAAGCCACCGGAGGGCCTCCAGGTCGAGATGATTTGTGGGCTCATCCAGGAGGAGCAGGTCCGGTTCGACCAAGAGAAGCCGAGCCATGGCAGCCCGCATGGCCCAGCCCCCGCTCAGGGTCTCCACTGGCCTCGCGAAGTCCCTCTCCTCGAACCCGAGCCCCATGAGGATCTTTTGGGCCTTGGGTCGAAGTTCATATCCCCCCAGCAGTCGAAACCGTTCCTCCAGGTGGGCCAACCGCTTCGCCATCTCCTCCCGCTCCTCCTCCTTTCCGCAGGAGGAAAGGGCCTCCTCCAGAGCCCGGATCTCGGCCTCCATGGCCTTCATCTCCGAGGCGACCTCCAGGACCTTATCCAATACCGTACCCCCGCGCAGGGACAGGACGTCCTGTGGAAGATGGCCCATGCGGAGGGAACGGGCCCTGTGGATCTCCCCACCATCCGGGGAGACCTCTCCCAGGATCATGCGAATCAGAGTACTCTTCCCGGAGCCGTTAGCCCCCACCAGACCGATCTTCTCCCCCTCTCGGATCTGCAGGTCTACCCGATCAAAGAGATCCTGCTTCCCATAGAATTTCCGGACCTGATGTAGCGAGACCAACATGCCCATTATGGTAATGCAGCCCGCCATCAGGGAACAAGCCGAACCCCTTGACTCCATTCTGCAGCCGTCTCTAGAATTCCCCAGGATGCGGCAAACCCTTTCCTAAGGGTGAAGGAGTCCTTTGGAGGACGGTGCAAACCCCTGGTGAAGGACTCCTATGTCCTATGTGGGAGGCGCCCTGAAGGGAGATGGCCGTCGAGTCAAGGAGAGACTTCGCGATGAGACATTCCCACCGTTTTGTGGAGACCTACGAGGGCCCCGTGGCCTTTGGCCTCGACCGCGAGACGGACGAGGCCTCTCTCATGGTCTTTCTCCAGAAGTTTTCCGACGACGACCTTCTTGTGGTCCTGACGCAACGGCTCTCCTTGGAGGAGATCCATCGACTCGTCAACTTCCTGACAGAACTGATGAAACGCCACCTCTCGGAGGAAGAATATCATAGACTCTTCCTCAAGGAGGCCCCGTCGTCCCCATCTTCGGATTCCAAGGATCTGTATCCAGGGAAAAGTCCCATCCGCTCTCCCTGATTTTCGCAGAAACCCCCTTCCGTGCCCTCCGGACTTCTCCCACGATCAGTTGCATTCCAGGAGGCCTCTCCCGCAACCGCCTTTGGGAAGCTGCCCGTCGGTTCCTTTAGAGCTCGAGCCAGAGCCAACCTGACGAATCAAAAATCCATGACCCGGCTTGATGCATCTCCTATAAGTTCTGGAGGGCTTGACAAAGGAGAGATATGATTATAATGGTTTAACCATTAGGGCTTCTTCGGCTTCGCGTTCAACGCGCCTACTGGCCCTTGGAGGGTCTCGAGAAATTCCGGGGAGCTATCCGTGATGTCTCTCTTTCGCAAGGCCAGACAGAATCGCATCTTCCAGGATGTCGTCGAGCAGATCGAGGAGGCCATTATCCGAGGAAGGCTAAAGGAGGGTGAAAGACTCCCATCCGAGCGGGAGCTCCAGGAGATCTTTCAGGTAAGCCGGGGAACCCTTCGAGAGGCCCTCCGTGTGCTCGAAGAGAAGGGGCTACTCACCATCAAACCCGGCGTGGGAGGAGGGGCCTTTGTGGAGCCGGTGACGACCCGCCAGGTAAGCGACAGTCTGGCCATGCTCATTCGATATCAGAGGGTCTCCCTGGGGCATCTCGCAGAATTCCGCGAGGGCGTTGAGGGGATCGTAGCCCGACTGGCGGCCCAGCGATCCCATCTGCAGGACATCCAAGAGCTCCAGGGCCTCCTTCAGCGAGCAAAGCAATGTCTCGATGAGGGAATTCGGGCATGGGAGGAGTTCCTTCAGATCGACGAGCGCATCCACATGGCCTTGGCCCGCATTGCGGGAAATCCCATCTACCTTTTCGTCCTTCAGACCGTCCACGACAACATCGACCGTTATTACGAGCGATTCCTCCCTCGAGAAGAAGAGCTCATGTGGGAAAATTACCGCGACCTGCTCCATATCGTCAGTGCTGTGAAGCAGAAAGATCCTGAGGAGGCTGCCAAGAGGGCGCGCGAGCACGTGCGGCGATTTCGAATGCATATGGAGAAGGCCAAAGACGATCAACACCCGAGGAATGGGGAGGGGCCATCGCATCCCCCGTGAAGACCGCACCCGGATTCGAGAAGGAGATCGATCCCTCAGCGGCAGCCCCTGCATGGAGGCCGAAATCGATGGATGCCAAGGAAGAGGACCTGGAAAGAGAGATCCAACGACTGGGACGCAAGATCTTCCAACTCATGGGAGAGGAGACCCCTGGGATCTTCCGCAAAGACTGGTGGAGCGGCCGGGTCCTGGATTGGTGCATGAAGAAACCCACCTTCAAGGTCCAGATGTTCCGTTTCGTCGATGTCCTTCCCACCCTCCACTCCACCGCCGATATGCGGCGCCACCTCCAGGACTACTTTCACCAGCCCCAAGTGGAGATTCCCAGCTTCCTGAGGAAGTCCCTCGACTTCTTGATGGGAAATCCCTTCACATCCTCCCTTACGGCCAGCAGGATTCGCAAGAACGTCCAGGAGATGGCCATAAGGTTCATCATCGCCAAGGATCCTCAGGGGGCCCTTCCCCAGCTTCGAAAGATCTGGGACAAGGGGACGGCCTTCACCCTGGACCTCTTGGGCGAATCCGCAGTGAGCGATGTCGAGGCTCTAACCTACCAGCAGCGCTATCTCGCCCTCCTCAGAGACCTGGGACCAGTGATCCAGGGTTGGCCCTCCCGCGACCCGGACCGGGAGCGGGAGTTTCCCCGCATCAATGTCTCCATCAAGCTCTCCTCCCTCTGTTCGCGGATGAACCTCAGGGATTTCCGCAGTACCCTCGAACACCTCAAGGATCGCCTCCGCCCTATCTTCCGGGAGGCTCGACAGATAGGAGCCTTCGTCAACATCGACATGGAGCATTACGGAATCAAAGACTTGACCCTTGAAACGTTCCGGTCCCTCCTCGAAGAGGAAGAGTTCCGCCAAGGACCTCGGGCAGGCATCGTCATCCAGACCTATCTGAAGGAATATCGCCAGGATCTGAAGGGGCTCTTTGAATGGGCCGAGCAACAGGGCCGACCCATCACCATTCGCCTGGTCAAAGGGGCCTACTGGGACTACGAGCAGATCGCCGCCCGCAGCAACGGGACTCCCGTGCCCGTCTTCTTGGACAAAGGCGAAACCGACGCTGCATTCGAGGAGGCCACTCGTCTCTGTCTCGAGCGTTATCCCCTCGTCCGGACCGCCGTTGCGAGCCACAACGTGCGTTCCCTCGCCCATGCCATCGTCTACGCCCAATCCCTTGGGCTTCCTCCCTATGCCTACGAGATTCAGATGTTATATGGAATGGCTGAACCCATCAAGAAGGCTCTCCAACAGTTGGGGGTCAACGTCTGCGAGTACACCCCCATCGGTGATCTATTGACCGGCATGGCCTACCTAGTGAGAAGGCTCCTGGAAAACACCTCCAACGAGTCCTTCCTTCGGCAGAGCTTCTCAGAACACATCCCCATCGAGGAGCTTCTCCGTAAGCCCACCCGCCGTAAGGGCCAAATCGAGGTGACAAGAGAGGGGGCTCAAGAGACGCCAGCAGGAGAAGGGCCTCCACCCTTTCGTCGGGAGCCACTGCGGGGGTTTTTGAACCCCAAGGCCCACTCGGCCTTTCAAAGGACCCTTCAGGCCGTGGAGTCGGAAGAAGAGAGAAGGTGTCCCCTCCTTGTGGGAGGAAAGGAGATTCGAACGGACCGTTCCATACCCTCGCTCAACCCCGCCCGTCCCTCCCAGGTAGTGGGAACGGTCTTTCTGGCCTCTCACAAGGAGATATCCTCGGCCGTGTCCTCGGCCGCATCGGCCGCATGCAGGTGGCGGGAGACCCCTTTGGAGGAAAGATCCCATCTCCTTCGTAAGGCTGCGGAGATCCTCCGTTCCAAGCGTGACCAACTGGCCGCCCTCCTGATTCTGGAGGTCTCCATGGGATGGAACGAGGCCGACGCCGAGGTCTGCAGGGCCATCGATTTCCTCGAATACCATGCCAGGGAGATCCTGCGAAAGGGGAATCCCCGTCATCTGGAGACGTTCCCCGGTGAGATGAACATCTATGTCTACGGCCCGCTGGGAGTGGCCCTGGTTGCGGCCCCATGGTCCTCCCCGTTGGCCCTGGCCGCTGAGCTTTGCGGCGCGGCCCTGGCCGCAGGGAATCCGGTGATCTTCAAACCATCGGGCCGGGCCCCGGTGATCGGCTATGAGTTGACCCACGCCCTCCTACAAGCCGGGATTCCAGAGGATGTCCTCCATTACCTTCCCTTTCCTTGGAAAGAGCTGGCCTCCGCATTCCTGGAGGATCCCCTTGTCTCCTTGATCGCGTTCTGCAGTGAGCCTCAAGGGTTTCTGGACCTCTGGAGGGAAGGGATAGAGCGTTGTTGGGCCCGAGGGATCCCCAAGCGTCTCCTGACCCTGAGCGGAGGGCTCAACCCCATCCTCATCGATTCCGATGCCGATCTGGATGAGGCTATCCCGGGGGTCGTGGAATCGGCCTTCGGTTTTCAGGGTCAACGACTGTGCTCCTGCTCGCGGGTCATCGTCTTTGAGGAAGTCTACGACCGTTTCATCTCCCGGCTGGTTGACACGGTCCGAGGACTCAGGGTAGGGGACCCGGCTGACCCCGTCCATCATCTGGGAGCCGTCATCGACGCCGAGACCCACAACAGGATCCAACAATACGTAAAGAAGGCTAAATCCCATTGCCATGTCCTCTATCGGGGGGAGGCTCCTTCCGGCGGATATTTCGTGGGCCCCGTACTCTTGGAGGGGATGCATCCGGATCCCACGCTGGATCGTGAGGTGATCATCGGCCCGATCCTCCATATCCTGAAGGCCCGAGGTATGGAGGAGGCCCTTCAGATGGCCAATACCCCGTCTCCTTCCCCGGTGGGAGGGATCTATTCGCGTAACCCCGGCCACATCGAGCGGGCCAAAAGGAAATTCCGGGTCGGAGGGCTCTTCATCAACCGGACGATCACGGAAGCCGTGGTGGGGAGGCAGCCTTTCGGAGGGTTCCGGATGTGGGGCCTCGGTCTCCCTTCCGGAGGCCCCGATACGCTGCTTCAGTTCCTTCAGCCCTCCACCCTCGCGGAGAATACCGTTCGGAGGGGATTCACCCCTGAGATGGAGGGGATAGGGTCGGCTTGACAATGGATGGTTTTTTTTCATCTAATGCACCCTGTTTATCAGCCCGGNGATGATAGGCCTGTGTCCATGAGCCTGCGTCTGGAAAAGGTCTCCATGCAATTCGGAGGGCTCGTGGCCCTCCGGGATCTGGACTTGGAGATCCCCGAAGGGGTCATCATCAGCCTGATCGGACCCAACGGGGCGGGCAAGACCACGGTCTTCAATCTGATTACGGGGGTCTATCGGCCCACCGAAGGAACCATTCACTACAACGGCCACCGCCTCAACGGGCTCCCGCCTCACAAGATCATCGCATTGGGCATCGCACGGACCTTTC
The DNA here is from genome assembly GCA_002010915.1 of Desulfarculaceae bacterium JdFR-97. Lineage (GTDB taxonomy): Bacteria > Desulfobacterota > Desulfocorpusculales > Desulfocorpusculum > Desulfocorpusculum > JdFR-97. Next base: position 78,196 of record MTPG01000076.1, on the reverse strand, counting down.
AGAACATCCGCCTCTTCAAGAATATGACCGCCCTGGAGAACGTCCAGGTGGGGATGCACTGCCGGACCCAAAGCGGGGCCATCAGGGCACTGTTCAAGACGCGCTTCGAGAGGGCCGAGGAGCAGAGGATCAGGAAAAGGGCGCAAGAGATCCTCCAGGAGCTGGGAATCGACCGCTACCAGGACGAATATGCGGGCAACCTCCCCTATGGAGAACAGCGCCGGCTGGAGATCGCTAGGGCCTTGGCCACGGATCCCAAGATTCTTTTGCTGGACGAGCCCGCAGCGGGGATGAATCCCAAGGAGACCGAAGACCTCATGCAGCTTATCCTGTCTCTGCGCAACAAGGGACTGACCATCTTCCTGGTGGAACACGACATGAAGGTGGTGATGGGAATCTCGGATCGCATCGCTGTGTTGGACCACGGACAGAAGATCGCCGAAGGCCCCCCTCGGGCCATCCAGCAGGACGAAAGGGTCATCGAGGCCTATCTGGGTCGAAGGCACACGACCACAGGATCCATTTCCTGAGGGAAAGGAGGTGAGGATCTCGCGCAAACAGAGTCCTCCAGTTCTCACAATGAGAATGAGGAGGAACAGACGTTTTCACCCCACAAAAAAGGAGGCGACGAGATGATGAGGAAACTCTGCGTCTTTGCCATCTGTCTCGGCTTGGTGTTCGGCCTTCATACGTTGGCCGCGGCCAAGACCCTGAAGATCGGAACTCTGAGCCCCCTGACCGGTCCCTATGCCCAGGACGGCACGGACATCCTTCAAGGGGTCAAGACCGCAGTAGCCCTGGTGGAGGCCGCAGGCGGCATCCCGGGATTCGACAAGATCGAGGTCCTGCCTGGCGACAGTGCCTGCGACGGTGGGAAAGCCACCATGGCCGCCAACAAGCACATCAACAGCGGCGTCCATGCCGTGGTAGGGGCCTATTGCTCTTCGGCCACCATCCCCGCGTCCGTCCCTCTCAACGAGGCCAAGATCATCCAGATCACTCCCGCCTCCACCCACGAGGACGTCACGGAAAGGGGCTTTAAGTATCTCTTTCGGGCTTGCCCCAGGGATGACGCCCAGGCCGCAGCCATGGTGAGTTTCCTGGAGAACGCCCTCAAGATCAAGACTCTGGCCCTCATCGACGACAAGCAGACCTACACTGTGGGGCTGACCAAGAACATCAGACACCTGGTGGAAAACCACGGCAAGATCAAGATCGTGGCCCACGAGCATATCGCCCCTGGAGACAAGGACTTCACAGCCGTGCTCACCAAACTGAAGAAGATCGACCCCGATGCCATCTATATGAGCACGTATCAGCCGGAGGGCTCGCTCATGGCCCGTCAGGCCAAGGCCCTGGGCTTGAGGGCGCACCTCCTGAGTGAGGACGCAGTCTATCACCCCAAATATATCGAGGTGGCTGGTAAGGCGGCCGAGGGATCGTTCCTGACCTTCGCCAAGGCCCCCGACACCCCTGAGCGCCGCAACTTCGAGGCGGAGTACAAGAAGATGTGGGGCGTGAAGAAGATCGGAAGCTACGCTTACTATGCCTTCGATGCGGCCAACATCATCCTGGGTGCCGTCAAGATCGCCAAGAGCACGGACCCGGACAAGCTCGAACAGGTGATCCGCTCCACCACCTGGAAGGGCGCCACTGGGACCATCAAGTTCGACCATAAGGGAGACCGGGGGGCGAGTTATATCATCTGGGTGGTCAAAAACGGCGAGTTCGTCCCCTACTGGAACCCACAGACCGGACAGTACTTCTAGGGAACCCATATTGCGTTGAAGGGGGGCCCTTCGGGGCCCAGTGACGTTGGACCCTGGAGGGCCCCCTACTTTTCCATCCGAGACGGAGAAGACGAGAGGACCAAGTGGAGACACAGGCATTTTTGGTTCAGCAGATCGTCAATGCCCTCTTTCTGGGGAGCATTTATGCCCTCATCGCCTTGGGCTATACCATGGTCTACGGCATCATTCAGCTGATCAATTTCGCCCACGGCGAGATGTTTACGGCGGGCTCATTCATCGGCCTCATCGTCCTCGGGGCACTTCAAAGGATGGGATTCGTGGAGTCCCACTTCGTCCTCTCCATGTTCGTGGTCTTTGCCATGGCCATGGCCTACGTGGCCTTCCTCGGGGTGGCCATCGAGCATGTGGCCTACAAACCGCTTCGAAGAGCCTCCCGCCTCTCGGCCCTGTTGAGCGCTCTGGGGATGTCCATCTTCCTCTCCAATGGAATGATGCTCTCCCAAGGGGTCTCGGATCGGGCGTATCCGCCAGTGCTGGGGACCGGAGGGATCCACGTGCTGGGGGCACGGATCACCTACGGCCAGATCTTCATCGTGGCCTTCGCCGTGGCCCTTATGGTGGGGCTTAACCTCTTCGTTAAGAAGACCAAGCTGGGCAAGGCCATGCGGGCCACGGCCCAGAATCGCCGAATGGCAGGCCTGCTGGGAATCAACATCGACAAGACCATCCGAACCACGTTCGTCATCGGACCGGCCCTGGGGGCCGCGGCAGGGGTGATGGTGGGAATGTACTACGGCTCGGTGCGCTTCGACATGGGGTTTATCCCCGGGATCAAGGCCTTTGCGGCCGCGGTGCTGGGCGGCATCGGAAATATCACTGGGGCCATGGTGGGGGGCATGCTCATCGGGATGGTGGAGGTCCTCTGGGCCGCATTCCTGCCCAGTGAGTGGAAGGATGTTACCGCCTTCATCGTCCTTATCCTGGTGCTCTATTTCCGACCCACAGGCATCCTCGGGGAACGGGTCATCGAGGAGAGGGTGTAATGGTCCGCAGGGAAATCCAGAGGTTTTGCATCTATACCCTCTTCTTGACCATCCTGGTCCTGCCCATGGTGGGCATGCGGGGCCCCGAGTTCGAAGCCAGACGCGCCTTCACAGTGTTGAGTGTCCTTGTGGGAGTCCTGCTGCTGACCACGGTTTTCCGCCTCCTTCGGGAGACGTCCTTCTATCGCAACCTGGGCCAAAGGATCCGACAGCGCAGAGATCGGGCCTTGGGGAAGATCCAGGTCCTCCCCCGTCCGGTGGCCTTGGGATCCCTCTTCTTCCTCTTGGCCCTATTCCCCTTTGCGGCCAACAACTACGTGATCGATGTGGCCATCACAGTGCTCATCTACGTGACCCTGGGGCTGGGGCTCAACGTGGTGGTAGGACTGGCGGGATTGCTGGATCTGGGATATATCGCTTTCTACGCCGTGGGGGCCTACACTTACAGCCTCCTTAACCTGCATTACGGCATCCCCTTTTGGTTCGCACTTCCCTTCGGCGTTGTCATAGGCTCCCTTTGCGGGTGCATCATCGGATATCCCACCCTCAAGATGCGGGGAGACTACTTGGCTATAGTAACCCTGGGTTTCGGGGAGATCATCCGCCTCGTCCTGAACAACTGGGACAATCTCACCAAGGGGCCCAATGGCCTTCTCGGGATGGACAAGCCCAAGCTGATCCTCCCCTCTTTCTCTGATGGGGGGCTTTCCTGGACCGTGGTCCCACTCAAGTCACTCCCTTCCCTCTATTTCGTCATCCTGGCCGTGGCGTTGTTGACGGTCATCGCGGTTCACAGGCTCAACAACTCTCGAATCGGCCGGGCCTGGATCGCCATTCGAGAGGACGAGACCGCGGCGGAGTTGACTGGGATCCCCACGACCCTGCTGAAGCTTCTGGCCTATGCTTTGGGAGCCGTCTTCGCGGCCGTCGCCGGCGCATTCTTTGCGGCCAAACTCAGCTATACCAACCCCAATTTCTTCGTCTTTTTGGAGTCCTGCGTAGTGCTTTCCATCGTGGTCCTCGGGGGAATGGGGAGTATCCCCGGGATCATCCTGGGGGCCTTGGCCCTCATCGCTATCCCCGAGCTCTTTCGGGAGCTGGCCAGCTATCGGATGCTGGCCTTTGGAGGAGCCATGACCGTAATGATGGTCCTCAAACCCGAGGGATTCATCCCGGCTACCCGCCGCAAGAGGGAGCTCCACGAGGAGGAGCTGGAGAGCGAAGAGGCGGCCGATGAATGAGAACGGACCTGCAAAGGCGGTCCTTCAACTCAACGAGGTCCATACCTATTACGGCCGGATCCATGCCCTCAAAGGGATCTCCTGTCGGATCCCATCGGGGGGCATCGTCTGCCTCATCGGGGCAAATGGGGCGGGCAAATCCACCACCCTGATGACCATCTGCGGAGTCCAGCCGGCGGCCAAGGGGGAGATCCTCTTCGAGGGACGACCCATTCATCGGATGAGACCCGAGCAGATTGCCTCCCTGGGCATCTCCCAGGTCCCGGAAGGTCGCCAGATCTTTCCCCTCATGACCACCTTGGAGAATCTGGAGATGGGGGCCTATCTGCGAAAGGACCGCGATGGCATCAAGCGGGACTTGGAGAAGGTCTACTCACTCTTCCCCGTACTAAAGGAGCGAAGGAACCAGTTGGGCGGCACCCTCAGCGGCGGAGAGCAGCAGATGCTGGCCATCGCCCGGGCTCTCATGTCCCGACCCCGGCTCCTCCTGCTCGACGAGCCCTCCCTCGGTCTGGCCCCGCTTTTGGTGGAGCGGATCTTCGACACGATCCAGGAGATCAACCGGGCCGGGACCCCCATCTTCCTGGTGGAACAAAACGCCCAGATGGCCCTGAGCATCTCGGGATGGGGCTATGTCATGGAGACGGGCCGCATCGTCCTCGCCGACAGGGCCCGCGCCCTTCTTGAGGACGAGCAAGTCAAGAAGGCCTATCTTGGTGAGTAAACCTTGGGGGTCGGTTTTCCTTTTCGCTGGATCCAGACTCTGGAGGAGCTGGAGGAGGTCTGCGCCCAACTCCCGGATCTCATCGCCCTGGATCTGGAGGCAGACTTCCTCTATCGATACCGGGAAAGGATCTGCCTCATCCAGATCTCCACAGGCCAGGAGAACCTCCTTATCGATCCCCTCTCCCTCCCTCACCTGGAACCCCTTCGCCTCCCCCTGGAGGACCCTTCGGTGGAAAAGGTGCTTCATGGAGGGGACTACGATGTCCGTCTTCTGAAGGGCCTTGCACGGATCTATCCCAAGGGACTCTTCGATACCATGGTGGCTGCCCAGCTTCTGGGAGCCGACCGCTTGGGCCTCTCGGATCTCCTCATGGACCGGCTCGGTGTCCGCCTGGACAAGCGTTACCAAAAGGCAGACTGGGGGAGGCGACCGCTCCCTCCAGGGATGCTCCGTTACGCGGTGCTTGACACCTGCTATCTGATCCCGCTCCGACACTCCCTTCGGCAGGAGTTGATCCGAAAAGGACGGCTCCCTTGGGCGGAGGAGGAGTTCCATCGTCTCTCCAGGGTGACCCCCACCCTCAGGGAAGGACCCGATGCCCTTCGGATGCGGGGGGCCTCTCGGCTGGACCCCAAGAGACTCGCGGTCTTACAGACCCTGCTGGACTGGCGGGAGGAAGAGGCGCGCCGCAGGGACGTCCCTCCCCACCGTATCCTCCCCTCCCGTCTCCTGATATCCCTCGCGCAGGTATGCCCTACCAACATGAAGGAACTTCGCGACATGGGCAAGGTGGGAAAACGGACCCTCTCCTCCTTGGGGGAGTCGCTGTTGAGGGTCGTTCGGAGGGGGCTGGAGGCACCCCCTCTCACACCGGAGAGATCCTCTCCTCGTAGGGGTACGCCACGTCCCGGTGCCCGAAAGCGGCTCCAAAGGCTCAAGGCCATCCGGGACAGTATAGCCAGGGAGTTGGGCCTCGACCCGGGGGTCCTTTGCCCCAACGCCGTCCTCAAGTCCCTGGCCGAGGCCTGGCCCCACAAGTTGGAGGATACTATGGAGGAAGTGCTCAAAAGATGGCAGAGAGACCTACTTTGGAGGAACTTTCAGCGAGTCCTGTATGGCCGAGGATGACCCCAGGGTCAGACCACCCCCCTCTCCCGTTCCGCCTTTCCCGTGAGAATCCTCTCCACTCCCAGGGGTGAAAGATCCAGAGTCTCGTACCGACCCGTCCGTATCAACTCGGAAATCCCCTTGCCTACGGCCGGTGCCTGCTGCAGCCCGTGGCCACTGAAGCCTGTGGCCACATAGAGCCCTTCCAGGCCGGGATAGCGGCCCAGAAGGGCATTCTCGTCCAAGGTACATACCGCGTAGAGCCCTGCCCAACCTCGAATGAGCTTCAGGCATTCGAAAGAAGGAACCCACTGAGCGAGACGGGGCCAGAGGTCTTCCATGAAGTAGTCCCGATCCCATTGGAACCGGAAACCTGGCTCCTCAGGCCGTGCCTTGCCCGTGAGGACCTGCCGACCCGATTCGTGCCGAAAGTAAAGGCCCTCGGGATCGATCACGAGGGGCAGCTCATAGTCGAACTTCTCTGCAGGATCGAAGCAATAGACCATGCGGGGAATGGGCTGGACAGGAAGGGGGGCACCGGCCGTGGCAGCCAGCTCCCCGGACCAGGCCCCCGCACACAGCACCACCTCATCCCCCACAAGCTGGCGCCCGTCTTGGGTCTCCACCCCCACTACACGCCTTCCTCGACGCAGGATACGCACCACCTCCGCGTGGAGATATGCGGCCCCCAGAGAGCGCGCCTTTCGAAGGTATCCCTGCAGGACACCATAGGGGTCCAAATACCCGGCTCGCTTCCCCCAAAACCCCCCGCGTAGGCGCTCCACCCGCAGGTGGGGAAGCCGCCTTCGGATCTCCTCGGGACCGAGAAGCTCCACCTCAACCCCGAGACTACGCTGGAGGCGGTATTGGGCGTTCAGGACCGCCCAGTTGCTCTCGTCGGCGAGGAAAAGATAACCCCTCTGTTGGAATTCAGCGTGGGCTGGCTCTCCATCTAAGGCCATCTCCTGATCGAATCGCTCGTATGCCTCCACACTGTAAAGGCCGATGCGGATATTTACCTCGGTGCTGAACTGCTGCCGCACGCCCCCCACACTGCGGGTAGTGCTGGCAAACTCGTACGAAGGATCCCTCTCCACAATCGTCACGGTCCCGGCAAACCCGTCCGCCAAGAGATGATAGGCGATGCTGGCGCCCATCACCCCTCCCCCTACGATGATGATGTCACTCTTCATCAGGAGCCTCGCTCCATGTATTCATAGAGCTTCCCTGCATGGTAGGAACTTCGAACAAAGGGGGCAGATGCCACTTCTCGAAACCCCATGGAGAGTGCCTTCTGCCTCCATTGCTCAAACTCCTCCGGGGGGATGAAGCGCTCCACGGGAAGGTGTTCCCTGGAGGGCTGCAGATACTGCCCGAGGGTCAACATTGAACACCCCACGGAGAGGAGGTCCCGAAGGACCGCCTCCACTTCCTCCTTACGCTCCCCCAGACCGAGCATCAGTCCGGACTTAGTGGGGAGATGGGGAGCGAATTCTTTGGCCCACCGGAGCAGCCGCAGGGAACGCTCGTAGTCCGCCCCCGACCGAACCCTGGGATAGAGCCTGGGCACAGTCTCCAGGTTGTGGTTCAGGACGTGGGGGCCAGCTTGCAACACGCTCTGGAGGGCATCCCGTGAGCCCCGGAAGTCCGGCACCAGCACCTCGATGCGGGCTTCAGGAAGACGTTTTCGCACCTCGCGGATGACCTCCACGAACTGGCCTGCACCTCCGTCGGGCAGATCGTCCCGGGTCACCGAGGTCACTACGACGTAGCGAAGCCCTAAGGCCGCAGCTGTCTCAGCCACCCTCCTTGGTTCTTCGGGATCGGGGGGGCCTTCAGGACCGTGGGCTACGGCGCAGAATCCGCAGTTCCGCGTGCACCGGTCCCCTAGGATGAGAAAGGTGGCCGTACCTCGGGAGAAACACTCCCCCAGATTGGGGCACCGGGCCTCTTGGCAGACGGTGTGAAGGCCTCCTTCATGCAGGAGCCGATGGACTCCCTGATAGGTCTCCCCGGCCGGGATCCTGCGCTTTAGCCAGGGGGGCTTTCCTCCATGGGGCCTGTTCGTCTCTGCCATTCTTCATCCCCTATTACTCGGAGACTTCCTGCAAGGACGCCCGGAGAGCCTTCAGAGTCCATGGCTCCAGGCGGACCCCGAAGACCCCCTCGATCTCCTCCTTGGCCGCCTTGCGAACCGACTCGAGACAGATCGTCCCCTTCACATGGCTCTGGAGGGAGGTCATGCGAACCCCTTTCAGACCACAGGGGTCGATCCATTGGAAGGGCTCCATAGATGTGCAGACATTCAGGGCGAAGCCGTGAAACGTCACCCCCCTCCGCACGGCGAGACCTATGCTTCCCAGCTTGGATGATTCCACCCAGATCCCTCTATTAAGGGGGTTCCGTCCCGCTCGGACCCCCCATCGGGCCACTGTGCGGATCATGACCTCCTCCAAGGCTTCCACAAAGTCCACCACCTTCCATCCATTGGCCCTTAGATCTACGATGAAGTAACCGATCAACTGCCCGGGCCCGTGGTATGTGATCTGCCCTCCCCGCTCTACGTGATAGAGTGCGATCCCTTGTCGGGCAAGCCTCTCTTCCGGCACTCGAAGGTGCTCTCTCCCCCCCCGGCGTCCCAATGTGAAGACCGGAGGGTGCTCCAAAAGGAGCACGACATCCGGAACTCTCTTCATTTTGCGGGCCTCCACCAAGAGCCGCTGGAGGTCCCAAGCATGCCCGTAATCCATGCAGGGGAGATCGAGACAGCGCCAAAGGCGACCCTGTCCCTTCCCGACCGGATCATCCCGGGCCTTCATGAACGCTTCTCCTCCACTGCAGGGGGACATGGAGTCTCGAGGCCTTGCGCCTCCCCTTTATCCAGGAGAATCCTGTCCGGCTCTGGGACCGAAGACCTCGTCCAGGCTCTTTAAGGCTCCCACGGACCGGGCGTCCTCTTTGAGCATGGCCTGATGTCTTCGAAAGAGGGGAAGATGGGGACGAAGCTGTTTGAAGAGAATCTTGGAGAGGATATAGTTCAGGATGAAGACGGCCGGATAGCCCACCTCCAGCCCCACAAAGGGGACGCTCAGGCCGACTCCCTGAAACCGCGTCTGCATCCAGGCCAGGGCGAAAAAGGCGGGCCAAAGGGAGGCCGCAGACAGAGCCACTAGGTTGAAGAAGACCTTTCCATGGGCCTCGTTGGCCTCCCGATTGAAAGTCTTGTATGCCCCCTTGTCCTTGACCCGAAGAGCGTCCAGGGAGAGGTTGTGCATCCGGGTCATCTCCCGTTGGAGACCCACAAGGTGCCTCCGATTGATCCCATAAGCCACCAATAGACTCCCTTCTCCAACCACCACGGACGCCATGGCAAGGAGGAAGGTCCCCGCGAGATAATCCAACACGGGGACCCCCACCAGTCCATATAGGGTCATGCAGAGCGAATCGATCCATTCCATAAAAGATGCCATGGCCGAGGACGGCCTCCTCCTAGGAGGGCTTCACTCCTTGGAGATCATATCGTCATATTCCTCTTGGGTCATCAATGAATCGAGTTCTGAAAGATCGCTCATCTTGACCTTGACGATCCATCCCTCCTCGTAGGGGGAGTCGTTGATGATGCTGGGGTCGTCGTTGAGGGCCTCGTTGGCCTCCAGGACTTCACCGCTTACAGGCGCGATCAGATCCGAGGTGGCCTTGCTGGATTCGATCTGGCCGAACTCCTCCCCTTGCGTAAGTTCGTCCCCCTCCTCGGGGAGCTCCACGTAGATGACCTTGCCCAGCTGATCTTGCGCATAGTCCGTGATCCCGATGACACCGATATCATCTTCTTCCACTCTCACCCACGTGTGTTCTTTGTGAAACTTGATCTCCGCCATCTCGCCTTCCTCCCTATATGGAAACGTCTTCCTTTCTTGCTCTCACCGCATCGTTGGAGCGAAAATTTCCCTTGCGCCGTACACGCCTCCGACTATGGACCAGCTGCCTTATCTCTTCAACCCCTTGCGGCCCTACAACCCTCTTTCCACTGCTTCACTACTCAATAAGGCGGCACCCAGCTGTACCCGAAGAATCCCTTGCTAAAGTAGCGAAGCCCCACGTAGAGGGCCAGGACCACAAAGATCCTTTTGAGCCAGATGTCCGGTATATATTTCTGGGTACGGGGTCCGATCATGGACCCGATGAAGATTCCCACCAGCTCCGCCCCTATGAGTCCCCAGTGGACCATGGTCCCCTTCACCACCATATAGGTGAAGATGCTGACGACCATCCCGATCAGGACGGTCAAGGCCGAGGTCCCGGCCACCAGGAACATGGGCAACCCCACCACGCTGGTCATAAAGGGGACAAACAGAAACCCTCCCCCGATGCCCAGAAACGAGGCCAACGAGGCGATGAGCAGACCGCCGATTACGGGCCAGAGAGGGTTAAAGCTGAATTCTACCCCATAGAAGGTGAAGACCACTCGGCTCGCCGAGATGCTCTTCACCTTGACACCCATCTCCGCCTGATCTCCCCTCTTCTCTCGGACGCTCTTCTCGAAGGCTTCGGCAGCGGCCTTGGCCTCCTTTCGGCTGGCCTGACCCTTCGGGGTGGTCTGATAGAAGAGAAACCCCGCAATGAGGAATACGCACAGCCCGAAGTAGCCTTGATAGGCGCTCAGTTTGATCTTCCCCGCCGTGATGATGGGGATGAGCAGACTTCCGCCCACAGATCCTATGGCCAGGAAGATCCCCAACGGAAGGACGAGCCTACCCATGCGGTAGTAGTTGAAACTGGAGATCAGGGCACTCAAGCCCACCAACCACTGGTTGGAGACCCGGATGCTGTCCGTAAGCAGCTTATTAAGCATGGGGCTCGTCTTCTTGAAGGATCGTGCATAGTCGCCCAGGCCGAAGATGGTCATGTGACCCACACCGGCCATGATCCCTCCGAAGGCCCCCACCGTAGAGAAGATCCACCCCACCCACACGGCCCAGAGGAACCCCAGGATCAGGTTCAACGAGGGTCCACCGGGGATCCCCAAGAATCCCGGCGGAGCCTTGGGGTCGATTTGACCTGGGCCGGTCCCTTTGGGGGTCTTGGAGAGGGCCTCTGCCAGACGATCTGCGGCGGTCCCTTCTTGGATCCAGAGTCCAAGAAGGACCACGCAGAAGACCGCCGCCGCCATCCAAAGCCAGAATCGTCTCCGCTTCATGGACGCACCTCCTTAGTTGGTCCATCGAGGCTAACCCACACGGTGTGCCTCTAGTTTACGCATCCACGCGAACAGCGCAAGCCTTAAGCTCCGGAATTTTGGACTTAGGGTCCAATTGCCGCAGGGTGAGCCGGTTGGCCGCGGCCTCCGCAAAGTGGAAGGGGAGAAAAACCATGTTCTGGGGGATCCGATCCGTGATGTGAGCCTTCACCCGGAGGCTCCCTCTGCGGGATTTCAACTTCACCATCTGCCCCTGCCGAACCCCCAAAATGGCTGCATCCCGGGGGTTGATCTCCACGAAGGCCTCCTCTGCTTGGGCATTCAGTGTAGGGGAACGGCGAGTCAGGGTGCCTGTGTGGAAATGAAAGAGGATCCTCCCCGTAATGAGGGTCATAGGATAGGCTTCATCAGGAGGCTCCACCAGAGGAACCGCCTCCACTGGGACAAACCTCCCCCTTCCTCGGGCGAACCCCTCCTTATGAAGGAAGGGTGTGCCAGGATGAGTCTCATGGGGGCAAGGCCACTGGATCCCCTCTCCTTCCAGTCTCTCGTAGGAAATCCCTCGGTAGATGGGAGTGACGCGGGCGATCTCCCGGAATACCTCCTGGGGACTCTTCCAGTTCATTCGGCTGTAGCCCATCCTTCGAGCCAGCTCCCCGATGACCCGCCATTCGGAACGGGCCATCCCCAGTGGTTCCACGGCCTTACGAATCCTTTGGACCCTGCGCTCTGTGGAAGTGAACGTGCCGTCCTTTTCCGCAAAGCTCGCACCCGGTAGGACCACGTGAGCCATCTGAGCGGTCTCCGAGAGAAAGATGTCCTGGACCACCAAGAAGTCCAATTTATCCAAGGCCTTTCGTACGTGCTCCGAGTCCGGGTCGGAAAGTACGGGGTTCTCGCCCATGATGAAGAGCCAACGGATCTTCCCTTCCAGGATCGCATCCGTCATCTCACATAGGGTCAACCCCGAGGTGGCGGGAAGCCGATCCGTCTCCCAGGCCTTCTGGAAAAAAGCCCGCACATCGGGATCCTCCACGTCCTGATATCCAGGATAGACGTTGGGCAGGCAGCCCATGTCGCAGGCACCCTGGACATTGTTCTGCCCCCTCAGGGGGTTGACCCCCGTGGAACGTCGTCCCACGTTGCCAGTGGCCATGGCGAGATTGGCCAGGGCCAGCACCGTATCCGTCCCGCTCACATGTTGGGTCACCCCCATAGCGTAGACGATGGCCCCCCGCTTGGCGTGGCCGAACAGATGGGCTGCCTCCACCAGACGGTCGACCGAGACGCCCGAGATCTCCTCCACGCGCTCCGGAGTGTAGGCCATCACCATTTCCCGGAGTTCCGCGAACCCCTCGGTCCGATCCTGAATGAAGTCGACGTCCTCCATGCCCTCGCGCAGGATCACATGGAGTAAGCCGTTGATGACTGCGATGTCCGTCCCGGGGTAGTTCTGAAGGTGAAGCCGGGCGAACTCCACCAAATCGATGCGGCGCGGATCTACGACGATGAGCGTCCGATCCTTATCCCGCACCGCCCGAAGGATTCGTCTGCCGATGAGAGGATGTTGTTCCGTGGTATTGGACCCCACCACCAAAAGGACGTCCGCATCCTCAAGCTCCGCTATGCTGTTGGTCATGGCGCCGCTGCCGAAGGCGGTGGTCAGACCGACCACCGTGGAGGCGTGTCAAAGACGGGCACAATGGTCGATGTGTGGGGTCCCCACCACGGCGCGAGCGAACTTCTGCAAGGCGTAATTGTCCTCGTTGGTACACTTGGCCGAACTCAGGAAGGCCACGGACTCGGGCCCGGTCTCCTCCAAGACGACCGAGAGGCTCTGTTGAATCCGGCTCAGAGCCAGATCCCAGGATCCGACCTCAAACTCCTTTCCCCTGTCCTCCCGCAGAAGGGGCCGGGCCAATCGATCGGGATGATGGATGAACTCGTGGGCGCACCACCCCTTGATGCAGAGCTTCCCTTCATTGACCCCTACCTCCGCCGGATAGACCCACTCCACGCGTCCGCCCAGGACCCTCAGGGTCATCCGGCATCCTACACCGCAAAACGGACAGACGGTCTGCACCTCCCGGAACATCTCAGTCACCCTCCTGCAGCGCNGACTTCAGCCCAAGCTGGTCCCCCCGGATCTTGTGCCTGCGGAAACCGATCTCATCGAGGCTCCTTCCCAGAGCCAAGGCCAACAGCTCCAGGTAATGGAAGACGGGAAGCTGCACATCCGTCTGAAGCTTCCGAAAGGCGGTCACCTGGGCGGTCTCCAACTGTTGGAAGCAGGAGGCGCAGCCCACTGCCATGGCCTCCGCACCGAACCGCTTCATATCCTCCACCTTCCGTTTCACCACGGCCAGGGAGTCGTCCAATGCACCCGCCAGGGTGAGGGGGGATCCACAGCAGAGGGCTTTCTCCCGATAGTCCACCACCTGCACCCCCAGAGCATCCAGAAGCTCATCCATCTCCTTGGGATTAAAGGGATTACCAAACTCCAGGATCTCCGGAGGATTGCTCTGATGGCAGCCGCTGTGGGCTCCGATGCGCAGCCCCGTGAGGGGCCGACGGACGCGCTCCTTCAGCCGTTTCAAGCCCACATCCTGGTACAGGACCTTCAGGAAGTGGCGCACCGGCACAGGTCCGTCCACCGTATGCCCCACCTCCGACAAGACCTCATTGACCTGCTGCTTCAGGGATGGATTTTTCTGGAGCTCGTACCCGGCCATGGCCAGGGTCAGTGTGCACCCAGGACAGAGGGTCAAAACCGGAAGCCCCGACTCCTGGGCCAGCGCCAGGTTTCTGGCGGCCATAACCAGCCAGGCAAACTGATCCGCTGCTCGAAATCTCACAGGATCCGGGCAGCAGGCAAAGCCCTCCACATCCACCAACTCGATCCCCACCTCAGGGAGGACCTCCCGGGCCAGAATCTCGAACTGGGGAAAGCGGGTGGGGATCAGGCATCCTAGGAAGAAGGCGTATCGGAGATGGTCTCCTTCTTGGGCGCTCATGAGGCTGCTCCTTTGTCCAGGCTCCTTCGGATGCTCTCGGACAGCGACCGAAAAACCCTGGAACGTTTCCTAAGCCTCTCCATCTTCTCCTGAAGACCGGTCCTTTGGGCGATCCGCTGGATCTCCTCCACCGGGGGAGAAGGAGGAGGCCCCATGCCGAGCTTTTTTCTCTCCTTGAGGGTCTTGGCGGTCACAGGGAAGGCCATCCCTGTGAGTAAAACCATCTCGGTCAGATTCCAGACGTATGCAGGGGCGTATCCCTCCTCAAAGGACCTCTCTTGCAGGTCGGCGATGAGATGAGCGGGACGAATGTCTTGCGGACAGACCTCCTCGCACTTGTGGCAGCCGGAGCAGGCCCATAAGGCCCGGTTGGCGTAAGGCCGCGGGTCTTGCAGCAGATCGTAGAGGAAGGTGTTGCGGTGGTCGTAACCTTCCATATGCTGAACCACGCAGAGGAGACTGCATACACTGCACTGGAAACAGGTCTCCTTCTGGGTGATCGTCTCGAAGTTGGGACCTCGACCCTTGTATTGGAACCGAAGCATCTTCCTGCCCTCCTCCCTGGAGCTAACTCTCTTTGGGGCAGTGGAGACAGGCGTCCAGGGCCTTGTGGGAGGCCTCCATCATGGCCTCCGAGAGGGTGGGATGCACGTGGATAGTCGAGGCCAATTCCTCCACTGTGGCCCCCATCTGAATAGCCAACGTCCCCTCGGAGATGAGGTCTGTGGCGTGGGGGCCCACGATATGGACGCCCAGGATCCGTTTGGAGCGGGTGTCCGAGACGATCTTGACCTGACCCACGATCTCCCCCATGGCCTGGGATTTGCCCAATGCACGAAAGAGGAAATTGTCCACCCTCACCTCGTATCCGCGTTCCCTGGCCTGCTCCTCGGTGAGGCCCACGTTGGCCACCTCGGGAAATGTGAAGACGCCTGCGGGGACCACCTCATAGTTCATCCTGCGGTCTCCTCCCATGGCGTTCTCCACGGCCACCAACCCCTCGGTAGAGGCCACATGAGCCAGCATAACCTTGCTGGGCCCGAGCACATCCCCTATGGCGTAGACGTTGGGGACATTGGTCTCCATCCTTTCGTTGGCCACAAGCCAACCCCGCTCGTCCATCTCCACCCCCAACTGCTCCAGGCCCATCTCCTGGGTGTTGGGCTTCCTGCCTATGGAGACCAAAACCTTCTTGACTGTTAGGACCAGGGGTTTCTTGTCTTTCTCCTTGAGATTCTGGGCAAAAGGCGAGGGACCTACAGTCACCTGGACGCTGTCCCCCCCGATCTCCGTTTTCTCCACCGTGCGGTTGAGATAGACCTTGATTTTCCGCTTCTTCATCTCGCGCAGGATGATGGCGGAGCAGTCTGCATCGATGGAGGGAAGGGGCATGAGCCTGGACATGGCCTCCACCACGGTCACTTGGGCCCCCAGGCTCGCCAAGATGAAGGCGAACTCGCACCCGATGACCCCTCCTCCGATGATTAGGATGGACTCTGGTACCTCGGTCATGGTGAGGATATCATTGCTGGAGAGGATCTTCTCTCCGTCCAAGGGGAAAGCAGGGATGTTCAACGGTCGGGACCCCGGGGCCAAGATGAGCTTGTCGGAGACCACATCCATGGTGCCGTTGTGGTGCTGCTTGACTCTTACCCGATTGGGTTCAAGCACATAACCTTCCCCTCGAATATACTGAATCTTATAGCTGTCGAAGATCTTGAGGATCCCCGTGGCAAGGGTATCGATGACCTCCTGTTTCCTGGCCATGAGGCGCTGGATGTTGGGGCGGACCTCCCCTCTCACGTCCACCCCCAGCTCCGATGCCCGTCGGAAGTTCTCCAGAAGGGATGCCGTGGTGGTCAGGGTTTTGGTGGGGATACAGCCCCAGTTGAGGCAGGTCCCCCCGATGTTGTCCCTTTCGATGACGGTCACTTGGGCCCCGAGCTGGGCCGCTCGGATGGCAGCGATATAGCCTCCGGGGCCCGCTCCCAGGATCGTAATTCGGGTACTCATGGTTCTATTCCTCTTTTAGATACGGCTCGCTCCATCTCATCAAACAGAAAAGTAACACCTCCCCTCCCCGAGCTTGGAACCTCCACCAGCACGGAAGAAATCCTCGTGGAGGGAACCTCCACCCTTCTCTTCTTCTCCGGCCCCCCAAAAGGAGGCTTATCCTTCACGGAAAAAGTGTTTCTCGGACTTGGGAACACCCATGGGGATGGTGATCAGGCCGGGATACGGGGCCTTCTTATCCCGTTTCTTCAATCCTTCCAGAGTGATGTCCACATACTCCCAAGGGAGGCTGTAGTACATATGGATGCTCTCGGTTCCGGCGTAGCCCCTCCCTCCCGTGCAGGCCGTAGCCATGTTGATCTTCCCCTCCCAACCGGCGATGCCGGCCGAGTACCCGCAGACCAGAGAATTGGTGGCCATGGTGAAAGTCAATGGCACATCGCCCGTCATGTAGAGATAACCATTCATCAGGTAATAGGCCTGCCAGGGAACCACGGTGAATACCAGGCAGTCCGGCTCGAAACGCGCCTTGGCCAACGGGGCCACAGCGATCCCCTCCACGGAGCCAGGAGGGATGGCGAATTTCCTGTCCACTACCTTCTCCCACGCCTCCTGGTTGGGGGCGTACTTCTCAAAGCGTTTGATCTGGTGTTCCCGATCCTTGGCCACCTCTTCCGGCGTGCCGAGCCCGAATGCCATGCGAGCATTGGGGCAACTCATGGTCTGGCGTGTCAGATAGACAGCATATCCTCCTTGTCGTGCCACGGTGACCGCCTGACAGAAACTGAGAGGCTTGATGTTGGCGCTGACCCCTTTGGGCCGCTCTTCCCCCGGCTTGACGAACTTGACGGCCACAGGCGGGGTCTCAAGCTTCAGGATTCGCTCAAAGGTCTCCTGCATCTCTTTGTAACTCTTCTTCTCGGCTTTGTCCTTGCTCATAGCATCCCCCTATGACTAAACTAATGGGTCTCTAAGATGAATCTGGAGATCCCGAATTCCTAAAAAATCTTTACCTTTATTCTAGTCATTCCTTCCGACCCAAATCAACCCAAATATTANATGTTAAGCAAAAAACATTCCCACTTTATCTCCCCNGGGGGCACTTCTATAATCTTCAGAGAATCGAAGCATCAAGCGGGAATCCGTGACTGTGGCGCAAGCGCCATTGAGGGACTCCAGCAAAAAATGTGCAACCTTATGGTGGCACGTAACCAGCAACTCTGGTATACTGAAAGTCTTTAGATCCGTCTCTGGACCCAACCCATCCCCCGGAATGGATACGGGGGCATCCGGAGAGGATGCCATGGAACTCTTCGGGAAAAGAGGTTTGAGGCTAGGCCTTCGCGAGCGCTACGCCCTGGGAATCTCAGCGCTCCTACTTCTGGTATTTGGGGCCTTCGCCTGGGTCTTTCACCTGCAGTTGAAGGACTGGTTCATCGTCCAAACCCATGCCCAGACCCGTGCGGTCATGGGGCAGATTGAAGCGGCCCGAGAGTATGTCAAGGATGTCCTACGGCCCAAGATGTACTCTCTGGTCCCGCCAGATGCCTTCATTGTGGAGGCCATGTCAACCTCTTACGTGACCCGCGAGATCATGGAGCGCTTCGGGAGATGGAACCCGGGATATCGCTACAAGAGGGCGACCTTGAATCCCCGCAACCCGGTCAATCGGGCAAGCCCTTTCGAGGAACGGATGATCCGCGACTTCCAGCAGCATCCCCAGCGCACCACTTGGAGCGGGATCGTATCCATAGAGGGAAATTCCTTCTTCGTGCGCATGCACCCCATCCGCATGGAAAAGGGCTGTCTGAGGTGCCACGGGGATCCCAAGGATGCCCCGGCAGAGCTGCTGGAGCGCTACGGCCCCCAAGGGGGTTTCGGCAGGAAGCTGGGGGAGATCGCCGGTCTGGATACCCTCTACATCCCCGTGGATGTGGCCCTGAGTCGGATCCGAGCATCCACCTTGGGGCTCTTCCTCATCGGCCTCGGGATGCTCCTTGTACTGGCCTTAGGGGTCAACCTCCTCTTTCACCACCAAGTGATCTCCCCTCTACGGACCATGTTGGCCCACTTTAAGGCCGTGGCTGAGGGCCGTGAGGAGCTGGGCAAACCCCTGGTCATAGGAAGGGGAGATGAACTGGAGGAACTGGCCCACGGCTTCAACCAAATGGCCCACCAGATCCAGAGGGCCCACGGCCAGTTGTCCTCATACGCGGAGACGCTGGAGGAGCTCGTGGAAGAACGCACGCGGCTCCTCCACGAGACCACAGCCGCCAAGGAGATGCTCCAGGCCGTCTTCGACGGTATCTCCGACCCCCTTGCGCTCATGGATCCCAGAGGAAAGGTCACTATGATGAACCGCGCCTTCCTGCAGGAGGCTCGGATCCGCAGCGGGAAGGAGGGCCTCCCCTGTCACCGTGTCCGATTCGATCGAGATAGACCCTGCGAGGGCTGTCCCCTCTATGAGACCGAGGAACTGCAGGGACCCACC
Source organism: Desulfarculaceae bacterium JdFR-97 (assembly GCA_002010915.1). Classification (GTDB taxonomy): domain Bacteria; phylum Desulfobacterota; class Desulfocorpusculales; order Desulfocorpusculum; family Desulfocorpusculum; genus JdFR-97. The sequence continues at coordinate 59,612 of MTPG01000076.1, read as the reverse complement.
TCCCTGGAGCTCAAGGGACCCGACGGGGAGGATTACGAACTCCACTTCTATCCCATCCGCGATGAAGAGGGAGTCCTGAAGGAGATCGTCTATTATTGCCGGAAGATCACCCAACAGAAGGCCATGGAGAGGCAGTTGCTCCTAGCGGATAAGCTCTCCGCCTTGGGGCAGCTCTCGGCCGGAGTGGCCCACGAGGTCAACAATCCCCTCGGTGTCATCCTCTGTTATACCAATCTTCTCAAGAGGCAGCTAAAAGGCCATGAGCAGGCCCTGGAGGACCTTGCGGTAATCGAGAGACACGCCATCCACTGCAAGGAGATCGTGGAATCCCTGCTTCACTTCGCCCGCACCACAGAGACCCGGAGGCGTCCCACCAGAATCGAGGAGGTGATCCAGGAGGTCCTATCCGTCCTGGAGCCCACCTTCTCCAAGGCTTCGGTGGAGGTCACCCGTTCCTTCGATCCGGCCGTTCCCGAGCTCGTCATCGATCCTGAAAAGATGCGTCAGGTCTTCATGAACCTGCTGCTCAATGCCCAGCAGGCTATGGACGGCACTGGGGGGCGGATCCACATCCAGACTACCTTGGCCTCTCGAGAAAGGTTCGTGGAGCTGCGCATCCAGGACTCTGGCAGGGGGATCCCATTTCATGTTCTCCCGAGGATTTTCGACCCCTTCTTCACCACCAAGCCCCCGGGCCAGGGGACGGGTCTGGGTCTATCGGTCTGCTATCGGATCATGGAGGAGCACGGAGGCCGGATCCAGGTGGAGGAGACAGGACCGAATGGTACTACCTTTGTGCTAACCTTTCCCATCGAGGAGGTCTCCCTTGAAGGATCTGATCCTGATCGTCGATGACGAACCCGACATGATCCAAGGGCTCAAGCGCCTCCTGGCTTATGAGATCGACGCCCGCATCGAGGAGGCTGCAGACGGCATCCAGGCCCTGGAATATATCCGACAGGAGCCCGTGGATCTGCTCCTGACGGACATCCGGATGCCCCACATGGACGGAATGGAGCTCCTCCGAAGGGCCCTGGAGATGGATCCCATGCTCACTGTGGTGATGATGACCGCCTACGGCACCATCGAGACCGCGGTGCAGGCCATCAAGATGGGGGCCTATGACTTTATAAAGAAGCCCTTCACAGACGAAAAGGTGTTGCACGTAGTCCGCAAGGCTCTGGAGCGCAACCGCCTCATACGCGAGAACCTGAACCTCCAGAGGGCCGTGGGGGGACAACATGGATTGGTAGGACTGGTGGGCAGGAGCGAGCCTATGCAGCAGGTCTTCCAATGCATTCGGATGGTGGCGCCCACGGATCTGACCGTCCTCATCATAGGAGAGAGCGGGACCGGCAAAGACCTGGCCGCACGGGCCATCCACGCATTGAGCCGTCGCAGCAAGTTCCCCTTGGTGACCGTCAACTGCCCCACCCTGCCCGAACAGATTCTGGAGAGCGAGCTGTTCGGCTATCGCAGGGGGGCCTTCACCGACGCCCGGGAGGACAAGGAGGGCCTCTTTCAGGCCGCCCATCGGGGCACCATCTTCCTGGATGAGATCGGCGATATCGCCCCCTCGGTCCAGACCAAGCTCCTGAGGGTCCTCCAGGAGAAGGAGATCAAGCCCCTGGGCGACAGCCGCTCATATCGCGTGGACGTGCGCATCATTGCATCTACGAATCAGGACCTGGAGGAGAAGATCGCACGGGGCCAATTCCGCGAGGACCTCTACTATCGCCTCAATGTGGTCACCCTCCGGATGCCCCCCCTGCGGGAGATCCGGGAGGACATCCCGCTTCTGGCCCACCATTTCCTCAAGGCCGCCACCACCTCCCTGGGAACGGGGTTCAAACACCTCTCCGAGGAGGCCATGGCCTATCTGCTCTCGCAGCCGTGGAAGGGAAACGCCCGAGAGCTGCAGAACACGATCCATCGGGCCTGCGCCTTATGTTCCGGGGAGGTCATCGAGGTCAAGGATCTGCTCCCCTTGGATAAACGAGGACAGGAGCCTGTAGTGGATCTCCCTTCCGGAGACGCCTTTCTGCCCTACAAGGAGGCCAAGGCCCGATGTCTCGAGGAGTTTACTCGAAGCTACCTGGCCAAGGTCCTCCGGCAGGCCCGAGGCAACGTAAGCGAGGCCGCAAGGAGAAGCGGAATCGAGAGGCAGTCTCTGCAGAAGATCCTCCGTAGGTACGGGATTCGGGCCAGGGACTACCGTCCAACTCCCACATGAACCAATCGGGCTGGTAAACAACCACGCTGATGCATCCTGCGGTTGGCATTCGGTCGCTTCAACCGGTCCAGGAGGCCGGTCTCCATCCCCCGCGGAGGATTGGATGTTTTCCCGAGGGATCTTTCATCCCTCTTTGAAATCAGGACCTTGGAGCGCAGAAGCCCATTCGGGAGATCAGGGTTCATAAGACGGTATTATGGTATGGAGTTTGCTTGGGGTTTCCCAAATCTGAAGCAGGGTCCCTTGTGGCCAGCTGTGGCGATCGGTTGATCAAAGAGGGTCCAGTCGGTTATCTTAAATAGATTCAGGCCGCTTAAGGGGTTTGGACATGAGGAGGATTGGGGTCTACATCTGCCATTGCGGGACCAACATCGCCGGGAAGATAGACGTGGAGAAGCTTGCGGAATACGCCCGTGGGCTTCCATATGTAGCTGTGGCGAGGGATTACCGCTTCATGTGCTCGGAGCCGGGCCAGGAGCAGATCCGCAAGGATATTCGAGAGCACGGCTTGGACCGGGTGGTGGTGGCGGCTTGCTCCCCTCGGATGCATGAGCAGACCTTCCGCAAAGTTTGTCAGGAGTCCGGGATCAATCCCTATTTCCTTCAGATAGCCAACATCCGCGAACAGTGTTCATGGGTCTCGGAGGACCCGGCCGGGGCCATGCACAAGGCCATGGATCTCCTCCGTGCCGCTGTGGAGCGTGTGGTGAGGCACCGGCCTCTTCCCTCCCAGGAGGTCCGGGTCCATCCCGACGTGCTCGTGGTGGGCGGCGGGATCGCCGGGATCCAGGCGGCCCTCGATATCGCCGAAGGCGGCCACCGGGTGCATCTGGTGGAGCGACTCCAGTCCATCGGGGGCCACATGGCCCAACTGGACAAGACCTTCCCCACCCTAGACTGCTCGGCCTGCATCCTTACTCCTAAAATGGTGGCCGCAGGAACACATCCCCTCATCACGCTTCACACCTACAGTGAGGTGGCCGATGTATCGGGCTTCGTGGGCAACTTCCGAGTGACCATCCGACACAAGGCCACTTACGTGGACCACAAGCGCTGCACCGGCTGTGGGATCTGCCAGCAGAAATGCCCCAAACGGGTCCCCTCGGAATACGAGGAGGGGCTGGGGCTCCGGAAGGCCATCTACACCCTCTTCCCTCAGGCCGTGCCCAACAAACCCGTCATCGATCGCCAGAACTGCATCTATTTCACCAAAGGCAGATGCAGGGCCTGCGAGAAGTTCTGCGAGATGAAGGCCATCGACTTCCACCAGGAGGACTGGGAGGAAGTGGTGGATGTGGGCTCCATCATCGTAGCCACGGGGTACGATCTCATGGATCCCTCGGTGATGGAGCTCTATGGATACGGGAGGTATCCCAATGTCATCACCCCGCTTCAATTCGAGCGCATGGCCAGCGCCGCTGGGCCCACTGGAGGGCGCATCCTCCTGAAGGACGGGAAGGAGCCCAAGGATGTGGCCATCCTCCACTGCGTGGGGAGCCGTGACAAGAACTACCACGAGTACTGCTCTCGGGTCTGCTGTATGTATGCCCTGAAGTTCGCGCACCTGATCCGTGAGCGCACCTCAGCCAACGTCTTTCACTTCTACATGGACATGCGGTGCTTTGGTAAAGGCTACGAGGAATTCTATGAACGTGTGCAGTCCGAGGGGGCCATCCTTATTCGAGGAAAAGCGGCGAGGATCACCGATGAGGGTCTGGCCTCCGAGGAAGAGGGCCGTCTCGTGGTCCATGCCGAGGACACCCTCTCCGGAGAGTCCCTCAGAGTGCCGGTGGATCTGGTGATCCTGGCCACGGCCATGGAGCCACGCTCCGATGCCGAGGATGTGGCTCGGGCCTTCCGTTTGGGAAGGAGTCGGGACGGCTTCTTCCTAGAGCAGCATCCCAAGCTGGCCCCTGTATCCACGGCCTCGGCTGGGATCTTCCTGGCAGGGACCTGTCAGGGTCCCAAAGACATCCCCGACACAGTGGCCCATGCCTCTGCCGCGGCCGCCAAGTCCCTCTCCCTCGCCTCCCGCGGCATGGTGGAGGTGGAGTCTATGGTCTCGGAGATCGACCCCGAACTCTGCGCGGGGTGCCGCACATGCGTGGCCCTCTGTCCGGCAGAGGCCATTGAGTACCTCCCCCGCCTTCGAGTCTCACGTATCCAAGCCGCCCTTTGCCAGGGATGCGGTGCCTGTGCGGCCGCCTGTCCCAGCGGCGCCGCTCAGTTAAAGCACTTCACGTCGGATCAGATCCTGTCCGAAATCGATGCACTGATGGGGGCGTGATGTGATGAATCACCTAAGTGGCTCGCCGGATCCTCTTCCCATGGAGGCCAAGAAGGCGGACGTGGCCGTCATCGGTGCTGGCCTCAGCGGACTCACCACTGCCTTCGATCTGGCGGAGATGGGCCGACGGATCCTCTTGGTGGAGCGTAGCAGCGCCCATGGGGGGCATCTCGTCCTCCTGGACCGCCAGTTCCCCACGGACAGCTGCGGTTTCTGCCAGATCCTCCCTTCTTTGGGTGAAGGTGCACAGACCTGTCTCAAGACCCTCTTGAACCACCCAAGGGTCCACCTGATGCTCAATACCCACCTCCAAGAGGTGGAGGGGGAGGCAGGGCGTTTTCGGATACATCTCCGCAGTGATCCCACCGGGGTGGACGTCCGGCGCTGTACCCGATGCGGCCGCTGTGTGGAGGTTTGTCCGGAATCCTACCCCGACCCTTTCCAGGGGGGGGTCCTGGTGCGGAAGGCTGTGGACTTGAGGTCTCCCCTCTGTATGGGCTCCTGGCCATACATCGATTGGTCTCGTTGCAGTCGGTGTGGCGCGTGCGTGGAGGCTTGCCCCGAGGGGGCCGTCGAACTCGATGAGGGAGGCCCCTGGGAGGAGACCTGGCAGGTGGGGGCATTGGTCCTTGCCCCCGGGTTCCGCCCCGTGGATGCCACATCCCGCCCAGAATACGGATACGGCCGCCTGCCCGATGTGGTCACCTCCTTGGAGCTGGAGCGCCTCATGGCAAAGGCCCAAATGGAGGGGGATCCCCTTCCGAGGAGGCCCTCTGACGGAAAGGTCCCCTCACGGATCGCCTGGATCCAATGCGTGGGATCCAGGGATCAGGACCACGCCTATTGCTCCTCGGTCTGCTGTATGATCTCCCTCAAGGAGGCCCGGCTCTGCCGCACGCTCCTCCCCCAGGCCTATCTGGAGATCTTCTACATGGACCTTCGGTGCGGGGGGAAGGGGTATGAGTCCTACCTTAGGGCCGCCCGGGAGATGGACATACACTTGAGCCGGGGACGCCCGGCCGAGGTCCTCCTTCGGGGGGATCGACTGGTGGTCCAGGTGGAGCACGCCGACGGCTCCTGGAGAGAGGAGCCCTTCGATCTGGTGGTTCTCTCCGTGGGGTTCGAGGTCGACGAAGATACCCGCAGCATGGCCAGCCTCCTGGAGATACCCCTGGACCCCGACGGGTTTCTCCAGACCGTGCCGGGGACGCTCAGTTGCACGGCCAAGGAGGGGATCTATGTGGCTGGCTCGGTGTCTCGCCCCCAGGACATCCCGGAGTCCGTGATTCAGGCCCACGAGGCGGCCGCCCTGGCCTCGCTCCATGCGCCTCCGGAGTCGGATGAAGGCCCTTGCCGAACCACGGAAGAGGCAAGCCCCTTCGATCCCGCCCTGGAGGACCTCCGGATCCTGGTGGCCCTATGCGACTGCTCCGGGACCCTTGCCGACTCCTTCCAATGGGACCTTTTGGAGGAATCCATCCAAGGGGAGACAGGGGTAGTGGGAGTCTATCGAGCCCCCCACATCTGCCTCCAGGAGGGCATGGAGGAACTTCGGTGCAAGATGGAGGAGGCCGGGGCCAATGCCTTGGTGGTGGGCTCCTGCACCCCCCGATGGCTCCTTCCTCGGATCACCTCCAGGCTCTCACAGCTCCGGGTGGACCCTCATCTGCTGGAGGTCGTCAACCTGCGCGAACAGACGACCTGGCCTCATACCGAGCAGATTGAGGAGAAGACCCGACAGGCCCGGGCCCATCTTCTGGCAGCCTTGGCCAAGGTGCGNGCCTACCGCGGCGCCCCTCCTCCAGCGGGAGAGATATACCATGAGACATCGGGTGACCTGCTAGTAGTAGGAGGTGGGCCCGCAGGTCTCTCGGCGGCACTTCAGGCAAGCCGATTGGGACGCAAGGTGACCCTGGTGGAGCGCTCTTCGGAGCTGGGCGGGCACCTCAGGGAGATCTACACGGGAGTGGATCCTCATCTCCGACCCCAGCGGCTCCTCGAGGACCTGCGTCATCGGATCTCTTCTCAAGAGGGTGTCGAGGTCCTGACCCGGACCTCCGTGGTCTCCCTGACTGGCCGGGCCGGGGCCTTTCGGGCCACCCTGGACGGCCCTGAGGGGGACGGCTCGGAGCGTCTCTTTGGGGCCGTCATCCTGGCCACCGGAGGGAAAGTCCATAGGCCCTCCATCTACGGATACGGACAGAGCCCCCAGGTCATGACCCAGAGGGAACTGGAGGCAGCCTTGGCCGAGCAGAAGGTGGATCCCGCCTCCCTCAGAGAGGTGGTCATGATCCAGTGCGCGGGTTCCCGGGATCAAGGGCTTCCGTACTGCAGCCGTATCTGCTGCGCCTCGGCGCTGAAAAACGCCCGCTCTCTCTTGGAGGCCAATCCCCGTATCCGTCTCATAGTCCTCTACCGGGACATGCGCGCCTTCGGGACCATGGAACGGCTCTACACCGAGATCCGACAGAAGGGAGGGCTGTTCATCTTGTTTGACCCCCAGAATCCACCTAAGGTGGAGGAGGACGACAAAGGCCTACTGGTAGAAGCGAGGGACCCCCTGGTGGGGATCTGGGTGCGGTTCCGGCCCGATCGGGTGATCCTGAGCACCGGGATAACCCCCGAGCTGCCCGAAGAGCTCCTGGCATCTTTGGGGATAGAGAGGGACTCCGACGGGTTCCTTCGGGAACGGAATCCCAAATTTCGCCCCCTGGATCTGGCCGAGGGGGTCTTTGCCTGCGGTCTGGCCCTGGGGCCCGCCTTTCTGGAGGAGGCCATGGCCCAGGGGAGGGGGGCCGCCTTGCGGGCATGTGGGTTTCTCCATCGTATGGAGCAGTCCTTCCACCCACGAGGGGCATGGGTCCATCCGTGGCGGTGCTCGGCCTGCGGTCTCTGCGTGCAGAGCTGCCCGTTCGGTGCGCGGCGGCTGGACCCGGAGCAAGGACATGCAGTGGTGGAAGCCGCGCTTTGTCAAGCCTGCGGGACCTGCACGGCTGTCTGTCCCAACGATGCTACCCAGCTGCGGGAGATCTCGGACGGACAGATCCTGTCCGCCATCGATGCCCTAATGGAGGTGTAATTTGTCATACTGACAGCGTGACACCATGCTCTTTGCCCCGTGCTCCACGCTCTTCGTTCCACCTGGGGAGCCGGCTATTTTCAACGTAGAACCAGAGGTCACTGGCCACAGGAGACGAAACCATGGGGAAGGATCACAGCCCGAAGATCATCGCCTTTCTGTGCAACTGGTGCTCGTATGCCGGGGCGGATTTGGCTGGGACCGCTCGACTGGCCTACCCTCCTAATGTCCGGACGGTTCGCCTCATGTGCACTGGTTCCCTGGATCCTATGTACGTGATCAAGGCCTTTCTGGAGGGGGCGGACGGGGTCCTCATCGGAGGGTGCCATCCCGGAGACTGCCACTACACCAACGGCAACTTCAAGGCCCGCAGACGAGTGGCCCTCCTCCATGAGATACTGGAAGCCATTGGCATCGAAAGGGACCGCCTCTGGCTCCGTTGGATCAGCGCCAGCGAGGGGGGACTCTTCGCCGAGACCGTACGCGANATGGTGGAGACACTGCAGGCCAAGGGACCCAGCCCGATCCAGGGCGAGATGGTCCTGTGAGTTCACGGAGGGGGAAAGGAATCCATGACCATGCACGCTGCCCTGATCATCGACAGTGGAGGCGGATGGATTGAGACTTTTCGCAACCTTTGCCGAAGGATCCTCGAGGAGGGAGGAGTCGATGCCCTCCTGGTCCCTCAGCACCTCCCCCGAAGCCCCATGGTCCAGTACACCCTGGTTAGGGATGCGGAGCGACTGGAAGGAGTGAATCCTGTGGCCCCAGTGCTTCCCCTCAACGGGGGGACCTTGGCCGCCCGACTGACCCGGGAGGATCCGGGAGCACGGGTGGCGGCCCTTCTCAGGCCTTGCGAGATCCGGGCGTTCCTCGAACTGGTCAAGCTTCATCAGGGGGAACGACAGCGCATCCTACTTTTGGGAATCGATTGTCTAGGGACCTTCGAGCCTCCGGAGTTCCAGGACTGGGTCAAAGAGAACTCCTCCTGGGACGGAGAGGCCTTCCTCCGATCCATGCGTGACTCCGGCCGTCCTCCGGAAGGGGCCCCAGCCCTCCGATCCAGCTGCCAGGTCTGCGAGCACCCCACCCCTGAAGGGGCGGCGGACGTGGAGGTCTGGCTCCTGGGGACGGATCCCGATCGCCTCCTCCTCCACTCCACCACGGAGGAGGGGGATCGCCTCCTGAAGGGTCTCGGGTTGGACCCGGGGGAACCTCCCAAAGGACGGCAAAAGGCCGTGACCTCCCTGGAGGAACAGCGTCGTGAGGCCCGCGATCAGCTCTTCCGAGATGTAAGCTCCCGGCTTCTGCCCCTGGAGAAGATCCTGGAGACGCTCTCCTCCTGTATCCACTGCCAGAACTGCCGGGATGTCTGCCCCATCTGCTATTGCAAGAGCTGTGTCTTCCAAGGTCCCTCCCTGGACCATCCCTCCGCCCAGTACCTACGATGGGCGGGTCGGAAAGGGGCCATCAAGATGCCCACGGAGACCCTCTTCTTCCACTTGACACGCATGGCCCACATGAGCACCTCGTGTGTGGGCTGCGGGCAGTGCTCCAGCGCTTGCCCCATGGGAATCCCCGTGGCCGATATCTTCCGCTTCGTGGGCCACAGGACCCAGTCGCTTTTCCAGTATGTGCCGGGCCGCGACCTGGAGGAGCCCCTCCCCTTGGCCACGTTCCGGGAGGACGAGCTCTCCCCTCCCTAAGGAGGGGTAGGTGCTGTAACGGGGCAAAAACCAACCCGAGCCCGAGGGAAAAGAGCCATGGACGCCCAACGAAACGATCCTTCCCCCGCTGTGGAGATGGGGGAAGGGAGGATGATGGACGAGGGGGAGCTGGATTTCGGATTCGCACAAGAGGTCTCCGCAGAACCGGGCGGGGAAGGGATTGTCAAGTGCTTTGCCTGCGGCAGTTGCTCGGCCGGATGTCCGGTAAGGCGCTTCCATCCAACCTTCAACCCCCGAAGGATCATCCGCATGGTCCTTTTGGGCATGCGGGATGCGGTGCTTCGAGATCCCTTCGTGTGGCTTTGCGCCACCTGCTTCACCTGCCAGGAGCGCTGCCCTCAAGGAGTGCGGATCGCCGATCTCATGCGGGCCCTGAAGAACCTGGCCCTCCGCTCCGGAAACATGCCCGAGGGTATCCCCATGCAGGTAAATCTACTCAGAGAAAAGGGAACCCTCTACCCATTGGACGAGTTCGACAACAAGAAACGGACTAAGGCGGGCCTGCCTCCCCTTCCGGGGGCCCACGAAGACGTGGGTGTCCTCTTGGGGGATCTGGCTGACCTGGGTCGTCCCAAGGAGGAGTGAACCTTGGCCGCTCCGGCCGTCCGATACACTTACTGGCTTTGGCCCGAAGAGCGCCGAAGTATCGTTGAGATGCTTCAACAGAGAGGGACCCGGGTGCGTCCGGCCAAGTCCGTCATGTGCTATCCACTGGATCCCTTTGTCCCGGTCTCTTACATCCCCGTGGAGACCTGGAGTCGGGTCTGCGTGAGGCAGGGGATGTGGTACCGGAGTTCTCCCCGCTTCGGACAGGAACTCCTGGTCTGTTCCTTTCCTCTCGATTCCCTGGCGGGGAGGCTTAATACCGTGATCCGTCCCTCCTCTTTCCGGCCGCGACGCTATGCCACCTCGGAGGAGGTGGAGAGCCTTCGCCGTTCGTCCCGGTACCTTGAACAGCGGCCTGAAGGCTGGGAAGAGGTCAGTGCCGAGGAGAGACGAAGATGGGATCGGTGGCTCAGGAGGAGGGGACTCCATATGGATGCGGACGGGCTGTTGGCCATTCACTGCGCAAATCACGCCAATTTCCTGGATCCGGTCCTCTACATCCAACGCAACGGAATGAAGGTTCCCTATTCCATCGCTCCCAGCGCACAACTCTGTTCCTGCTGTCTGGAACTCTACAATCTCATCGGGCAAGAGCACCCAGTAAAGCTTGTCTCCCCCTGTCTTGGAGCTTTGTTCTTCGCCGATCTTCCCCCCGATATCTACTTCGAGGTGATGGGGACTGAGTCGCAGGAGGTGGATTTCCAGCATGGAGAATAAGACCTATGCCCTCTTTTTGGGCTGCACCATCCCAGCGAGGGTTCGGCAGTATGAGCAGTCGGTGCGGGCCGTAGCGCAACGGCTCGGAATCCGACTGGTGGACCTGGAAGGGTTCGCCTGCTGCGGATTCCCGTTGGAGCCCGTGGACCATCATGCGGCCCTCGCCCTGGGGGCGAGGAACCTGGCCTTGGCCGAGGAGGCCGGTCTTCCCATCTGCACCCTTTGCAGTTCCTGCACATCGGCCCTGTGCGAGGTCTCTCGCACCTTGAGCCGCAACGAGGAGGAAAGGGAACGCACAAACCGCCTCCTCGCCAAGATACAGCGCCGGTTTCAAAGCCCAGTAGAGGTGCGGCACTTTGTCCGGATCCTCCTGGAGGATATGGGGCTGGACCGAATACGCGAGGCTTGTGTCCGCCCTCTGGATGGGATTCGATTGGCAGCCCATTACGGATGCCACCTCCTGAAACCCACCGAGATCCACCAAGGCTTCGACTCCGTGGAGGACCCCAGGGTCCTGGATGACTTCATACGCTCCACCGGGGCGGTGCCGGTAGACTACTCCCGGAAGAAGCAGTGTTGCGGAGGCTCGGTCCTGATGGCGGATCAGCGGACGGCCTTGGAGATTGCCAGGGACAAGCTTGCGGAGCTTCGGGACCTGGAGGTGGACGCCTTGGTGGTGGTCTGCCCCTTCTGCGGCGTCATGTACGACTCCAACCAGAAGGTCATGGAGAAGATTTTCGAGGAGACCTATGGGATCCCGGTCCTCTACCTTCCCCAAGTGCTGGGGCTGGCCATGGGAATGGAGGAGAAGACCTTGGGGCTCAAGTCCCATGCGGTCAAGACCAAAGGACTGCTGGAGAAACTCCAGGCCCAAGCGGAGGGCTGAGCCCCTGGAAAGGCCCTCCAGGTGCTTGGCATGGAGTCTCCGATACCCTCTTTGTCATTGAGGAGGTCAACCCATGAGAAGAATCGGACACCTGACCACGGCGGCCCTAATCTGTGTGGTCACGGCCTTGGTTTTGGCCGTTTCCACCGGAGCCGAGGAGGGCTTCAAGCCTCCATGTCCTCCGGACAAGGATCTCTGCGCCTTGATGATCCGCTACGGAGATGAGGCCTACAGTCGAGGGAAGTACTCGGAGGCCAAGAAGTACTATCGGATGGCCGTGGCCGCCGATCCCTCGTCACCCAAGGCCTGGGCCCTCTACGACCGGGCGTTCCTGGCCGATCTGGCCAAACAGGTGGAACGGACGGGAAAATTCATCCCTTATGTGCCTCCGGGAGATCTGGAGAAGACGGTCGTCCCGAAACCTCCGCCCGTCCCTGCTCCGTCCGCTGCGGGCCCTGCGCCCAAGCCCCAAGGTCCACCCTCCGGCACAGGGAAAGCCCCCCAAGAGGTCCTTCCCTCGGGGGTGGTGATTATGGACGACGAGGGCTGCTGACAGGAGGAAGGTACGGATGAACGACGAAAGGGGCTATCTCGCTCGAAAGCTGAAGGAGGGGCACGCGTCCCTCTTCGAACGGACGTGGCCTTCCTGGGTGGGAGGTATGCTGGTGGCGTTCCTGAGCATCCTCATGTTCGCCTGGGAGCGGCCCTGGGGGGTGGTGGCCGGGATGCGCAACTGGGGGGATTGGCTGTTCACATCCCTGGGGATCTATCACAAGAGCGTCCAGTCGCCTTTGGTCAACTACGCTTCGGTCATGGACTTGGGGCTGGTCTTCGGCGCCTTCGCCTCGGCTTTGCTCGGAAGGGAGTTCAGCATCCGGACTCCCCCTCGGTTGGAAGCGGCCAAGGGGTTTGTTGCGGGGATCCTCATGGGCATCGGTGCGGCCTTAGCCAGGGGATGCAACGTGGGGGGATTCTACTCGGCCATAAGCGCCCTCTCGCTGGGGGGGGTGGCCATGATGTTCGGCCTCATCCTCGGTGCCTATGTGGGGTTGCGCTACCTCCTGTGGGAGCTGGAGAAGTTCCCCCCTCGGACCACAGCACCGGCCGGAGGGGAGCGCAGTGAAGGGGGCTTTGACTGGAGGAGGATCCAACCATGGATCGGCTACGCGATCATGATCCTCGCCGTTCTGGTCTCCTTTCGATACTCCTCGGTGGCCTACACCAAAAGCGGGGGCCTGCTCCTTTTGGGGTTGGCCGTGGGGATCGTCATGCATCGCAGCCGGCTCTGTTTTGTGGCAGCCTTCCGCGACCCCTTTATGACCGGAGAGAGCCGACAGACCAAGGCCGTGGCCCTAAGCCTTATGATCGCGATGACGGGCTACGCCATCATTAAGTGGGCTGGGCTTCGCGGTGAGATGGTCTATGTGGCCAACACCTTCCTGTTCGGGGGTCTGGTGGGAGGGTTCATCTTCGGCATCGGGATGGTTATCGCCGGAGGCTGCGGAAGCGGCACTCTATGGCGGGTAGGAGAAGGCCAGGTGAAGCTCTGGATCACCTTAGTGAGTTTCTCTCTGACCAACGCACTGGTCCGCTACTACATGGACACCACGGGACTCATCCACAAAGTGGGTAAAGCGGTCTTTATCCCCGATCTTCTCTCCTACAAGTGGACCGTGATCGCCCTTTTGGTCCTTCTGGGGCTTTGGTATCTTGCGGCCGACTGGAACGAGGAGAAGGAGATCGTGGTGGTGGAGTAAGGTGAGGGCTCGAGGCCAACGGAAGTACGAGGCCTCATAAAATTAAGTAATCTCTTTGGAAGGAGGGAAATCCATGGATCTCAAGGACATCAAACCAGACGTCACTCTTGATGCCCGGGGCCTGAGTTGCCCCATGCCTCTTCTTAAAACCAAGAAGGCCATGAAGGGGATGAAGCCCGGCCAGATCATCGAAGTATTGGGGACCGACCCAGGCTCCAAGAAGGACCTTCCCGACTTTGCACAAAAGTCCGGAAACGAGTGGCTGGGCGTCCTGGACGACGGGGAGGGGTTCTATCGGTTCTACCTGCGCAAGAAGTGATGGGAGGAGAAGCCATGTCCGAGAAACTGGGGATCTGTGTGGCCACACGCCACAACCTCCACCATGTCATCGGTCTGGCCAAAGCGGCCAAGGCCGGGGGCAAAGATGTGGAGATCTTCTTCACCGGGGAGGGAGTCCACTGCACCCAGGACCCGAGGTTTTCCGAGCTGCTTGGAACGGGTCGGGTGACTGTCTGCGAGGTAAGCTATATCGCCAACGGGTACCAGGGGAAGGAAGTCCCGGGCCTCGTGGACAAGGACTTCGTCACCCAGGCACGAAATGCTGAAATGGTTGAGGAGTGCGATCGGTATATCATCCTTTGACTGCAAGAACCATATGCGGCGCACCCCGAGCCCACGGCAAGGAAGCGGGGGTGCACGTCAGATGGGAAAGGGGGGTTAAGCCATGGCCAAGAAGGTGGCCGTCCTCATCAAGGACAAGGAACGTCAGTACGAGGGGCTCCGATCCAGCCTGGGACTCCTTCTGGAGGACCACGTAGTCAGCATGTTCGTCCTGAACCACGAAGTGGAGATGACCGAGGAATATCAAGACAACATGGAGTTTATCGATGAGATGGAGGGAGCGCGCTACAGCAACGTCCCCGCCAATGTGGAGAAGTACGGCTTTAAGATGGTGAGCCTGGAGGATGTGGGTCGCATGCTCAAAGAGCAGGACCTCGTCATCCCCTATTGAATCACCCAAGAGGGGCGGCTCTTCGCCCCGAGGCTGAAGAGAAGGCACCTTATGGACCACAACTCACAGGGAGTGAAAGACCATGCGAATCCTACACATACTTCGTTCCGAGCCCGAAGAGGTGGTTCGACAACTCATGGATGCGGTCTCCGAGGGAGAGGAGGCCGTGGAATTTCCCATATATGAGGGAGAAGTGGATTACGCTCGGCTCCTTGCGGAAATCTTCCAAAGCGACCGCGTCATCAGCTGGTGGTAGGCTCCCCCTTCGGGCAAGGGGTTCTCTCCTCCTCCCCGAGTTCCCATCGCACCACTAGGTCCAAAGGGGGTCTTTTGCGGAGATGAGGGACCTGAGCCGGAGAGGGGTAGTCCACCCCTTTGGGCTTGCAAGGAGATGACTCCCCATGGTAAGTCTGTCCCTACCAGGATGGTGAGGCGGCCCCATGAGTATCACCCTCCGTTTCTCAGGAAGACACCCGTCCCTTTATCTTTAGCCTCCTGCAACCCTTGCAAAATCGAGCGGAGGGATTATCTTTAAACTTTAGAAAATCAAACGAGGAGGTGGACCCCCATGATTTGGCTCCGGCGTAGACCCTCGAGATGCCCCTTTCTGGTTCTCATCTTGATCGGTATGCTCTTCCTGATCGCTTCCTCATACCCAAGCATCGCTTCGGAAGAGGAAGAGAAGAAGGATGAACGTCCTCCCCGCGCCATGTCCATCCACCCGGAATACCCTGGTGTGGTCGTCCCCAAGGGTGAAGATGTGCGCATGGACCTCATCGTGGTCAATGGAGGCAGATCCGACGAAGAGGTCCTCCTGAAGGTCACGGAGGTTCCCAAGGGATGGAAGGCCAAGGTGAAGACTTATAGCTTCACCATCACTGGGGTCTACGTCCCCGATGGAGAGACCAAGACGGTCACCTTTCAGGCCGAACCCGGCAAGGAGGTAGGTCCAGGGACCTACACATTCAAAATCCTCGGTGAGACCCGGGACAAGGCCTTTCGCTCCGAGGCCTCGGTGGTCGTGGAGGTGAAGGCTAAAGAGGAAGAGAAAGAGGAGGAGGACATCGTCCTGACCACCTCCTATCCGGTCCTGCGCGGCCCCTCGGATGCCAAGTTCGAGTTCTCCATCGAGGTGGAGAACAAGATGGACAAAGACAAGGTCTTCAACTTGACTGCTAGGGGGCCTGCCAATTGGGAGATCAACTTCAAACCAGCGTACGAGGACAAGTATGTCTCCAGCCTCCGGCTGAAGAGCGGTCAGAGCCGCAGCATGGCCGTGGAGGTAAAGCCTCCTCGGTTCGCCAAGTCCGGGGAGTATCCCATCGACATCACGGTCAGTTCCGGAGAAAAGAAGGCCAAGGCCACCCTAAAAGTGATCTTGACAGGGACCTACAAGATCGAGGCCGGGACTCCCAGCGGCCTTCTCTCCCTCAGCACCCAACCCGGAAAGACCGCTAGCATCTCTCTCTACGTCAAGAACACAGGCTCCGCCACTCAACGCGACATCACCTTCCTCTCCTTCAAGCCAGAGAACTGGAAGGTGGAGTTCAAGCCCGAACGTCTTGATGTGCTGGAGTCTGGAGAGATCAAACAAGTGGAGGTCCTGATCACCCCGGCAGAGCAGGCATTGGTGGGCGACTACTCCGTGGGGGTCAACGTCAAGGGCGAAAAGGCCAACGATGACGTGGAGTTCCGTGTGACTGTCAAAGCCTCCACAGTCTGGGGCTGGATCGGTATCGGGATCATCCTTTTCGTCATCGCAGGGCTGTGTGCCCTCTTCATCATCCTGGGAAGGCGGTAACATGGCCGAGGACAAGATCATCCTGGAGACCCAGAACCTCACCAAGCGTTACGGGCAGATTCTGGCCGTGGACGGCCTGAGCCTTCAGGTGCAGGCTGGGGAGATCTTCGGATTTCTGGGCCCTAACGGTGCTGGAAAGACCACCACCATCCTGATGCTTCTAGGGCTGACTCAGCCCACGGGAGGCAGGGTACGGGTCTGCGGCTTCGACCCCACTCGGGAGGCCATCCAGGTCAAGCGGAGGGTAGGTTACCTGCCGGAGCACCTAGGCTTCTACGAGGACATGACCGCCCGGGAGAATCTCCGGTACGTCTCCCGACTCAACGGCATCCCCGAGGAGACCGCCGGCCCAAGGATCGAGGAGGCCCTCCAGACGGTGGGACTGCCCGATGACGGGGATCGCCGCGTGGGGGAATTCTCAAGGGGGATGAGGCAGCGACTGGGGATCGCCGAGGTCCTCATCAAGGACCCGCAGTTGGTCATCCTGGATGAGCCGACGTTGGGGCTGGACCCCGACGCCAGCAACCGGATCATCGGGCTCATAGAGGAGCTCAGCCGGGCCAAGGGGATCACGGTCCTTTTCTCCTCCCATCACCTTCACCAAGTGCAGAAGATCTCCGATCGTATCGGGATTATGATCCGAGGAAGGATGGTGGCTGTGGGAACCATTGATCAACTGGCCCAGGAGAAATTGGGGATAGGCAAGGAGACCTATACCCTGGAGGAACTCTACCTCAAGTACTTTCAGGAGGCATGATCGTGCGGGGCGTCTATACGGTCTTCCGGAAGGAGCTGGCCGATCATTTCAGCAGCTATCGGTTCCTCATCCTCTTTGCGCTCATCACCATGGTGAGCCTTATTATGGTGTATATGGCGGGTATGGGCCTTCGGGAGGCCCTGGAGGGGGCTGTAAAGCCCAAGTTCGTCTTTCTGATGCTCTTCACCTCCACAGGCGCCCTCTTCTCTCTCTCCCAGTTCGTGGCCTTCTTCGGACCATTGATCGGATTGGTAATTGGTTTCGACGCCATCAACCGGGAGCGCAGCACGGGCACCCTGAGCAAGCTCGTCTCTCAGCCCATCTATCGCGATGCCATCATCAACGGCAAGTTCTTGGCCGGTGTGGCCACCATCGCCATCATGCTCACCTCCATCGCGTTGATGATCTCGGGCCTCGGAATCCTGATCCTTGGTGTGGTCCCGGGCATCGACGAGATCCTGAGAGTGGTTTTTTATCTGCTTATCAGCCTCTTCTACATCTCCTTCTGGCTGGGGGTGGCCATCCTCTTCTCGGTCCTTTTCCGGAGCATCGCCACCTCGGCTCTGGCCTCCGTGGCCCTTTGGATCTTCTTCTCCTTCTTCGTCACCCTAGGGGCCAATGTTTTGGCCAATGCGCTGGTCCCCATGGAGAAGGACGCCACCACGGTGGAGCAGGTGATAAAGCACGTGCGCACCCAAAAGGCCCTCTCCCTGCTCTCCCCCATGGTCCTATATACGGACTCCACCTCGGTCATCATAGATCCCATGAAGAAATCGACTCGATCCCTGATGCTTGTGGGACCCCTAGAGGAACTCTCCCTGTCCAGGTTCCAGAACCCGCTTCCGCTCTCCCAGAGCCTCTTGGTGGTCTTCCCCTATATCGCCGTTCTGGTGGCCATCACCCTCGTCTGCTTCGGTATTACCTATGCCGTCTTCATGCTACAGGAGATTCGGGCCCTGTGAGGGCCTCAGGTGATTTGGGATCAAAACCAATACGGATGATGAGTCGCTTTCGCGCCGGAGGAGGTGTCAAATGGAGCCCGCTGTTCAGGATGCCCCCAAGGCGAGCTTTCAGTCCGCCGCCACTACCCTCAAATGCCGGTTCATTGACGATAATGTCACCATCATGGTCCACAGCGACTGGACCGCCATGTGCTGCTGGTATCGACAAAACATGGAGGCTTCCACAGGGAGCCCGGTCAAGGCCAAAAGACAAAAAAGAAGGCAGATGGAAGCCTGCAAGGGTCCCCAATGTGAGCATGTAACCGAGTACCGGGACCGCCTTCTGGCCGAGGAACGCCAGCGAAGCGGGAGCCAGGGCTCGTAAAAGGAACGGATCCCCTTTCCTTTCTTTCCCTTCCCTTGAGGTATTGTCCCATCCGGCGCTTGTATTTCATCGGCGGGGTGTGTTTCCCGTCCCTCTATCCCTCCCAAGTGTTTCTCTCTCGAGGGAAAGCGGGTTCCGAAACAAGCGACATCAGGGATATGACGAGGATCAGGACCTCGCGAGGATTGGTAATATTATGGCTTGACAATGAAGACCCGTCTTAAATATCTTGTGTACAAGAGGTTTGGACATGGCTGTCTATGAGGACTGCATAATCTTTCTTTTGGCCAAGGCCTACCAGAGGGCCCATGGAGACCTCAAACGTCGCCTTGCCCCCTTCGGTCTCACACCAGTTCAGCATCTCATCCTCGAGGCCCTATGGGAGGAGGACGGAATCTCTGCTGGCGAGCTTGGCAAACGCCTCTCGCTGGACAGCGCCACTCTATCTGGTGTACTGGACCGACTGAGCGAGTCCGGGTGGATCACCAAGGAACCGGACCCAGATGACAAGCGGATCCACCGCATCTTCCTGACTGGAAAGGGCCGCTCAATGCACGATGTGCTTCTGATGAAACGGAAGGATTCCAACGAAGAGATACTTCGGGGCATGACGTTGGAGGAACGGGTACTCCTCAAGCGTCTGCTTAGGGACCTGCGAGGTTGATTTTTTGTTATGTATTACCTTGCATACCAAAGATCTCATACGGCTGGAATGCAAGTGGTCTTCATTACATGGGATCGACAGTCTGGTTAATGACTGATCGTGATACGTGAGGATGGAAAAGGAGGAGAGACCATGAACCCCGAGGAGCCCTATAAAAGGCTGTGCCGGGCCATGGAACGAAGGGGGGGACGCTACCCTGGCATGGACATCCCCGAATTCTACTCCCTGGCCGAGGCCCTCTTTACCCCGGAGGAGGCCGAGGTCTGCGCGGCCATGCCGGAAAGACCGGCGCCTGCCCTCCTCATCGCCGAGGTCCTGGGGAGGGACCCAGAGGATGTGGAGGGCATATTGGAAGCCATGGCCGACAAGGGCCTCTGCAGCGCCCGCATCAAGGAAGGGCGACGCGAATACGTCCCTGTCCCCTTTGTGCCCGGGATCTTCGAGTTCCAGTTCATGCGGGGGACCACCACAGAGCGGGACCGAAGGATCGCCCGGCTCATCCACGCCTACAAGGAGGCCGTGGACCGCAAGGCCGGGCCCCCCAAGATCACCTTCCCCACCGAGCGTGTGATTCCCATCGAGAAGAGCCTAGACTCTGAAGGGCAGGTGCATACTTACGATCAGGTCTCCTACTATATCGACCACTATAAGCCCATCGCGGTGAGCACCTGCTTCTGCCGCCACGAGGAGAGGCTTCTGGACGAGGAAGGACACTGCGGCAAGCCCGACAATGTATGCATGCAGTTCGGGGTCGCGGCCCACTTCGTCATCGACCGGAAGATCGGCCGCGAGGTCTCCAAGGATGAGGCCCGCGAGATCCTCCGGCGCTCCGAGGAGGCCGGTCTCGTCCACACCAGCCGCAACATCCAGGAGGGGATCGACTTCATCTGCAACTGTTGCCCCTGCCACTGCATGATCCTCAGGACGGCCCTTTTGCAACCCAAGCCGGGACTGGCTCTCTCATCAGGGTTCAGCCCCGTGCTCGACCCCGACCGCTGCGTGGGCTGCGATACCTGCGTGGAACGATGCCCGGCCCAGGCCTTGTCATTGGGAGACTGGACGCCTCGGGTGGACCTGGAACGCTGTTTCGGCTGCGGGGTCTGCGCCAGCGGATGCCCCTCAGAGGCCATTGAGATGAAAGCCCGCCCGGATGCCCCCGAGCCCCCCAAAGACCGCAAGGCACTAAGAGAAGCATTGAAGTCTCTGTCATCTTGATCCAGGAGGCGGAATCCGTGGACCCCAAATCCCNCTATGGCCGATTCGCCGAACACATGCACCGCTGGGTGGTGGGCCTCCCCGACTCGGAGATCCTCCTTCCCTTGCTGAAAGCGCGACTCACCCCTGAGGAGGCCGAATTTCTGGCGGACTTCCCCTTCCTTCCCCACACCATAGAGCAACTGGCCGAGCGATACAGGACACCCCCCACCGAGCTGATGAAGCGCCTCGATCCCCTGGCGGCCAAGGGGGTGGTCTTCCGACATGAGTCCCGGGACACGATCCGGTATGCCCTCAACGACTCCATGTTCACCTTTTACAGGAGCCCCTTCTGGTCCGGCAGGGCCGATGGAGAGACCCGCAGGCTGGCTGNCTTGGGGAACCGTTACTTCTACAACTCCTATGGAAAGGAGGTTGGAGGCTATCCCACCATGGGCCTGAGGGCCATTCCCGTGCGGAAGACCCTCCAGGACCCTCGCAGGGTTCTCCCCTATGAGGACCTTCTGCAAGTGATCGAAGGGGAGGACTTCTTCTGCACCTCCCACTGCCCGTGCCGCCAGAGGAAGAACCTGGACCCCGACTCCCCCGACTGCGAGCACGAGACCTTCAATTGCCTGCACTTCGGCAGGCTCGCCCGTTACATGGTCCGACAGGGGATGGGAAAGGAGATCTCCAAGGATGAGGTCTTGGAGGCTCTGCAGGCCGCGGCAGATGCGGGTCTGGTCCACGGGATCTCCAACACCAGGCGGGGGATGGACACCATCTGCAATTGTTGTTCCTGCTGCTGCATCTTCCTGGAGTCGGTCCACGTATTGGGCCTGAACGGGCATCAGCCCTCCAATTACATCGTCATGGTCCATCCCGAGACTTGCAAGGGCTGCGGGCTGTGCGAGGAGCGCTGTCCCATGAAGGCCCTGCGGCTGGAATATTCTCCCTTGGCGCCGAACCGGGAGGGAAAAGCCCCGGTGTTGGGGCCTCAACGCTGCCTGGGATGTGGAGTCTGCGCTCACAAATGCCCCACCCGCTCCCTGGTGCTCGTGCACCGGGAGGGGGAACAGGACTTTCCGGAGGACTTCCGGGAGATGGCCGTCAGGATGGGGAGAGAGCGGGGGCGGCTCCTGGCCCCTGAATCCCGCTCAACGTAATCTTACTCATTTCCGGTCAAGCCGGGTTTGTGTAGGAGGCTGCTATGTTCAAGGTCAGCATCATGTATCCCTTTCAGGAAGGTGCCCGATTCGACTTCGACTACTACTGCACCACCCACATGGAGCTGGTCCGAAAGCACCTCACCCCCTTCGGTCTGGTCAAGACCGAGGTGGACCGTGGGATCTCCGGGGGAGGAGACGCCCCGCCGCCATATGTCTGCATCGGTCACCTCTACTTCGACAATAAAGACGGTTACGAGCGCGGAATAGCCCGGACGGGCTCCATCCTGAGGGGGGATATCCCCAACTTCACGGACATCACCCCAGTCCGTCAGATCAGCCAGATCCTGTAAATTAAGTGAGGTGGGGCATCCTGAAGTTTCAATCGATCCGTGCTAAAATCTCACAGGTTCACTGATCTCTCCATTTTGTGACTCTGGCGAGGACGTGGACGAAAATGACCACCACAGCGATGGGCACGGCCGCGGTGACCAGCCCCAGGGGGATCTCCAGCCCCTCGCTGGTCCGGTGCATCCCGCGTGCCAGAAACCTACCGCTGTGATAGAGGACGGGCCCCAAAAAGACCACCACAGCTATGGTCCTCAACAAAAAGGCCGAGAGGATCCACGCGGGTGAGCCGCGGGTGGGGGGCTGGATCAGGCGCGGGTCCTGATTCGACCTGAAGGCCACCGTCGCGCCGAGCAGCCCCCCCCAGACCATGCAGTAGCGGGCCGCCTCCTCTGTCCAGACCGGGACCGCCTGAAAGATATACCGGGCGATCACCTGGAACAGGACGAGCAGCAGCATCAGGGAGAGAAAACCCACAGCCGCCGCCCTGCAGGCTTGGTCCAGCCCATAACTGATCCATTGGATCGCCCGGCGCATCATCACTCTCAACGATATTTGTCAGCAGCCTTAACGAACATATCCACGATCTCCTTGGGAACGATGTCCGTGTAATTCGGCCGTATCAGTTTGGCGAACTCCGCCTTCTCCTCCGAGGTATTCACATAAACCTTCATCCCGGCCTTACGCAAAGCGTCCAGGCTGGCCTTGTCCACCTTGACCGCCCACGCCTCGACGGTCTTGTTAGCCTTGGCCACACCCTCATCCACGATACGCCGGTCCTTCTCGTTGAGCCCTTTGTACCAATCCTCCGAGGCGATTGCGACACGCAGTGCGGGGGCCACATTGACCGCGGAATAATACTTGAGCACTTCCGTGTGCTTGAACATGATCGGCACGAATGCCGGATTGATATATCCATCGGCCACACCAGTTTGGAGGGCATTGTAGATCTCGGGCCAGGGAATTATGACCGAGTTGGCGCCCCAGATCTCGAGCCACTTGGCCTGTTTCTTATCCAGGGCCCTCATGCGGACTCCCTTGAAGTCCGCGGGCGTCTTGATGAACTTCTTGGTGGTGACAAAACCCCCCATTCCGCCCACAGGGACAAGGGCGAGAACTCGCACACCGTGTTTGGTGATCTTAGAGTTGATCTTGTCCATAAGGTCACTATTTTCAAGGACCCGGAAGAAGTGCTGCATGTCATCGAACAGGAAGGGCAGATAAAAGCCAAAGATGGTGGGATCCAGGCTACCGGCCTTGGCCAGGTCGGAGTTGGAGATCTCGAGGAGGCCCTGGCTGACCTGGTCCAGCTTCTCCGCCTCGCCGCCGAGCGCGTCCCGGGGATAGAGCNTCACCTTCAACCCTTGGGACTGAATATAATCGGAGAAAGTCTTGGACCAGAGGTACGTCCCGCACTTCTCCGGATCAGGCGGACAGTCCAGCGCCAGCTTGATCTCCCCCCCGGCCCATGTGAAACGGGCCAGGAGAATCACCAGTGCAAGGCCGAGTACCACTTGAAGGATCCTCTTCGTGTCCGTCATGATCTCCTCCTTTCTCGGGTGGATTAAACAAACCCCAAAAGACGGGGCAGGTAAAGTGAAATGGACGGGACCAGGGTGATGACCAGAAGCACTATTATCTCCACGAAGATGAACGGCAACGTGGCCTTGGCCAGCTTCCAGTAATTCTCCCCCGAGATGGCCGATACCACGACCAAACAGCCCCCCAAGGGGGGGGTGATGAGCCCCATAGTCAAGTTCAGACACAGGATGATGCCCAGATGGATGGGGTCGACCCCCTGCGCCACAGCCGCGGGCCCGAACAGCGGCACCAGCAGGGCAAGTGCCATGGGCACATCCATGAACATGCCTGCAATGAGGAAGATGAGGTTGATCAGCAGCAGAAACGGCACGCCGGTGATCCCGGATTCGGTGGCGGCCCTGGCGATCTGCTGGGGCCATTGTTCCAGTGAGCCCACATAGGCCGCGCAAGCCGCAGCGGTGATCACCATGAAGATGGAGCCTGTAAGAACAGCCGTCCTCTCCATGCATTGCCAGATCACTCGGGGGGTGACCCCGCGGTAGATGAACCCAACGGCCAGGGCCGCGGCCACAGCCACCCCAGCGGCCTCCGTGGGCGTGGCCACGCCGAAGACTATGCCCCCCAGGATGATCACTGGAAGGAGAAGGGCGGGGGCAGCCTTCCACAGACTGGCCATGAAGGGGGGCACCTCTGTGCCGCGGCCTCCGGGATGGTCTTGGCGATGGGCCATTACGGCGTTGGCCAAGAGTAGGACCAACCCCAATAGGAGCCCCGGAACGATCCCCGCTGCGAACAGCCCCCCGATGGAGACCTGCATCCAGGCCCCGTAAAAGATCAGGATGATGGACGGGGGGATAATGGGGCCGATGACGGACGATGCAGCGGTCACCGCCCCGGCATACCGATTCGTGTACCCCTGCTCCCGCATGGCCGGAATAAGGGTATTGGAGAGCGCCGCGGCATCAGCCACGGCAGAACCGCTCACCCCCGCGAAAAAGATCGAGGTCAATATGTTCACGTGACCGAGCCCCCCCTTGAACTTCCCCACGATGGACATGGAGAAATCTATGAGGTAGCGGGTCACACCCGTCCTGTTCATCACCTCCCCGGTCATGATGAAAAGGACCATGGCCATCAAAGCGAAAACATCCAGCTGGCTGAAGATGCGTTGGGGGAGAATCGCCAAATAACGAGTGTTTTCGGTGGCTATGAATGCAAGAACGGCCCCTGCGCCGACCACATAGGCCAGGGCCACGCCCGAGGCCAAAAAGAGAATCAGGGCTATAACCACCAGCCAAGTCATTCGGATCTCCTCATTGGAAACAGTCGGGATTCAAACAGTGCCTCTTTACTACCTCCTCAAAACTCGCCCCGATGCAGCCCCCACGACCTCGCCTCTCTCCACCGCCAACTGGCCATTGACCAGCACATAGGGGATGCCCTCCGGAGCCAGATGGGGCTCATGGTAAGTCGCCCCATCGATGACGGTCTCGGGATCGAAGACCACGATGTCAGCGTCGAAGCCCTCCTTCAGAAGCCCCTTTCCCCTCACCCCGAAGGTCTGGGCCGGAAGAGAGGTCATCTTCCTGACGGCCTCCTCCAGGGTCAACACCTTCCTCTGCCGCACGTAACGGCCCAGGACCCGAGGGAAGGTGCCAGCGAACCGAGGATGGACCTTGTTCACCCCGAAGCTCGGGATGCCGTCCGAGCCGACCATGACGAAAGGACCACGCATGATCCGCCTGATATCCCCCTCGTCCATCATGAACAGTATGGCGATGATCCCCCGTCTCTCCTCGGCAATGAGATCCAAGAGGACATCATAGGGGTCTTTCCCTTCGGCCTCGGCGATCTCGGCTATGGACCTGCCCACGTAATCGGGGTGGGACTGGGAGACCGAGATGAATATCCCGTCGAACCCTCCCCCCTTGACCAGGTTCTCCCACCCCTCCTCCTCGTCCGACTCCATCATGGAGACGACCTCCCGTCTAAAGCCGGGGTCTTTGAGCTTGTGGGAAAAGACCTCATCCCCGCCGGCCAGCACCGCCGGGGGGAGAAGAGCCGCGAGGAAGGTGCTCCCTGCTCGGTAGGGATACTGATCGCAGGTCACCTCCAAGCCCTTGGCCCTGGCGTTTCTCATCATGGCGAGGGTCCGGCGGCTCATCCCCCAGTTGGACCGCCCAGCTATCTTGTGGTGGGCAATATGGACCCGCACGCCCGCCTCCTCGCCAATCCTGATGGCCTCGGCAATGGCATCCAACTGCCTGCTGCCCTCGTTCCTGATATGGGAGGCATATATGCCCTGAAAGCGCGCCACCTCCCGGGCCAGCTCCACGATCTCCTCTGTCCGGGCGTAATTTCCGGGCGCGTAGATCAGGCCGGTCGAGAGACCCCAGGCCCCTTCCTCCATGGCCCTGGCCACCATGGCCCGCATGCGGCGGAGTTCCTCTTCGGTGGGGGCTCGATCCTCCGATCCCATTACGTTGAGGCGCACGGTGGAATGCCCCACCAGGGGTATTATGTTTATGCCCGGCTCCGCTGCCTGGAGTTTCCCCAGATAGTCCCCGAAGCTCTCTATCCGAAGATCTTCCTCATTCACATACTGCCCACCCATGAGCCTGAGAAAGCCCGCCATCAGATCTCGACGATCCCTACAGATGGGACCTACCGAGAACCCGCAGTTGCCGATGACCACGGTGGTCACGCCCTGCAGGACCTTCTCATCGCACCTTGGATTGAAAAGAAGATATAGATCATCATGGGTATGCGTGTCAAAGAAGCCCGGGCAGACCACCAAACCCTTAGCGGATATGACCCTCCGCGCGCAGCGGACATCTATCCAGCGGCGGATGAGGGCGATCTTCCCTCCGGAGATACCCACATCCGCTTTGTAATAAGGATTGCCCGTTCCGTCGAGGATGCGCCCCCCTCGAATCAGGATGTCCAGTTTTTCAGCCATAGCTCCCCCTCAGTCAGAAATAGCCTCTCGCTCGTTGGGGATATTTCGTCGATCTCGTCGATTTGGTCTTGGTTGGGTGTGGAAGAGCCAATGTAATTCATGACCTCTGGTTAGGTGGTTCTCGGGTAAAGAGGTAGAGGACCAGGGCGATGCCGGTCCCCAGAAAGCCCGCCAGAAAGGCAGCGTCGTACCCCCCTCCTCCGGGCGCGGCCCAATGCTCCACGATCCACCCCATCCCGTGCACGCACAGGCCCGCCCCCAGCATGGTGAAGAAATTCGTCCCCGTAAGGGCCATCCCGGTCATTCCTTGGGGCATGACCTCCTTGATATGGGCGTACATGACCATGCCCGAGGTCTGAGATGCACCCAATAGGAAGAGGATGCCTCCCAGGACCCACAGGTATGCCGTGCCCCATCCTTGAGAGAGGGCGAGCACCGTGCTAGCCATCCCCACCAGACCTACAAGGACCACCCCTTTGCGCGACCCGAAGACCCGGTCCGAGAGCCATCCCCCCACCGGAGACCCCAGGATGAGGCCCAGATTGAGAATCAAAAGGAGGTTCCCGGCCATGACCGGAGAGAGACCTACCCCATCCATGAGGTACGGACCTATCCAGAGCCCCTGGATGGCCACGAAGGTCCCGTACCGAAAGAAGGTCCCCAAGGAGATGAGCCAATATTCGCGGCTGGTGAGGAGGGTCCGAAACCTTTCCGCCAGTGGGATCCTCGCTTGTTGGCGGGCATCCTCGCCCACAGGCGTAGGGGCATCCCGCACCAGGGCGTAGAAGAGCACCGCCAGCAAGGCCGTGGCCGCACCCATAAAGGTGAATGTCCACCGCCAGCCCAGCCGGTCCACCATGACGGCTAGGGGCGTGGCCGCGAGCATGTTCCCCAGCGTCCCCAGGGCCAGGATGGTGCCCGACAGGGTCGCGAACTCCCTAGGGGAAAACCACCCCGTGAAGAGCTTCATGGATCCCATGAGATTTCCCGCCATGCCCAGTCCTAGGAGCATCCTGCCCAAGGACGCCCCTGTGAGGCCTCCGGCCCAAGCGAAGACCCAGGCCCCCCCAGCCCCCACCAGGGAGAGGCAGGTCATGCAGAGCCGCGCCCCCCAACGGTCCAGACAGGGCCCTAGGGGGATCTGGGCCAAGGCAAAGGCGTAGAAGAAGGCCGCTCCCAGAAATCCCAGGGCCTCGGAAGAGAGGCCCAGGTCCTTCTGAAGGTTCGGGGCGATGATGGCACTGGAGACGCGATAGAATTGCGAGCAGATGAAGAGGAGGGAACAGAGGGCCAGGACGACCCAACGCCGGGAGGAGTTCCCGGGAGGAATTCCCTCCACGAGACGTCCGCTTCCCTTGGGCCGGTCCCCATCACCGTTCATGGTGAGTCTTGGGATTCGGCCTCCAGGACCATCCAAATGGCCCCCTTGGGGCAGAACTCGGCACAGATCCCGCATCCCTTGCAGTACTTGAGATCGATCCGGATGCAATCCTCGTCCTGGGCCTTCGTTATGGCTAGATCCGGGCACATCCACCGGCAGAGCTCACAGATCTTGCACCGGCTCCGGTCATAGTGAGGTCGATGGGTCCTTCCTATAGCCATAAGCCGTTTCATCCTCCTTCGCGGGGATATAGGAGTGGAAGAGGAATTGGGACGTAGCCTCCTTCTCAGGCATCCGCCCGTGCCGAAGCCTCGCAGAGGGTCCAGTCGGGAAGGGGATAGGACAACCCTTCGCGGGCACTTTCCCCTAGCCGGAAACCAGCCTCCAGGGCCCTCTGGTTGATTTCCCGAAGCCGAGCAGGGACCGCATCCAAGGCCGCACCCAGCAGGGCCTTCTGGGAGACGATTCCGGTCAGTGCGGCCACAGCAGCCAGCATCACCATATTGGCCACCTGTTTCTGAGAGAGCCCTTCCACGGCGGTGCGGGTGGCATCCACCGGAATGTGCGGTTGAGGAAGCCCGCCACGAGGCTTCACCAGCCCCGCATCGTAAACGGCAACCCCCTCTTTCTGGAGGTCGATCACATAGCGCTCGTAGGCCTCCTGGGAGAGCGCCACCAAGAGATCCGGGGCCAAAACCCGCGGGTAATCCACCGGGGCCCTGGAGAGGACCACCTCCGACTGGCAGGCCGACCCTCGCGCTTGGGCCCCGTACGAGTTGGATCCCGCAGCCCAGAGGCCGTCCCGCACAGCCGCCTCTCCCAGCACGAGCCCCATAAGCACGATCCCCTGTCCCCCGAAGCCGCAAAGTCGTATCTCGATCCGCTCCTTCATGCGTCCCGCCCCCTTCCTTCCAGGTCGTCCGAGTCCTCGGAGGCGAACTCCCCGTAGACGATCCTCGAGGCCCGCTCGCTCTCCGTCAGAGACTTCGCCTGCCTCTGCGAGATGAGCCTGGCCTTCAGGGACTTCATGGTCTCGGCAGGGTCTCGGAGGCGATTTCGTCTTCCGAATTGGGTGGGGCAGGGGGACAAGACCTCGATGAAGGCGAACCCCCGTGTGCGGATCCCCTTCTGGATGGCCCGCTTGAGCAATAAGGGCTGGACCACGCCGTATCTGGCCACGTATCGAGCCCCCGCGGCTGCCACCAGGCGGCACAGATCGAATGGACGCTCGGGATTGCCCCCCGGCGTGGTGGTGGTCTCGGCCCCTTCGGGTGTGGTAGATGCCACCTGTCCTCCCGTCATCCCGTAGATCATGTTGTTGGCGCACAGGACCGTCATGTCCAGGTCCCTTCGGGCTGCATGGATCAAGTGGTTGCCTCCGATAGAGGAGAGATCCCCGTCCCCGCTCACCACCAGGGTGATCAGCTCAGGGTTGTAAAGCTTGGCCCCGGTGGCAAAGGCCACGGCTCTTCCATGGATGGTATGAAGGGTGTCGGCCTTGAAGTGCGGCGATGGGATCCACGCGGCGCATCCGATGCCCGAGACGAAGAGGACCCTCTCCATGGGGAGGGCCATCTCGTCGATGGCGCGCAGAAGGACCCCCATGAGGATTCCGTGGCCGCACCCTGGACAGAACGGAGTCCTCTGGATCTCCTCTCGGAGGTATGCGTTCATATCCCTGCTCATAGGCTCCTCTCCCGGATCCATTTCAACAGCACAGATGGGGGGATGACCTCCCCGTTGACCTGGTGGTAAGCCTCCACAGGACAATCCACGGCCTTTTGGACCTCCCCCTGGATCTGTCCCAGGTTCATCTCGGGAACCAAGACCCGCGCCCTCCCCTCTCCCATGCGGGCCACCGCCTCCTCCGGGAATGGCCACAGGGTCCGAAGCCTCATCATCCCCACTTCAAGGCCCTCTCCACGGAGATGTCGGACCGCGTGGAGGGCGCTCCGTGCCGTAAAACCGTAGGCGACCACCATCACCTGGGCGTCCTCCATGCAGTATGTCTCCACAGAGCATATCTCAGCCCGGTGATCCAGGATCTTGCGGCTCAGGCGGGTCACAAGACGCCGCTGGACCTCGGGATCCTCGGTCTTTCGGAAGCCCCATTCATCATGGGTGGAGCCCGTCACCAATAGATCGGCACCGTCCCCGAAGGCTGGCATGGGGGGGACGCCGTCGGGCTCCTCACTGCCGAAAGGCGGTCGGGTCTTGTCCCGGTCCCTCTGGATCACGGTCACCTCGGAGGGCAGGGTGATCCTCTCCCTGAGGTGGCCCACGGCCTCCTCGGCCAGGAGCACCACAGGGACCCGAAACCGCTCGGCCAGGTTGAAGGCCTGAACGGCCATGTCGAACATCTCCTGGACGGACCAGGGGCTAAGGGCGATGATCTGGTAGTCGCCGTGAGCCCCCCAGCGGGCCTGCATGATATCTCCAGCCCCCACCCGGGTGGCCTGGCCCGTGCAAGGGCCAGCGCGCTGGACATCCATGATCACCAGAGGGGTCTCGGTCATGACCGCGTAGCCCAGCGGCTCCATCATCAGACTGAAGCCCGGCCCCGAGGTGGCCGTCATGGCCTTGGCCCCGGCCCAGGCGGCTCCTATGACCGCACACAAGGAGCCAATCTCGTCCTCCATCTGGACGAAGGTCCCGCCCACTTCGGGGAGTCGCCAGGCCATCCTCTCCATGATCTCGCTGGATGGAGTGATGGGGTAGCCCGCGTAGAAATCGCATCCCACCGCCAGGGCCCCTTCGGCGGCGGCTTCGTTCCCGGAGAGATAGTAATCCCCTGGAGGGAGCAAACCCTCAGTCCGGCTCCTCGACATCCGATCCTACCTCCTCATAGAAGGCGCATGCGGCGCCTTTCCCCCTTGCTTCTTTAGCTGGTATCTGGTATCTCATGACAAGGCTTCCATTGTCGATCTCATTCGGAGGCGGCCCTGGGGTTGTCCAATTCGGTCTGCCTCGGGGCATAGTCTTTGTCTGACTGGAGCGTTCCGATGCATCTATGGATCACCCCCTACCAAGGCAAAGCCCCCCACATTCATCCCGAGGCCTTCGTGGATGTCTCCGTCCGGATCATCGGTGACGTCCGCATCGAGGATGGGGCCAGCATCTGGCCCATGGCCGTCCTGCGGGCGGACAGCGACCGGATCCTGATCAGCAGGCGGGCCGCCGTGCTGGATTTGGCCCTCCTGGAGGCCCCTGAGGGGCATCCCGTGGTCCTCGAGGAAGAGGCCTTGGTCAGCCACGGGGCCAAGGTCCATGGGGCGGTCATCCGATCCCGGGCCCTGGTGGGAATTGGGGCCATTGTCCTGGACGGGGCCGAGATCGCAAGCGGATGTCTCATCGGATCCGGAGCCCTGATACCTCCGGGGACCCGCATCCCTCCCAACTCTCTGGTGCTGGGGGTGCCTGGTAAAGTGGTCCGTGAAACCACCCCCCAGGAGAGGGAAAACATCCGCCGCCAGATCGAGGAACTCTACATCAAGTCCCGCCACTTGCTTTCGTCCTCTTGAGGGACCCGCTCTCCTCTTCCGCAGGACGGTGCCAGAGCTTGAGGAAGAGGATCAGAGCGATGACCAGGCCCAAAAGCAGCGACAAGAAGGCATTGTAATGGCCCGTGGCCAGATGTTTGAGATCGGCCACAAAGAGGGCCATGGCCACCAGGGCCAAGGCCGCCCATTCCACTGCGGTTCTCACGCCGCAACCTCCTTGGAAGGTAATCTCTCCCTTAGTTTATAGAAGATCACCAGAAGAATCAGGCCCGCAACGCCCACGACGTCCGTCTCCACTCTTGGATAGAAGAGCAGCACGGCCGAGGCCGCTGCCAGGAGTCTACCCAAGATCCCAACCCGCGAGAAGAGGAAGCCCTCGGTGGTGATGGTCAGGGCGTAAATCCCCAGGAACCCCCTCGCAATCCCCCAAAGGACCTGCCACGCGTCGCCCACGAAGAGCATCCCCGGGTCGTAGACGAACACCAGAGGAAGGATGTACTTGGCCAGGCCGATGCGAAAGGAGACGGCCCCGGTCCTCATGGGGTTGGAGCCCGCGATCCCCGCTGCTGCAAAGGACGCCAAGGCCACGGGAGGGGTGATGGCCGACACCAGGCCGAAGTAGAAGGCAAACAAGTGGGCCGCTATGGGGACCACTCCCATCTCCACCAGTGAGGGGACCACCAAGGCCGCCACAGTGATGTACACAGCGGTGGTGGTGAGCCCCATCCCCAGGATCAAGGATGCAAACATGGTCAACACCAGGGCCACCCAGAGCCGGCCCGCAGCGATGGTCACGATGAGGTTGGTGAACTTGAGGCCGAGCCCGGAGACGAAGACGCAGCCGATGATGATCCCCGCGGCGGCGCAGGCCACGGATACGGGGATGGCCTTCCGGGCCCCGTCCTCCATGGCGGCAAGAAGCCTCACAGGGCTGAGGCGCGTCTCACGGCGGATGAAGCTCATCCCGAACAGGGCCAGAATGGCCCAAAAGGCCGCCAGCATGGGGGTATAGCCAGCCAGCAGGATGCCGATGATGATGAGGATGGATAGGAACAGATGACCCCCCCGTTTCACCTCATCCCAGAAGCGGGGAAGCTCCTCCCTGGGCAAGGTAGCCAGATTTCGTTTGCGCGCCTCGAAGTGCACCTGCACCATGATGGAGAAGAAATAGATCACCGCCGGGAAAAAGGCCGCCAGTGCCACTTTGAGATAGGGGATATTGAGGAACTCCGCGATGATGAATGCCGCGGCCCCCATCACAGGCGGCATGATCTGCCCGCCCGAAGAGGCACAAGCCTCCACCGCGCCAGCGAAGTAGGGCCGATACCCGATGCGTTTCATGAGCGGGATGGTGAAGGAGCCGGTAGTGACCACATTGGCCACGGCGCTGCCCGAGACCGTGGCCATCAGTGCCGAAGAGAGGACCGAGGCCTTGGCGGGTCCGCCTACCCGATAGCCTGTCAGGGCCAAGGCCACATTGATGAAGAAGCGCCCTGCCCCGGACTGGACCAGCAGAGAGCCGAACAGGATGAAGAGGAAGATGTATGTGGCCATGACCATCAGGGGGATGCCGAAGATCCCGTTCTCCCTCATGAAGATATAGTCGATGATGGTGAACCATGAGGCGGGCGGGCCGAACAGGATCCCGATGAAGTGATCCGAAAGGGCCGTGTGCGCCAGGAAAAAGGAGGCGATGATCACCATGGCCCAGCCCACCGTTCGTCGGGTGGCCTCCAGAAGCAGGATCAAAAAGACGGTACCCAATCGGATGTCCCAGTCAGTGAGATCCCCCCTGCGGAAGATAAAGGCGTCGAGGTCATAGAGGGTATAAATCTGGATGAAGACCACCAGGAGGATACAGACCGCGTCCACCAGGAACCATCCGTTGATGGGATCCCTCCAGCTCTTTCGCCCCAACGGCTTCAGGAGAAAAGCCAGAACCAGGATGAAGGCCAGGTGGGTGCTCCGGAAGGCATGGGCCTCCACCGCCCCAGAGTAGGCGATAAAGAGATGGAAGAGACTCAGGGACACGCTGAGGACCGCGATGATAAAAGCCAGCATCCCATGGGGCCCCTTTGCGTCCCGCTGGAGGAAGGTCTCCAGGACAGAACCCGCACTCCCCGGATCTACCCCGATCTCCTCTTTCTTCACCTCGCTCCTCCCTCAAATCCCGTGGAGAAAAGGGGGGCCTGCAGGCCCCCCGAATCGTCTCCTATGCCCTCGGTGACTATTTGATAGTAATCCCCTTCTCCTTGTAGTAGCGCATGGCCCCGGGGTGTACGGGGATCTTGACTCCGAGGAGGGCGTTCTCAGGCTTGGAGTCCTCTATGGCCTTTTTCTTTACCTTCTTGAGCTCATCCCAATGGGCATAGAGGACCTTGACGATCTGGTAGACCAGGTCGTCCGGCAGGTCCGCGGAGCAGACGATCTCCGTGACCGTACCCACGGTGGGAACATCCTCGGTCATCCCTTTGTACGCGGTCTTGGGGATCACTGTGCGCATCAGGCCCGGCTCCATCTCCAGGACCTTCTTCATGTGTTCCTCGTCGATGGGGAGGAAGCGCACGCCAGGTCGGAAGTTGAGGTCGATGATGGTGGACTGGGGGCAGGAGGTGACAGCCATGTAGCAGTCGCTGTGGCCGTCCTTCATGAGTGCAGCGGAGTCCGCATAGCCCACGAAGCTGACGGAACCGCCGTTCTTCTTGATGCTCTCGAAGGTAATTCCGTAGGCCTTCAAGACCAGCTCCGCAATGGCCGTCCCGGTAAAGCCCACCTTTCCGGGGACTATCCGCTTGTTCCACAGGTCGGCCACGCTCTTGATGTCGCTGGACCGGGGAACAGCCATCTGGAAGACCCCTGGATAGAGGGACATGACGTGACGGAGCTTATCGTGCTTCTTCTTGAATTTGCCTTTGCCGTTGAAGGCATTGTACGAGGTGTGGGTGTAGGTCCAGCCGATGTCGGCCTGGCCCCTTTGGATGGCCTTGCAGTTCCCAACCCCCCCTCCGGGGCCGTTGGACGTGGACACCCCGGGTATATTCTGCTCCACGATCTTCATCATGGCGGCCCCCAAGGGGTACCACGACCCCCCCTCCGGCCCAGAGACCATCCGGATGAAGCGCTTCCCGCCGGCTTGGGCTCCGGAGAGGCCGAGACCCAAGACCACCACCAATACAGCGATCCCTGCAACGCCCTTCTTGAACCTCATCGTCTCCCTCCTGGTTACATAAGGTGTTCTTTGTGACATCATGCCTCCCTGCAGACCCTGCTCCTCCCATCACCTCCTTTCCGAGTGGGCCTAGAGACTCACCATCTCCCTTTCCCTCATCCCCCGGCGGATCACGCCGAGGACGTGGTCGCGGACGGTCCGGATGTGAGCGGAGAGGGCCTCCTGGGCCTGTGCCAAGTCGCCCGTCTCCACAGCAGAGAAGATGCGGAGATGGTCTTCCGCCACCGAGGCCATGGGCGAGGCAAAGAGCACCTCTGCAGTGTACTTGAGGTAGAGCAGGTCGAAGAGGTAGCGGAGGATACGACAGGCGATTTCCCCTCCGGAAAGTTCGGCCAATGTTAGGTGGAACTCCATGTCCTTGAGGAGCCTCCTCTTCATGAATCCCTCCCCACTGACCTCGAGGTGCTCCTCAAGGGCCTTTCGCAGACGACCCAGCTCCCGCCGGCTGCGTCGTCGTATGGTTCGAGGAAGGAGAGAGACCTCCAGGGCCTCCCGAAGCTCGTAGACCTCGCAGACCTCCTCGTAATGAGGAGGCTCCAAGGAATAGCCCCGGTTCACCTCGTGTCGAACCAGTCCCTGGAACTCCAGCCAACGGAGGGCCTGGATCACAGGCGTTGGGCTCATCCCCAGGCGGTGAGCCAGATCCCGGTATCGGAGTCGCTGGCCGGGGGAGATCTCCCCGAAAAAGAGCATCTGACGGATCCCCGCATAGGCCCGCTTGGCCAGGTCCTGGGACCGATTCTCTCGAAGACCCCTCTTGTTCTCCATCCTCCCCTCCTGGAAGCGGGCCTTTTATGCAATTGCAAATGCAATTGCATTTCTGATATCACCCCTTCCCCCGGATGTCAACGGATCTTCCGAGGGCCGTCGGATGGAGACACGAAGGGAGGCGACTCCCGCTGTATACCCCCCCGCAGCAGCTCGGCCAAGTGCCTCACCCGGACACCAAGCCCTGCAGCGTAGATCCCCTCCTGGAGTTGGATCCAGCAGCCCATGCATGTGGTGGCCACCGTCCCGGCACCCGTCTTCTGGAGCCCATCCACCTTGAGCCGCAGGATCCTCCTGGAGATGCCAGGGTGGGTCAGCCGGAAAGCCCCTCCCATGCCGCAGCAACGATCCGCCCCCTCCATCTCCCGGAATCCTTCCCCCACAAGAGCGCGAAGGAGTCTCCGGGGCTCCTCGCGGATCCCCAGCCCCACCCAGAGGTGACAGGGGTCGTGATAGGTGATACAGCCCCCCTCCTCTCGTTCAGGGGCCGCGGACCCATCCAACAGGGGCTCCAGGTCGTGCTCCACCAGGAACCGGCTAAGCTCCCAGACCCGTGCGCTGAAGGCCTCGGCCCTGGCCCGCTCAGGTGACCCTTCATCCCAAAGGAAGGGAAGATGGACCTTCAGGTGGACCGCACAGGAGGCACAAGGGACCACAACGGCATCCAGCTTCTCATCCTCGAAGGCCTCCATCACCTGCAGTGCCAGGTCCCGAGCCCCTTTTTCCTCCCCCATGCCGTAGGCCATCAGTCCGCAACAGCCCTGCTGGGAGGGAATAAAGATGTGGAAACTCAGTGTCCTCAATAGCTCCACCGACGCCTCGCCCACCTGGGGGGCCAAGTAATGGATCCCGCATCCCACAAAGAGGCCCACCCGTCCTCTACTCCCCCCTCCTGAAGGGATCTCCCGGGGAATCCGATCCAGGAAGAAGGGCTCCACTAGGGAGGGCGCCCAGGGGCCGAGCCAACGGCGAAGGGGCAGTCGAAGTCGAAGGCCGCGGTCCTGGGGAAGGATCTTGGCTATAAGGGACTGAAGTGTCGAGGCACCCCGCAGGACGGGATCCCTGGAAGAACGCGGCCGATTCAGGACGCTGTGGAAGATCCTCTTGGCCAAGGGGAGCCCATAGGCTTCCACCTCTTCGACCCGGGCCCTTTGGATGATCTCATGGGCTTTGGCCTGGTTGGGACAGTGAGCCGTGCACCGACCGCAAAGGAGGCAGAGACTGAGGAAACGCACCAGATCTCTTCCTGGGTCCCCCCCTCCCCCCACACAGGCCTCCAGCAGGGCCAACTTCCCGCGGGCCACGGCGGGCTCTCTCTGGACTACCTGGAATACCGGACAGACACTCCGGCATCGGCCGCACTTGACGCAGCGACTCAATGAAGAGGCCCACCCCTTCATGAGAGGNTCTCCCCCTGTGAGGAGTTCGCNCGGCCGGGGTCCCAGGAAGGAGGAAAGATCTTGCCCGGATTGAGGATCCCTGCAGGGTCCAGAAGGGCTTTGATCCGGCCCATGAGCCTCCCCGCCCCAGGATTCACCTCCAGGGGGAGGAACGCGCTTTTGGTCATGCCGATTCCATGCTCTCCGGAGAGGCTTCCCNCCAACCCAACGGCCGTGCGCATTACCGCATCGGCAGCGGCCTCGGCCCTGGNGGACTCCTCTTTGTCGGCGCGATCGTAGAGAACGTTGACGTGGAGATTTCCGTCACCGGCATGGCCGAAGACCGTGATGGTCACCCCGTGATTCCGGGATATCTCCTCGATGCGGGCCACGGCCTCGGACAGCCTGCTTCGAGGGACTACGATGTCCTCGTTGAGGCGATGGGGCCGGATCCGGGCCAGGGATGGGGAGACGGCGCGCCTGAGTGCCCAAAGGGACTGAGACTCCTGGGGATCCCTGCTGGCGCTGACCTCCAAAGGATCCAGGGCCCGGCAGGCACTCGCCACCCCTTCGCAGAGCTCCTCTATGGCCCCAGCAGGACCGTCCACCTCGATGAGAAGCATGGCCCCTGTATCCTCCGGGAATGCGAGCCCCTGGACCCGAGCTACACAGTCCAGGGAGGCTCGATCCACGAACTCCAAGGCGCTGGGGAGGATCCTGTGGGCAAAGATGCAGTTTACGGCCTGCGCAGCATCTTCGACCGATCTGAAGAAGGCCTGAACCGTGCCCCTGGCCTCAGGGAGGGGAAGCAGTTTGAGGATAACCCGTGTGACCACGCCCAGGGTCCCCTCGGAGCCCACGAAGAGCCTCGTCAGGTCGTACCCCACCACGTTCTTTACGGTCCGCCCCCCGGTCTTCAGGATCTCCCCGCTGGGCAGGACCACTTCCAGTCCCAAGACGTACTCCCGGGTGACCCCATACTTGAGAGCCCGCATCCCGCCTGCGTTCTCCGCCACATTGCCCCCGATGGTGCAATAGTCCATGCTGGCGGGATCGGGGGGGTAAAAGAGCCCTTGTGCTTCGAGAACGCGCTGGAGCTCCCCAGTGACCACACCAGGCTCCACCACCGCCACCATGTCCGCGGTGTCGACCTCTAGGATCCTGTTCATACGCTCCGTGGAGAGGACCACCCCCCCACGCACGGGCACCGCTCCCCCGGTGAAGCCCGACCCGGCCCCTCGGGGTATCACAGGAAAGCCCCTTTCGTTGGCCAAGCGGAGGATCCGGGAGATCTCCTCCGCCGAGGAGGGAAAGACAACGGCCTCGGGCCGATGGAGTCGGTTGGTGGCATCATAGCCATAGCAGATCCTCATGGCCGTATCCGTATGGACGTGCTCCTTCCCAACAATC
The DNA here is from genome assembly GCA_002010915.1 of Desulfarculaceae bacterium JdFR-97. Lineage (GTDB taxonomy): Bacteria > Desulfobacterota > Desulfocorpusculales > Desulfocorpusculum > Desulfocorpusculum > JdFR-97. The sequence goes on along the minus strand of MTPG01000076.1, from coordinate 21,884 downwards.
CTGCTCAGGGCCTTCTGAAGGTCTTTGGCCATAGCCGCACTCCGCGTCATATCCCGAAGAAATATGGGGGAATACACCCCCCTTCTGTCCATCTTACCGCATGGGAATGGGGCCCTCAATGGACAAGCGCCTAACTCTTGCCCATACCGTGCCTCCTGATATAATGCAGGTCGCCTCTGGGGAAGCCCTCCGGAGGGGCTCTTTTCCTACTCCACCGAAGGGACTCCCTTGAGGGCGGGGTCTCCGATCCCATTCAGCTACAATAAGGAGGCGGATCATGAAAGAGGCGGTGATTCTCAGCGCTGTGCGCACCGCTGTGGGTCGTTTTGGGGGAACTCTCAAGGGGGTGACCGATCGACAGCTGGCCGCCATCGTCATCAAAGAGGCCATGGTACGGGCGGGTGTGGAGCCGAATCAAGTGGAGGAGGTGGTCTTCTCCCAGCAGTATCGGACGGGAGAGCTTCCGGCCAACATGGCCCGGCCTGTGGCCATCGATGCGGGCATACCCATCGAGGTGCCCCAGTACACAGTCTCCAAGGCTTGCGGGGGGTCACTCAAGACCGTCTTCCTGGCAGCCCAGGCCATCAAGGCAGGGGACGCTGACCTCCTGGTGGCAGGGGGTGTGGAGCACATGACCAATGCTGCCTATCTGCTCACCAAGGCGCGATGGGGCTATCGGCTGGGACACGGACAGCTCATGGATCAGCTGGTCCTCTACGATCCGATAAGCGGCAACACCATGGGCGAGACCGCTGAGAACGTGGCCGAGCGCTTCTCCATCTCCCGGGAGGATCAAGATGCCTATGCCCTCGAGAGCCAACGCAGGGCCGCCGCGGCACTGGAGAAGGGCCTCTTCGACGAACAGATCGTCCCCGTGCCCGTGCCCCAGAGAAAAGGGGAACCCATCCTCTTCCGACGCGACGAGCACCCCAGGCCCGATACCACCCTCGAGGCCCTGGCCAAGCTCAGACCCGTCTTCAAAGAGGGAGGCACGGTCACGGCAGGTAACTCCAGCGGGATGAACGACGGGGCTGCAGCCTTGGTGGTGGCCTCTCGTGAAAAGGCCGCAAAGCTGGGGCTGAAGCCCCTGGTCTCCATAGTCGGCTATGCCTCCGTGGGGGTGGAACCCGCCATCATGGGGATCGGCCCTGTGGCCGCTACCCGGAAGGTCCTGGAGAAGACCGGCCTTACCTTGGACGACATTGACCTGATCGAGCTCAACGAGGCCTTCGCCTCTCAGACCCTGGCCTGTATCCGTCAACTGGGACTGGATACACAAAAGGTCAACGTCAACGGCGGCGCCATTGCCCTGGGGCACCCCATAAGTGCCACGGGGGGCGTCATCCTTACCAAGCTCATCTACGAGTTGCGTCGCACCGGAAAGGAGCTGGGCTTGGCCACCATGTGCCTGGGAGGCGGACAGGGGGTTGCCCTCATCGTGCGAAACGAGGGGTGAGATCACGGGGCCATCCCCTCAGGGAAGCCTCACGAACCCCTCTTCACCTGCCTCGGAGGCACACAATGCGGACCTTCTTTCGACCCCGATCCGTGGCCGTGGTAGGCGCCAGCAGACGCCGGGGAGGATACCACCTGATCAAGAATCTCCTGGTGGGGTACAAAGGAAGGATCTATCCCGTCAATCCCAACTACTCGGACATCGAGGGGTTGCCCTGTTATCCGTCGTTGGATACGATCCCCCAGCCCGTGGACCTCGCCATCCTCTTCATCCCCGCCCCATCGGTCCCTGGGGTGCTGGAGACGTGCGCGCGGAAGGGGATCCGACGCGTGATGATCCAGAGCGCCGGCTTCGCCGAGGTGGGTCCCGAGGGGACACGTATCCAGAGCCGATGCAGCGAGATTGCCCGGCAGGCGGGGATCCGCATCTGGGGCCCCAATTGCATGGGGCTGGTGGATGTGCACAACCGGACTTACCTCTCCTTCATGCACCCACGGATCCACGAGGCGGGGCTCACCCCGGGACCCGTCTCCCTCATCGTCCAGAGTGGTATGCTATCGGCCGGATTCCTGGCGGACTTGGCGGGTCGGGGCATCGCGGGGATCGCCAAGGCCTGCTCCATCGGCAACCGTATGGATGTGGACGAATGCGACCTGATGGAGTATCTCCTCGAGGACGAGCAGACCCGGGTGATCGCTCTCTACCTGGAGTCCGTCCCTCGAGGGAGGCGCTTGGTGGAAATGGCACGTGGCTCCCCAAAGCCTATCTTGCTCCTCCTCGGCGGGCGGAGTCGAAGCGGGGCCAAGGCCGCCCTGAGCCATACCTCCAGCCTGGCCGGAGACGCCCGGCTTTCGGCCTCGGTCCTGCAAGGGGCTGGGATCCTTCTGATGGAGGACTTCCACCAGATGATGGAGACGGCCGAAGGGCTCGCCATGCTCCCGCCCCTGGGCAATCCCTGCCGCGTGGCCATCCTCACCTTCAGCGGGGGGGCCGGAATCCTCTCTTGCGACCTGCTGGAGCGGGAGGGGTTCGTCATCCACGAGCTGGCCGAAACCACCAAGAAGGAGATCCGCCGGGTATTCCCTCCCTGGATGCCGGTGGCCAACCCGGTGGACCTCTACCCGGCCCTGGAACTCCACGGAAGGGTGAAGGCATACCATGAGGCTCTCTCCGCTGTACTTCGAGACCCAGGATTCGATGTGGTCCTCATCCACTACTTCGCCGGACTGGAACGAAAGGACTTGGATCTCCCCGCTATCCGCGATGAGGCCCGACAGCGAGGCAAGGGGGTGCTCTTCTGGGTCATCGGGCTTGCGGAGGAGGTGGCAGCCTTCCAGAAGAAGGCCAAGGCCGTGGGGCTTCCTGTATACAGGGAACTCCTTCGAGCCGCGGAGGCCCTGACCGCGGCTAGGTCCTGGACCGCGACACAGCGAGCCACCCCCCGGAGGGGACACCCGCATGGAGACCCCGCATCCACGGAGAGGAGAATCAGAGCGTGAACCCTACCGATGAGAGAGCCGCAGTCCATGGTCCCTTTGGGATCTATTATGGCTGGGTGGTGGTGGGCGTCAGCTTCGTGACCCTGGGAGTGGCCTTCGGCATCTGGTACTCCTTCTCGGTCTTCTTCCTAGCCGTGATCCAGGAGTTCGGGTGGAGTCGCGCTGCGGCATCGAGTATCTTCTCCACCTTCATCCTCACCCAGAGCCTCCTGGCCCTGGTGGCGGGCCACCTCATGGACCGCTATGGCCCCAGACTTGTGATCCCCCTGGGAGCCCTCATCTTGGCCGTCTCCCTGTGGTCGGTCACTCATGTGCACAGCCTTTGGCAATTCCGCCTCCTGTACGGGGTCTTCGGAGCGGTGGGGATCAGCATGATGGGGTTCGCCTCCCACTCCGCCTTCCTTCCCAAATGGTTCGAACGCCGCAGAGGCCTGGCCGTAGGTGTGGCCATGTCGGGAATCGGCGTGGGCATGATGGTGGTTGTCCCTGTAATCCAGAGATGGATCCAGAGCTACGGATGGCGAAGCGCCTACCTCTTTCTGGCCGCCCTGGTCCTGTTGGGGGTGGCGCCCTTAAACCTCTTTTTGTCGAGGAGACAGCCCCAAGACCTGCACCTTCAGCCGGACGGGGATCCTTTGGGAATCGAAGCGGAGGCCTCGCGGAGGCAGGGGAGGATCGTCAAGGTCATCGATCCACAATGGGCCAATCGCCATTGGACCCTCTCCTCGGCCGTGCGGACCGGGAGATTCTGGTTCCTGGGCGCGGGGTTCTTCTTCGGGTCTTTCACATATCAAGGCACCCTTCTCCACTCGGTTTCGGCCCTAGTGGACGCGGGAGAGACCCGCGCCGCAGCCGCGTCCCTCTTCGGGCTACTGGGTGTGTGCGGCTCTGTGGGAAAGATCGTGTTCGGGAGCCTCTCGGACCGCCTGGGCAGGGAGAAGACCCAGACCCTCGCTGTGGCCATTACCTCTGCTGGGATCCTAAGCCTGACGGCCTCGCTTGGGATGCCCGGAGGCGCCTTCCCCTTCCTCTTCGCCGTCCTGTTCGGTCTGGGCTACGGATCCGCCGCCCCCCTGTTTCCCTCCGTGAGCGCCGACATCTTTCTGGGCTCCTCCTTCGGCCTCATCTTCGGGCTCCTTAGCCTCGGAGGAGGGAGCGGAGGGGCCNTGGGCGCCTATCTCTGCGGCCTCCTTCGGGACGTCACGGGTGCCTACCGGGCCCCGCTTTGGGTGTTGATGTTCAGCCTTTGGATNTCGTGCGGGTTCATCTGGCTCTCCGCACCCCGCAAGGTGCGGGCCCCCATCAAGGCCAGAGCCGACGGAAAGGAAGGTCACCCATGGTGAGGGTCGCCGTCATCGGGGCGGGGACCATGGGTCACTCCCTGGCCCAGGTCTTCGCACAGGGAGGCTACTCGGTAGTCCTCCACGACCTGTCCCGAGAGATCCTCCTTCGGGCACAGAAGCTCATGGAGGCCAATCTGGAGACCCTGGCGGAGGCGGGGCTCTTCGACCCCACCCAAAAGGAAGAGGTCCTCCAGAGGCGCATACGCCTGACCACGGACCTCCCCGAGGCCGTCTCTGACGCAGACTTGGTCTTGGAAGCCGTCTTCGAGGACCCCCAAGTCAAAAAGGAACTGTTTTCCCGATTGGATGAGCTTTGTAATCCCCACGCCGTCTTGGCCAGCAACACATCCTATCTTAACGTCTTCGAGATTGTGAAGGTCCGAAATCCCGAGCGGCTCCTCATCACCCATTGGTTCGCCCCACCCCACATCATCCCCCTGGTGGAGATCGTTCCGGGGCCCAAGACTTCCGCCCAAACCGTGGAGACCGTCCGGGGGATCTTGACCCAACTGGGAAAAGAACCCCTCGTGCTCAAGAGGTTCATGCCGGGATTTGTGGCCAATCGCCTCCAGATGGCCGTGACCCTTGAGATGTACCACCTCCTGGACCAAGGGGTGGTCAGCCCCGAGGAGCTGGACAGGGCGGTCAAGACCAGCTTCGGGCTCCGCATCCCCATCCTGGGGCTGGCCAAGCGCGTGGACTTCGCGGGCCTGGACATGGCTCAACGGGCCCTGCGCAATAGATCTTACCGCCCTCCTCCGGTCAGGGGCAGATCCGATGTGGTGGACGCATTGGTGTCCCAGGGAAGACTGGGGGTCAAGAGCGGAAAGGGCTTCTACGACTATGGAGGCCGTTCCACAGAGGAGATCCTGAGGGAGCGGGACCTGAAGCTTCTGAAACTGATGAAATTCTTGAAGGAGCTCGGCGAGTTGTGACCTCCCTCCCCTTCATCAAGAAGGAGGTTTTACCATGAGGAAGCGGTCACGGGCGGTGGTGGTGAGCGGACCGGGCAATCTCGAGATCCGCGAATTTCCCCTGCCGGAGCTAGGAGTCGATGACGGGCTTCTGGAGGTGGAGCTCGCGGGGGTCTGCGGCTCGGACCCTGGGATTTTCGCTGGAAGGCTCTCACGAGGCCCTCGCCCCTATCCCATCATCCTGGGCCATGAGATCGTGGGGAGGATCGTACAGATGGGCCCCGAGGCCCAGAAGCGCCTGGGAGTACGGGAGGGGGACCGGGTCGTCCTGGAGTACGCCTTTCCCTGTGGTCAGTGCGAATCCTGCATCTCGGGGCGCTACACCCTCTGCGATAGGAACTTCACCTACGGCTCCATGATCACATGCAAGGATCCCCCTTATCTTTTCGGGGGTTACAGCGATTACGTCTACATACATCCCCGGGCCATGGTGCATCGCATCGGAGAGGAAATCCCCCCAGAAGTGGGTGTACTCATCTGCGCGGTGCTGGGCAACGCCATCCGCTGGCTGCGCCAGATAGGAGGGGTCTCCATCGGCCATGCAGTGGTAATTGTGGGGCCGGGCCAGCAGGGTCTTGCCGCAGTGGCCGTGGCCAAGGAGTCGGGAGCCGAGCCCGTGGTGGTCATCGGCCTCTCGCAGGATCGAAAGCGACTCTCCATGGCCCAGAGCTTCGGTGCGGACCGGACCGTGAACGCGGATGTGGAGGATCCCATCAAGGTGGTATCGGAGCTCACCGGGGGGCGAATGGCCGACGTGGTCATGGATGTCTCCGGCAACCCCCGGGGGGCGGAGCTGGCCCTTTCCCTGGCTGGCCGGGGTGCCACCATAGTCCTTCCGGGAATCTACAAAGGACACAAGGCCCATCTGGATCTGGACCGGGCCGTCTTCCATGAAATCACCCTTGTGGGGGTTTATTCCCACGACTTTCGGGCCGTTCGTCCGGCCATCCAGATGGCTCGTCGGGCTCGGTATCCCTTCGGTCGAATGATCACCCACAGGCTCCCCCTGGAGGAAGCGCGTCACGCCCTCAAACTGGCGGCCGGGGAAGTGGAAGGAGAGACTCCCATCAAGGTGGTCCTCGATCCCAAGCTCTGAACTTCATGGGGGCACCATGGGATCCTCCGGATGGTTCCGCGTCCAAGAGATGGTCCCGGGGATCTTTGTGATCCAGGAGCCGGGTCATGTGCAGAGCTACTTGGTGCAGGGAAAGGAACGCTCCGCCCTCATCGATACGGGCATGGGGTTTTGCGACATCCGGGAGGCAGCGGAGCCCCTGGCGGGCAACTCCATCCTGGTCCTCAACACCCACTGGCACTTCGACCATATCGGGGGAAACGCCCTCTTTACCCAGATCGCGGTCTCCATCCTGGAGGCGAAACTGATCGAAAAGCCCATCCCCAACGACCTCCTCCGGCGCATCTATGTGGAACCCTTCATGGAGCAGGGAGTCCCTTTCCCTCAAGGGTTCGATCCACGGACCTACAAGATCCGCGGGAGCCGGGCGACCCGCCTTCTAGATCACGGGGAGGAGATCGATCTCGGCGGACGAATCCTGAGGGTGCTGGCCACGCCCGGCCACACCTGGGGGAGTCTTTCCTTTCTCGACAGCCGCACCGGCGCTCTCCTCTGCGGAGACTTCCTCTATCCAGGGACTCTCTACGCCCACTTCGAGGACTCGGACCCGCAGGCCTACATCCGATCCCTGAAGAGGATCTTGGAGGTGGAGGGCGAAGTCCGTCTCATGCTGGGAGGGCACAATGAGCCCCTCGTGCCCAAAGATCTTCCTAAGAAGGCCCTGGAGGGATTCCAACGAATCCTGGAGGGGGCACGCCCCACCTACACCGTCTACGACTGGGGGGAGCCGGTTCTGCGCTACGAGTTCGGAGAGGTCCATATCCTGACTAAGCCCCCAGGGTCTCGAGGGGTCAAACTCCCTCTGGCCTGACCTCTTGAGGCACATCCCTTCGGATCTTCCCCAATCCCAGACCAGAGAGGACGGCCAGCCCCGCCGCGGCGAACAGGGCACGATAACCCGCCCAATCCCCGATATATCCCAGAACCACGGAGCCCAAAAACGACCCCAGGTCGATCCCTCCCGTAAAGACGCCGGTGACCTTGCCCCGCACCTCGGGTGCCTCCCCGCGAATGGCCAGGGTATTCAGGGTGGGGAAGAGGAGTCCATGACCACAACCCATGAAGAGACCAGCAGTCAACAGGATACCCGCACCCCCGAGGAGGGTCATGACCAGCAGCCCGCTGGCGGTCAGGACCAAGGCGTAGGGAAGGAGGCGTCCCTCCCCGAAACGATCGGCCAGCCTCCCGCCGAACGGCCTGATCACGATGGCCGCTGTAGAATAGGCGATATAGTAGAGGGAGATGAAGGCAAGCCCCTTCTGCTTGGCGAACGGAGAGACGAACCCCCCCGATGCGGCTAGTCCGACCCCGAAGAGAAAGGCCAGGGCGGCCACAAGGATGGTCTTTCTCCTCTTCAAAACGGAGAAGAAGGAAGGGCGTTCGGGCTCGGCGGGCAAAGGGGCATACGAGTCGGCCAAGGGCAACTGCAGCCCCAGTCCTACCGCGGCCAGGGCCGATGCGGTCATAAAAAAAGCACCAAAGCCGAAATGGTCGATCACAGCTTCTCCCAAGGTCGGACCGAAGGCCAATCCCGAAAGCCCCGATACACCGAACATCCCGATCCCTTCATTGAGGCGTTCCTTGGGGACGATGTCCGCCACATAGGTGAAGACCGCCGTATAGCAGAAGGCCATCCCCACTCCATGAAGGACCCGGACGATCAGAAGGGGGACATAAAAGGACTCCAGAGGCCCCTGGAAGGTCAGATAGGAGAGGGGCATGAGAGTCATGAGCACGGCCCCTAGGGTATAGCTCCTCTTGCGTCCCATGCCGTCGATAATCTCCGAGATCCAGGGCCTGCAGAGGACCGACGAGAGGGCCATGGCCCCCATGAGAATCCCGATATCCCTTCCGGCCCCCCCGTGATGGGCAACGAAGAGGGGGAATAGGAAAAAGGCCCCGAAACTGGAGACCACAAAGAAGTTGGCCGCGGCCATCACGAGGAAGGCCGGGCCATATAACCGGGGATGTGAGATGGAGGAAGGAGAAGGCATGGTCATGACCTCATGGAAAAGGCCTCCAGCAGGCGCCATGGAGCAAGCTGTTAGTATACCCTTGCTTCGGGGGAAGAACCAAGCCACAGTCCTGCAAAGGTCTGGACTCCCCCACCCAGATCTCTATAATGTAGGGCGGTGCGTCCATCCCGGCTCGGTCCGAACCGGACACCTTATAGGATTACAACCCGACCAAGGGAGGAACTCATGGAACACCTCAGGTCACGGCTTCTGGCCGGCGAGACCGTCCTCGGGATCATGATCTCCGAGGTCCGCAATCCCAATGTAGCCTACATGCTTGCCCGCTGTGGGTTCGACTTCTTGATCCTGGACAACGAACATGGCTCTTACTGCCCGGAGACCATCGGAGGCATCGTGGCGGCTGCACGCGGGGCTGGCATCTCCGTGGTGGTCCGGGTCCCGGAGATCCGGCGAGAAGTCATCCTCAAGCCCCTGGATCTTGGGGCCGCGGGTCTGCTGGTCCCCCAGGTGCACACGGCGGAGCAGGCCCGCCAGGTGATCCAGCACGCCAAGTATCCCCCCATGGGAAATCGGGGAGTCGGCCTCAGGCGGGCTCACAGCCTTTACGAACGGGTCCGGGCGGACGAGTATCTGAGACAGGCCAATGAGCACACGTTCATAGCAGTGCAGGCCGAAAGCCCCCAGGCCGTGGAAAACCTGGAGGAGATAGCCTCGGTGCCCGGAGTGGATTCCATCTTCGTGGGCCCCATAGACCTGTCGGTCAGCCTGGGGATCCCGGGTCAGGTGACCCATCCCCGTGAGGTGGAGGCCATCCAGAAGGTCATCCAGGTATGCGACGCCAAGGGAATCGTCCCTGGCATCCACATGTTCGATCTCCAGATCCTGTCGGGCTGGGTGGAGAAGGGAATGCGTTTTGTGACCTACAGCAGCGACATCAACTTGCTGGCCGATGCGGCCTCTGAGGGTGTCGCCCGCCTGAAGGAGCTGGCGGCCGCCAAGGGAAATTGAGCCTGCACCGGCCGTTCCACTACGTCAAGGAGGAGGGTGCCATGCCCAGATTCTCGGCCAATCTTTCCATGCTCTTCTGCGAGCATCCCTTCCTGGAACGTTTCAAGGCCGCCAGGGATGCGGGCTTCGAGGCCGTGGAGTATATGTTTCCCTACGACCATCCCCCCGAACGCCTTGGAGAGCTGCTGGAGGAACACGGCCTGAAGCAGGTCCTATTCAACCTCCCCGCGGGGGACTGGCAGGCGGGGGAACGCGGTATCGCCGTCGACCCTCGCAGGGTGGAGGAATTCCGTGAAGGAGTGGAGCACGCCCTCCAGTACGCGCGCATCCTCCACGTGCCCCGCATCAACTGCCTCGTGGGGAAGGAAGCAGCCGGTTTCGATCGCGAAGAGCAATGGCGGATCCTGGTGGAAAATTTGCGTTTCGCGGCCCGGATGCTGGCCAAAGAGGGCATCACGCTGCTGGTGGAGCCCCTCAACTCGGTGGACGTCCCCGGCTTCTTCCTGACCTCCACCCGTGAGGCCCTCCGTCTTCTGGAGGAGGTAAGCGAGGAGAACCTCAAAATTCAATACGACGTCTACCACATGCAGAAGATGGAAGGCGATCTCACGGCCACCCTCAGGGAGAATCTGAATCGGGTCGGGCATATACAGATAGCCGACAATCCTGGACGCCATCAACCTGGAACCGGAGAGATCAACTACGCCTTCCTGCTCCGAGAACTGGATCGGATGGGCTACGAAGGCCATGTGGGGCTAGAATACGTCCCTGAACCGGACACACGAAGCTCCCTTCGATGGATCGAGGAGATGGGCTTCGCAGAGGGCCTCACGGAGCCGTTGAAGAAAGCGTGAACAGAGTCCCTCCAGGCGCCCAGTCAAAAGCAGACCCGATGGAAAGGGGAAAGCGGGCGGGATACCGATCTGAAAGACAATCGAGGTCTTTGATGGATCTCTGTCTCAAACTTGACCAATGGAGGTAGAGATGGAACGAATCGGCTTTATCGGTCTGGGAATTATGGGAAAGCCCATGGCCCGAAACCTGATGAAGGCGGGCTATCCCCTGGTGGTTCACAATCGGAGCCGGCCATCCGTGGAGGAACTGGCCGCGGAAGGGGCCAGCGCGGCGCACTCTCCCCGGGAGGTAGCCGAAAAGAGTGATGTGGTCATCACCATGCTTCCAGACTCTCCGGATGTGGAGGCGGTGGTCCTGGGGTCCAAGGGTGTAGTTGAAGGAGTCCGTCCTGGGATGCTCTACATCGACATGTCCACCATCGCTCCGGCCACTTCGAGGAAGGTCTACGAGGCCCTGAAGGAGAAGGGGGTAGAGGCCCTGGATGCCCCGGTCTCAGGCGGTGAGGTGGGGGCCAAGGAGGGGACGCTCTCCATCATGGTGGGGGGGAGCAAGGAGGCCTTTCAGCGGGCCCTCCCTCTCTTCCAGGTCATGGGGAAGAATATCGTCCTCATCGGCGATCCCGGGGCAGGGCAGGTGACCAAGGCCTGCAACCAGGTGGTGGTGGCACTGACCATCCAGGCCGTCTCGGAGGCCCTCACCCTGGCCAAGAAGGCCGGGGTGGACCCCGCCAAGGTCCGGGAGGCCCTCCTGGGAGGGTTCGCCCAGAGCCGGATCCTGGAGCTCCACGGCAAGCGGATCCTGGACCGAAACTTCCAGCCGGGCTTCAAGGTGAGACTCCATCGAAAGGATCTGGCCATCGCACTTCGAACCGGCAGAGAGGTCGGTTTGGCTCTCACCGCCACGGCGCAGGCTGCGGAGTTGATGAATGCCCTGCTCGCACAGGACAAAGGGGAGCTGGATCACTCCGCCCTGGCATTGGTGGTCGAACAATTGGGGGGAATGTGAGGACCACCTCCCGGGTTTCATATGAGGAAATCCCTATACCTATTGCTTCCCGGTCAACCATGTAGGAGGAGTCCATGGCGGAGAAGGACTACGTGCAGCGCTATCGTGAACGGACACCGCGGTCCCGTGAGCTGTTCGAGCGGGCCCGGAGGGTGATGCCTGGAGGGGTCAGCCACCGGTATCGCCACATTCCTCCCTATCCCTTCTTCATCCAGGAGGCCCAAGGAGCCCGCATCCGAGATGTGGACGGCAACGAGTATATCGACCTCTGGATGGGGCACTTCGCCCTCATCCTGGGACATCGCCACCCCGTGGTCAACGAGGCCCTACGGGAGGTCGCCGAGGTGGGCCTCCACTGGGGAGTGGTCCACGAGTATCAGGTTCGATTCGTCGAGCTCATTCAGGAGACGGTCCCTTGCGCGGAAAAGGTGGTCCTGGGGGTCTCCGGGACCGAGGCCACCATGTACGCCGTTAGGCTGGCCCGCGCGTACACAGGGAGGAGGACCATCCTCAAAGCTGCAGGGGGATGGCACGGGGCCAACAGCGAGCTTGCCTGGTACATCCGGAGACCCTTCGAGGTGCCGGAAAGCGCGGGTCTGATCCAGGAGATGGGCCGCTATGTACGCCCCATCTCCTTCAACGACCTCGATCAGACCATCAGGACAATGGAGGAGGTGGGGGAGGACCTGGCCGGGGTCATCGTGGAGCCCGTTATGGGAGCGGGGGGCATGATCCCGGCGCAGCCGGACTACCTGGAGATGCTTCGGCAGGAGACCCAACGGCGCGGGGCCCTGCTCATCTTCGACGAGATCGTTACTGGATACCGCCTGACCCTAAGCGGAGCCCAAGGGGCCTATGGCATCGTGCCGGATATGGCCACTCTGGGCAAAGTGGTAGGCGGCGGGGCCAACCTGGGGGTCATCGCAGGCAAGGCGGAGATCTTCGAGCTGTGCGACCCCACCATCTCTCGAAAGAAGGGCCAAGGCGTGATGCTGGGTGGAGGGACTTTCTCCTCATCCCCTCTATCCACCATCGTGGGGTATCGGGTGGTGGATTACCTGAGGCAACATTCATCGGAGCTCTACCCCCGCATCGACTCCATGGGGGAACGGCTACGTCGCGGGATGGAGGATGCTTTCCGGAGACACGGGCTTGAGGGCCGTACCACGGGAAGAGGATCCCTCTGCGGCGCCTACTTCCCCTATGACCCCACCACGAGGGTGAAAAATCCGGAAGAGATGCAGACCCTGACGGACATGGAAAAGGTCGACCATGAATTCCGCATGCGGCTGCTCAACCATGGGGTCTTCGTCATGCACGGGGGAGGAGCCCTCTCGGAGGCCCATACCGACGAAGACGTGGACCGAATCCTGGCCGCTGTGGACGCTGTGGCCGAAGAGATGGCCACATCGGGCCGTTGATGTCCCTGCGGGCGGAGGGGAGCTCAGGCGCTTCGTTTTCTTTGTTCCTCAGCGCGCATCTCCCTGCGAAGCATCTTCCCCACTTTTGACTTGGGGAGCATGTCGCGGAACTCGATGTAGTGCGGCACCTTGTAGGGAGCCAGCCGATCCCTGCACCAACGGGTGAGTTCGTAGCTGCTCACGCCTCGGATGTCCGGCTTGAGGACCACGAAGGCCTTGATCCGCTCGCCCACCTTATCGTCGGGGACACCCACCACACAGGCCGCTGTGACGGCGTGGTGTTCTTGAAGGACCCGTTCTATCTCAGCGGCCGCGATGCGATAACCCTTGTGCTTGATCATGTCCGCTGAGCGATCCAGGAAATAGAGCCATCCATCCTGGTCGATGCGGACGATATCCTGGCTCCGATACCAGACATCCCCCTCCACCTCCAGGAAGCACTGAGCCGTCTCCTGGGGCTTGTTCCAGTACTGCCGGACCGGGCAGTCAGAGGTCCCGAGGAGCTCACCCGGCTCCCCTGGGAGCACCGGAGTCAGGGTTCCTGGCTCCACCAACTTGACCCGACTTCCGGGGACGATCTTCCCCGCTGCACCCTCTGGAGGAGGACCGTCGCAGGCATAGGACAAGGAGATGGCCCCACAGAACTCAGTGGTCCCGTATCCCTGGTACAGGGGGATACCGAACTTCTGATACCATCGCCTCCCCACCTCCACGGGGAGCACATCTCCTCCGGTGCCGCAATACCTCAGGGATGACAAATCGTAGAAATCCACACGGTCATGATCCAAGATCATGCGGTAGAGGGCCGGGACGGCGAACATGTTAGTGGCCCGGTACCGGGCGATGTGATCCATCAAGGCATCGAGGACCACCCGGGGGAGTACCAGGACCGTCTCACCGCTCACCAAAAGAGGCGCCAAGGCGTCCATCTCCCCGATGATGTGGTAGAGGGGCGCGGCCAGCGCGGTCACTCCTTCTCCCAAGGGCGTCACCGCCTCGCTGGCCCTGCGCCACTCCACGGCCTTGTGGAGAAAAAGCCCGTCAGGCAGGGGGACACCCTTGGGAAAACCCGTAGTCCCTCCAGTATAGAGGATGAGGGCTGGGTCTTGGGGGTCTGGGGGCCGAAATGGAGGAAGACGAGAGGGACGTCCCTCCTGGAGGAGGTCCATGAAGGCTGAGATTCCCTCCCCCGACGGCCGTCTCCCTCGGGGTACGCGGTCGAACCCCCTGGCGATCCACCGCTTCCACCGGGGCACCATGTCGACGAGGTTCGTGACGATGACCCGGCGGAGAGGGCTCCCGGGCAGGACCTCGTTGACATAGTTATAGTTGCTGTCCATGGCCAAGACTGCCACTGCTCCGCTATCGGAGGCCAGGTACCTCAGGTCGTGGGCTCCGTATACCGGGGCGACGGGGACGGCCAAGGCCCCGATCCTTCTCAGGGCCAAGATGGCGATGATGGTCTGGGGCATATTGTAGAGATAGAGGAGGACGCGATCCCCTTCCTGGATGCCCAATCGGAGGAGAGCCTCGCTGAACCGGAGGACCATGTCCAGGAGATCCTTGTAGGGAAAGCGTTCTCCCAAGAAGATCAGGGCCGTCCGGTCCTCATGTCTGCGGGCCACCTCCTGGAAGGACTCGAAGATACCCTCGGCGGGGCGTTGAACCATGACTCCTCCATCAGATCCCCAAGTAGGCCGACTTTACCTCGGGGTTTTCCACCAACTCCTCCCTGCTCCCCGAGAAGACGAGCATCCCGTTTTCGATGACGTAGCCCCGGTCGATGACGGGAATGAGGGGGCGCGCGAATTGTTCGGTGACGAGCACCGTGATCCCCCCTTTTCGGATATCGCGGATGGCGCGGGCCAGCTCGGCCTGCAACAAGGGGCTCAACCCGAGCANGGGCTCGTCCATCAGTAGGAGCCTGGGGTTGGCCACCAAGGCGATGCCGATGGCCAGCATCTGCTGCTCCCCCCCACTGAGAAGCCCCGCCTTTCTCTTGCGCAGGTTCTTGAGCACGGGGAAGGTCCCGAAGACCCGCTCGATCCTCCGCCGCGTCTCCCCGCGCTGCTGGAGGTAGCCCGCGATCTTGAGGTTCTCCATCACATCGCTGTCTCGGAAGACGGGATGACGCTCCTGGCAGAGGACGATCCCTCGCTTTACGCGCTCGCTGGGCTTGAGGTTGAGGATCTCCTCCCCTTCATATTTCAGGGAGCCCAGAAAGGTGATCCGAACCCCTCCTCGGCGGTCCTCCTTCCTCTTCATGTCCACGAGGAGTCCGGAAATCGTATTCATCAGCGTGGTCTTGCCGGCACTGTTGGATCCGAGGACGGCCACGATCTCCCCTTTTTGGACCTCCAAACTGAGGTCATTGAGGGCCAGGGCGTTCTCGAAGAATACCATCAATCCCCGAACATCCAGCATAGGAGGGACCTCCTCGCTGGCCGTTATGGCTCCGTCTCCGTTCACTACAAAATCTCCACCTCGATCCCCAGATAGGCCTTGCGGACCTCCTCGTTCTCCATGACCTCCTGAGGAGAGCCATCGGCGATCTTACGCCCGAAATTGAGCACAAGGACCCGATCCACAACCCGAAAGAGCTCCTTGAGTCGGTGTTCGATCATGATAATGCTGAGGCCTTCCTCATGGAACTTCTCGATGAGGGGCAGGGTGCTGGCCACTTCGGACAGGGACATCCCGGAGAAGAGCTCATCCAGGATGAGGACCTCGGGCCTGAGGGCCATGGCCCGGGCCAGATCCAGCCTCTTGAGATAACCGTGGGGGAGACTACCGGCGGTCTTGTACGGGACGTAGGAGTCCCTCTCGAAGCCCATGTCATCCAGCAGGTCCACAGCCATGTCATCCTTCTCGCCGTATCGTCCCGCGCCCAAGCGTCGGACCCTGGAGGAACAGAGGGGAATGATGATGTTCTTATAGGCAGGCAGATTGTAGAAGAGTCGCACCATCTGAAAGGTGCGGGCGATCCCCATGTCGGCGATGCGGTAGGGCATGAAACTCGTGATATCCCTCCCCTTGAAGAAGACCCGTCCACCATCGGGCTTGACGAACCCTGTAATAAGGTTGACGAGGGTCGTCTTGCCCGACCCATTGGGGCCGATGATCCCCAGGAACTCCCCGGCCTTGAGCTCGAAGCTCACGTCGAAAACGGCCAGGATCCCCCCGAATCGCTTCCTGACCCTCTCCACCGCGAGAATGGTCTCCGATGCCTTGCTCATTCTACCTCGGCCCGGGTCTCAAACTGGTGATACTTGCGCTCCAGATAGTGGAAGAGCCCTTCGGGAAGGGCCACAATACTCACCATGAGGATAATGCAATAAAGGGCGATCCGAAGCCCGCCCAGGGCCCGGAGGCTCTCGGAGAGGGGCACGAGGATCATACTCCCCAAAGCTGCACCTGCAAAGGAGCCCTGTCCTCCCAGGGCCACGGCCGCCACCGGTAGTATGGAATAATCCAGAGCAAAGGCGGACATCCCCAGGAACTGGAAGTGATGGGTCATCAGGGCGCCGGCGAAGGCCCCCACCGAACCGGCGAGGAACAGGGCCTGGGTCTTCCTCCAGTAGATGTTGATGCCCCCGCTCATGACGGCTCGGTCGTCGTCCCGGATGGCCATTAGCACCAAACCGTAGTCCGAATTGATGAGTCTTCGAAAGAGGAAAAGACACGCCAAAAATGCCAGAACCGCCAAATAGGCCGTCAATGTCTCCCCGGGAAAGGGAGATAGAGCGGACAATCCATGGGTCCCCCCCAGCACCCCCGTTGTCTCGATCCCCCTCATGAGAAGGAGAGGAAACATCAAGGTGACCATGGCGAAGTAGACCCCCCGAAGCCGTATGACCGGAGCCAGCAACCCCGCACACAGCAACCCCCCGCCCACGGTGGCCGCGGGGACAGTCACCAAGGGAGGGAGGTGCAGATAGTAGTTGAGGCCTCCAGCCAGATAGGCCCCTGCGCCGAAGAAGAGGGCCTGCCCCAGAGAGAACAGGCCGCAGGAAGCCAACAGGTCCCAGCTGAGGGCCAGGAGGCCGTATACGCATGCGAAGACCAACACCTTCTGCCAGTATCCATGAAGCACCGCAGGCAGGATCAACAGAAAACCCACCGGAAAGGCCCTGGGCAGCAAAAGATAGAAGATCTCCCGCCAGGAGGCTATAAGATAGATGGTATCGGCCCTGGCCTTGATCCCTCGATCGAGGCGCTTCTTTCGATATATCCCCTTCCGGTCGGGCACCTCAGACCCTCTCCTCCAGTTCCTTGAACCTCCCCAGGATGCCCGACGGCCGCACTGCCAGGACCACAACGATGGCCGCAAGCGGCACTATGACCATCCACTTGGCACCGATGAATCTGGCCGCCGCCACCTGGCCGAAGCCTATGAGAAAGCTTCCCAGGATCATTCCCACGGTGCTCTCCAGTCCTCCCACAATGGCAACGGCCAAGGCGTATATAAGCACCTCGTAGCCGATGGTCGACTCCATGACCCCCAGCGGAAGGACCACCAAGGCGGCCACTGCGGCCAAGGCCGCGCCCATGGCTAGGCTCAGGGAGCCCACCCAGTCGGACTCGATGCCCACCGATAGGGCGGTCCTCTCATTCTGGGCCATGGCCCGAAAGGCCAGGCCGATGCGAGTGTGGTGAACGAAGAGCCAAAGAAGGATCACGAGAACGACCCCTGTGCCCAGGACCAACAGCCGTTGATAGTCCACGGCCACTCCACCCACCTCGATCCCTCCCCGGAGGAAGACGGGAAGGCTGTACCGGATCCCATAGAATCCCTGCCAAGTCAGGATCTCCAGAATGGCCACCCCCGCCGAAAAAGTCACCACCAGTTCGGCCAAGGCGATCCCGCGGATACGGAGAAGAAGCACCCAGTAGAAGACGAAACCCAGCATCCCGGTCAGCGCCACGCTCAGAAGGGCGGCAGGGAGCAGAGGGATCCCCATGTGATGGATCAGGTTCCAGGCCGCAAAGCCGCTCAGAATATAGAGAGCACCGTGAGCGAAGTTGGCAAGCCCGCTGATGCCGTACGTCAAGCTGAATCCCAATGCGTAGAGGGCAAGGATGACGCTGTTGACCAGACCATAAACCAAGAGTGTGGGAATCACGGCCTTATGATCTCCCTCACGCAGCGGGGTAGAGGGTCCTGAAGCCCGTTCAATGGATGTGGAGAAGGCGCAAGGCCGGATGCGTCCTCCTCTCCAAGGGCGCTCCTTCCGAACCTGCGCCTTTCATGCATTCAGACCGAGCCGCAAGAGGTTCCTGCGCAGCCTTCTTCCTCCCTATCTCAATCTACTTCATCCAAGGGGGCAGCAGGATCTTGCCTTCAGCCAGGAAGTCGGGATAGACGGGCACCCGTCGGAGGGTCCCGTCGGCCCCTTTCTGCCACTGGAAGACCACACAGACCCCGGTCTCGTTGGGGTCTTCGTGTCCGAAGACGGCCACATGTTGCTCGTTGAACCGGATCCTCCCCGAGACCCCACGATAGTCCGTCTTCTCCAGCTCTACCACCAGCTTGTCGGGATCCAGGCTGCCGGCCCGCTCGATGGCCTCGGCCAGGATAAAGACCGCGTCATAGGCGGAGGAGTTCACGGCGGCGGCCTCTGGCAGAGATCCATACTTCTGTTTGAATTTGTTCAAAAACTCCACTGTCTTGGGCAACTTCTTCAGGGGGAGGGAGGCTCCTACGGGGAACTCCACGGAGAGCGAGTATTCCACCTCCGGTCCCACCGTCTTGACGGCCATGGGAGATGCCATGGGAGGAATGAACCCGATCAACAGCGCCGGCACCTTCATGGCCACATATTGTTTGACAAAGACCCCTGCCCCCAAGGGCACATCCCAGACCATCCCGATAACCTGAGCCTTACCCGCCTTGGCGTTGGTCAAGGCTGGCGAGAAGTCTGTGGCCCCTGCGGCATATCCGTCGAATCCCAATTGGGTCCATCCTTGGGCCTTGCAGTGCTTGCTCATCAGCCCGCTGAAGGCCTTGGCCCATAGGGTATCTTGATAGATGAAATAGATCCGGTTCATCCCGAAGTCGTTCTTGAGCTTGTCCAGGGTCCGGTTGATGTATGAGGCATCCACCAGGGCATCGGTGGTCACACGGAAGAGATACTTGTACTTTTCGGGGTCCTTCTTGATCTTGGCCTGAAATCTCGGGGTCTGGGCGATGGTCCCGAGCTGTGGGATCCTATACTTGGCCACCAGGTCCATACTGGCGATGAGCACTTCCGAACGGAAGGCCCCGATTACGATGGCGTGGGGTTTTTTCTCGGTAATCAGTTTCTCGTAAGCCATGAGAGCATCGTGAACGGGAGTGCCGGGCTCACCGCCTCGCGTATCGGCCACGACCACCTCCAAAGGCCTCCTCTGGCCGCCCACGAGCACCCCTCCTCCGGCATTGATTTCCTCCACTGCCAGCTTGACGGCCTTGAGCCCATCCCTCCCAAAGGGAGTGTAGAGAGAGGTGGGCACTCCAAGGACGATGGGCTCTTTGCTCGAGGCTCCGGCCTCCATGGGAGAGACGGCGACGATCAGGGCAAGGAGTGCAAGAAACACCACACCGGCTCGACATGCCTTCCTCTTCATGACGGGACCTCCTTTCCTCGGGATGGAGCGCGTTCCTCGTTTCAAGACCCTTGATCCGCCTTTGGCGGACACCTATCCCCCATCCCTGCGATGAGGGGGCCTCGATGCACGCTGGTTCTGGTCTATCTAATGCGGTCCAATCTTCCCGGTCGCATCGGAGCTTTTCCTTTCATGGCAAAGAAAAGTCCATTTGTCAAGAAAGGAAAAACCAAATCGAGGCGCTGGGACATCCCTGATCGAGGAGTTGCTTCCCATTGCATTCTGTCGTAAGTACGGATGAGGAGAAAAGGGGATGTAGAAAGGGGAGATCCTCCATGGACAGGATATTGGCCGTGGATGTGGGGACCCAGTCCCTCAAGGGGTGCGTGTTCGACGGGCGGCTCCGGTTGCGCGAGCGGGTTCAGGTCTCCTACACTCCTCGTGTGAAGGGACGGAGCCGGGTGGAGATCGATGCTCATGTGCTCTGGGAGGCATTGTTGGAGGCATGCCGTAGCCTCAAAGAGATCCGGGACGTACAGGNCGTCTCCTTCTCCACCCTCTGCCCCTCTCTGCTCCCCATGGACGGGGAGGGCAGACCCCTGGGGCCCGTGATCCTCCACCTGGACCGAAGGAGCTATGCCCAGGCCCTCTGGGCGCTCCGAAGGGTGGGAGAGGAAAGGTTCCTCCAGAGCGCTGGGAATCTCCCCGTCCCGGGAGGCATCTCACTGACGAGCATCCTATGGATCCGGGAGCATCACCCGGAGATCTATCAGCGGAAGGACGTGGTATTCGGCCACGCGGTCACCTTCTTCATGAAACGTCTTGCCGGAGTCTTCGTCATAGACCCTTCCAACGCCTCCTTTACGGGGCTTTACGATACGGTGGGATACGGGGACTGGGATCCGGAGCTTCTGGAACTCCTCGAGATCGACGGGAAGAAGCTCCCCGCGGTGGCCCTCTCCACCACTGTGGCAGGATCTTTGGGGCCTGAGGCCGCAAGGGCCACGGGCCTGAGGCCAGGGATACCCGTGGTAGTGGGAGCCAACGACACCACCTGCGCTGCGGTGGGAGCGGGGGTCACCGAGCCCGGAGATCTCATGAACACCTCGGGGACCGTTGAGATTTTGGTCCTCTGCACGGACCACCCCCTCATCTCCAAGGAGCACCTGTTGCGCACCCATGCCTATCCGGGCAGGTGGCTGGCCATGCGGACCGTGGGGGCCGGCGGCGCTTCCCTGGAGTGGTTTCGGGGGGTCTTCTGCAAAGATATGACCAAGGAGGATTTCTACCAACAGTATCTACCCTCTGTGCTGGGGTCTTCCAGGAGGCCGCAGGTCCGGTTCCATCCCTACCTCTCGGGAGACCGCCACCGGGTCCGACAGATGACGGCCTCCTTCACCCGCCTGACCCTGGGGGCAACCAGGGAGGATTTCCTCCTGGCCTTGGTCCATGGGATCGTATCGTTTCAGACCCGTGCACTGTCCCGTTGGCAAAGGGAGATCCCTCTCAAGCCCCGGATCTGCCATGTGGGAGGAGGGGCCAGCGAGGCCTATACCCTGTACAAACAGAGGAAGGTTCGAGGATATCGGTTCATCCTCATGGGAGAGACAGCCCCCAAGGGAGCAGCGAAACTCGCACTGCAGGCCGCCGGTGCGGGTCCATGTAGCTAGCAAATGGCCGCTTGCTCGTTGAGGAGGGAAGGGTATTTGGTCTATTGGTCGATTTCGTCCATTTGGTCCTGGTTGGATAGGGGAGGCTTTAGCCTCCTCGAAGGGGGCGACTGAAGTCGCCCATCCCCGAATAACCACATCGACCATTGCATCTGGGCAAGCATTTTCATCCATCTAATTACTAACTCTCTAAATAGGTGACATCATGGCTCCTTTGGCAGAATTGAGGAAATGGAAGCATGTCTTTGATTCCTCCCAAAATGGTATCGTTGTTATAGATGCCGCGGGCATAATCATCATCTACAACCGCGCGGCCGGGATGATGCTCCGGGTAAACCCCGAGGAAGTGATCGGGACCCGCATATCCGAGCTCTTTCCCAGTGCGTGGAAGGACTTTCAGGCGGTGTTGAAAACGGGACAACCTCAGCTGGGGAAGAAGCTGACCCTGGGGGAGTCCACCATCGTTGCAAACCGAAACCCCATTTTTGAGGAGGGCCGTGTGATTGGGGCCATAAGCGTCTTTCAGGATATTTCGGAATACGAGAGGGTATTCCATGAACTGGAATCCTACAAGAGGATCAACGAGGATCTCACTGCCATCATCAACTCATCCTACGATGGGCTGTGGATCTGCGATCGAGAAGGGCGAGTCGTCCGCATCAATAGGTCTTCGGAGAAGATGAACAACATAAGGGCATCGCAGGTCATCGGAAGGAGGATGGAGGAGCTGGTTCAGGATGGGCTGATCGACCGTTCTGTGACCCTGGAGGTCCTGAAGCACAAGACGGCCATCACCCTGATCCAGAAGCTGAAGAACGGCAACCACATCCTGGTGACCGGCAACCCGGTATTCGATGAAAAGGGGGAGATACGTTTGGTGGTGGTGAACGAACGGGATATCACCGAGTTGAACCGCCTCCGAAACGAGCTGGAGGAGAGCCGCCAGCTCACCCGCCG